>JAZKDA010000179.1:0-4725 GCA_040387815.1 Pseudomonadota bacterium | reverse complement strand
AGGTAGGCATCGGCGACGCTGAACTGCTCGCCCAGCAGATAGTTGCGGCCTTGCAGCTGGGCGTTGACCCACTGGTAGCGCGAGATCAGGCGGTCGCGGAAGACGGGCTTGACCTCATCGGGAACCGCGCGGTTGAACAGGGGTGTGTAGCCACCCTTGTGCAGTTCGGTACCGACGAAGTTGAGCCATTCCTGCAAGTGATAGCGGGGCAGGGTTGCGTTGGCCGGCGCCAGCTTGCCGATGGGCACCTGGTCGGCCACGTATTGAACGATGGCGGCGATTTCATGCAGCCGCTCACCGTCGTCCAGCTCCAGCAGGGGCACATAGCCCAGCGGGTGGATGGCGTGATAGTCGGAGCCGTCGGGCAGTTGATGGGTTTTCAGGTTGACCAGGACAGCTTCGAAGGCCAAGCCGGACTCGCACAGGGCGATGTGCGGAGCGAGAGCGCTGGTACCGGGTGAGTAATAAAGTTTCATGAAGGGCGCGTGATGCCTGTGGAGTTCACCATGCTAGCCGCTTTGGCACGCGCCTGGCGCGGTGGCGTATTCGAGTCGCTGGAGCCACAGCAGGGCGTGCTCGCGCGACGCCCCGCACATTTCGGGGGAGGGCGCCAGCCCGGCGCAGACCGCCGGCCTTCGGGGGTCGCCGAACAGTTGGCAGCGCTGCTGGGCATCAAGCTGCACGCAACGCACGCCGGCGGGCTTGCCCTGAGGCATGCCAGGGATGGGCGAGGTGATCGACGGTGCGATGCAGCAGGCGCCGCAGGCTAGGCGGCAGTTCATGGCTTCATTCAGGGGTTTGCGTGTGGCTGTGCGGGTTGACGTCACTGGCGACTATCGCTTGGATCGGGGCGGTTTTTCTGAAGGCTGTGCGGGATTTCCTCAGACGGATTTTCCGTGCCGCTGCACCCAGTCGCAGCGGGTGGGCACGGGCCGCCGGCCGGGGTGCCCGTTCTCTGTCCCGCACCCGCACCCGCACCCGGCATTCCACTGCGGGCGTGAGCCAACGCAGCGAGGAGGCTGGTGGTTGGGGTGGGTCGGGCGCCGGACGATTCGCGGTTGCCACAGAGCGGGCGTTTCGTGGTGGTGTTGATGCGGTGGCGGCGGTGTGCACGGGCAGGCGCCCGCGAGATGGACAGAGAACGACCCACCCCGGCCGCCGGCCGATGCCCACCAAGCCAGCCTCCCCCTTTGCGCCGCCAAGACCACGCCTTGGCCGAGACCTTCCGCTACCCAACCAGACGCGACCCCGCACCAAAGCCGGGGCTTCAATGGTTCCACGTGAAACACCGCCACCGCCAAGCGGCGCGACTCGCGCGCTGAAGTTGATCCGCAGCTTGGTGGGGCACGGGCCGCCGGCCGGGGTGCCCGTTCTCTGTCCATCTCGCGGGCGCCATCCCGGGTCCTCGAACATCACCTCGTCAACACCGCAACCTCGCACACTCTCTGTGGCAACCGCGAATCGTCCGGCGCCCGGACACCCCAACCGTCGACCCTTGAAGTGACGCCTCGGCGCGCGAGCGAAATGCCCCGAGTCCTTCGTTGCAGGCCTCCAGTAGCGCAGCGACGAGGCCGGCGGTGGGGGTGGGTCGGGCACCCCCACCGTCCAACCTCCAAGTGGCTGACTTGGCGCCCGAGCCGGAGACCGGACCCCGATTTCATTGCAGGTGTAAGCCAACTCAGCGAGGAGGCTGGTGGTTGGGGTGGGTCGGGCGCCGGACGATTCGCGGTTGCCACAGAGCGGGCGTTTCGTGGTGGTGTTGATGCGGTGGCGGCGGTGTGCACGGGCAGGCGCCCGCGAGATGGACAGAGAACGACCCACCCCGGCCGCCGGCCGATGCCCACCAAGTCAGGCCTGTCCGGGTCCGCCCGCCAGTCAGCCACCCACCCACCCACGGAAGCTCTAAGCCAAGACCTTGCGAAGCCAGACCAGGCACCGCTGCGCATCCAAACCTGGAACCTCCAAGGGTTCCACGTGAAACACAGCCACCCCAGACGGCAACGCGGCGATCTCGTCAGCCGGGTGCTTGCCCTTCATCGCCATCCACACCCCCTGCCCTGCCAGCGCCCCGCCCGACCAGGCGACGAAATCGGCCAGCGACGCAAAGGCCCGGGAACAGACCACGTCGTACGGCCCGGCGAGCTTCTCAACCCGATCGTGCAGCCCCCGCAGATGGGGCAGTTTCAACGTAACCGCCGCCTGCTGGATGAACGCCGCCTTCTTGGCGACCGTGTCCACGCAGTCAATCTGAAACTGCGGGCAGCAGATCGCCAGCACCACGCCCGGCAACCCCGCCCCCGAACCGACGTCCAGCACGCGCAGCGCCTGGCCGGCGGCCTGCCGTCGCAGCGGCCCGACCACCGCCAGGCTGTCCAGCAGATGGTGGGTAAGCATCTCCCGCGGATCGCGTACGGCCGTGAGGTTGTAGACGCGGTTCCACTTCTGCACCAGGGCGAGGTAGTCCAGCAGCTGGTTAACCTGGATCTCAGTCAGCGCCAGGCCCAGAGTCGCCAGGCCCGCGACCAGGTCGTCGCGCAACGGCCGTGGGTCGGCACTCATGCGGCCTGGGGTCCGGCCTGATTGGCCGCGTCGACAAAGCCCTTGAACTTGCTCTTCTTCAAGTGCACCAGCAGCAGCGAGATCGCCGCCGGGGTCACGCCCGAGATGCGGGACGCTTGCCCGAGTGTCTCCGGCCGCTGGCGCGCCAGCTTCTGTCGCACCTCGATGCTCAGTGCGGTCACCTGCAGGTAGTCCAGCTCGGCTGGCAGACGCAAGTTCTCGTAGTGCGAAGCACGTTCCACCTCGTCGCGCTGGCGGTCGATGTAGCCCGAGTATTTGGCCGCGATCTCGATCTGCTCCACCACGGTGTCGTAGTGCTGGCCCAGCGTTTCACGTGAAACAGCCGGGTCGGCCATGCGCCCGCCGTCCATCCCGACCAGAGCTTCATAGCTCACGCCGGGCCGGCGCAACAGGTCACCGAGGTTGTATTCGTGTTCGATGGCCTTGCCGAGCACACGCTCGGACTCCCCCGCCGGCAGGTTGCGCGGGTTGACCCAGGTCGACTTCAGGCGCTCGGTTTCACGTGAAACAGCATCGCGCTTTCGGCTGAAGGCCTCCCAGCGCGCATCGTCGACCAGCCCCATCCGGCGCCCGGCCTCGGTCAGGCGCATGTCGGCATTGTCCTCGCGCAGCTGGAGGCGAAACTCCGCCCGGCTGGTGAACATCCGGTAGGGCTCGGTCACGCCCTTGGTGATGAGGTCGTCGACCAGCACACCCAGGTAGGCCTCGTCCCGGCCCGGCAGCCAGGCCGGCTCGCCGCGGCACTGCAGGGCCGCGTTGATGCCGGCAAACAGGCCTTGCGCCGCCGCCTCTTCATAACCGGTGGTTCCGTTGATCTGGCCGGCAAAGAACAAACCGGCGATCTGGCGCGTCTCGAAGCTGCTCTTGAGCGCCCGGGGGTCGAAGTAGTCGTACTCGATGGCGTAGCCCGGCCGCAGGATGTGCGCGTTCTCCAGCCCCGCCATGGACCGCACCAGCGCGTACTGGATGTCGAAAGGCAGGCTGGTGGAGATGCCGTTGGGGTAGACCTCGTGGGTGGTCAGGCCTTCGGGTTCCAGGAAGATCTGGTGGCTGTCCTTGCCGGCGAAGCGGTTGATCTTGTCCTCCACGCTGGGGCAGTAGCGCGGCCCCACGCCTTCGATCTTGCCGGTGAACATGGGGCTGCGGTCAAAGCCCGAGCGGATGATGTCGTGGGTGCGCTCGTTGGTGTGGGTGATCCAGCACGGCACCTGGCGCGGATGCATCTGCGCGCGGCCCATGAAGCTGAACACGGGCACCGGGTCCAGGTCGCCCGGCTGCGCCTCGCACTTGGAAAAATCGATGGTGCGGCCATCGAGCCGCGGTGGCGTGCCGGTTTTCAGCCGGCCCTGCGGCAGCTTGAGCTCTTTCAGTCGCGCCGACAGCGACACCGCCGGCGGATCGCCCGCACGCCCCGCCGCATAGTGGTTCAGCCCGACGTGGATCTTGCCGTCCAGAAAGGTACCGGCCGTCAACACGACCGTGCGAGCGCGAAAACGGATGCCGACCTGGGTGACGGCGCCGACGACCCGGTCGCCCTCCACCATCAGGTCGTCGACCGCCTGCTGGAACAGGGTGAGGTTGGGTTGGTTCTCCAGCCGGGTGCGGATGGCGGCCTTGTACAGGATGCGGTCGGCCTGGGCGCGGGTGGCGCGCACCGCCGGCCCCTTGGAGCTGTTGAGAATGCGAAACTGGATGCCGGCCTCGTCGGTGGCAATGGCCATGGCGCCGCCCAGCGCATCGACCTCCTTGACCAGATGGCCCTTGCCGATCCCGCCGATGGACGGGTTGCAGCTCATTTGCCCGAGTGTCTCGATGTTGTGGCTGAGCAGCAGCGTGCTACAGCCCATGCGGGCCGCGGCCAAGGCGGCCTCCGTGCCGGCATGGCCGCCACCGACCACGATGACGTCGAATTCCTGGGGATAGAGCATGGGTGTGAGCGCAAAACCTGCGCATGTTGGCCGTCGGGGGCCGAAAGTGAGCCGATTTTACCGGCCACTGCCCACAGCGAGCTGCAGCGCAAGAAGGGGCCCCTACGCACTTGCGGGTTGGCTGCGCGAAGGCACCGCTTTGCCGGAAGTCTTGCGGCGTGGATGGCGGACCAGGACAGGCCGGACTTGGTGGGCATCGGCCGGCGGCCGGGGTGGG
>JAZKDA010000178.1:0-3424 GCA_040387815.1 Pseudomonadota bacterium | reverse complement strand
TGCCCATGGCGCGCGACCTGGCCCAGCACGGCATCCGCGTGTGCACCGTGGCGCCCGGCCTGTTCGCCACGCCACTCATCAAGGAACTGCCTGAGGCCGTGCAGCAGTCGCTGGCCGCGTCCATCCCGTTTCCGCCGCGCCTGGGCAAACCCGAGGAGTTCGCCGAGCTGGCCGCGCACATCGTGACCAACGGCCACCTCAACGGCGAAGTCATCCGCCTCGACGGCGCCTTGCGCATGGCGCCGAGGTGAGCGCCTCACGCAACAGTTCACCACCATGACAGAAGTTCAACCAGGAGAAGACAACATGACAACTCGCCGCCATTTCATCCAGTCCGCCGCTTCGCTCGCCGCGATGGGCGCTTTCCCCATGGCCGCCCTCGCCCAGGCGATCGAGCAGGTCAAGATCCTCTATGGCTTTCCGCCCGGCAGCTCCGGCGACAGCGTGGCGCGCCGGGTGGGCGAGAAGATGGCCGGCTCGGCCTACACCCGCAATGCCGCCGTCGTCGAGAACAAGCCGGGCGCGGGCGGGCGCATCGCGTTGGAGCAGCTCAAGTCTTCGCCGGCCGACGGCTCGGTGCTGGCGCTGGCCCAGGTGTCGGCGCTGGCCAACTACCCCTACATCTACAGCAAGCTCAATTACGACCCCAAGGATTTCGCGCCCGTGTCGATCGGCGCGATCATGCAGCACGGCCTGGCCGTCGGCCCGATGGTGCCGGCCAGCGTGAGGACGGTGCGCGACTTCGTGGCCTGGGCCAAGGCCAATCCCTCGCAGGCCAGCTACGGCTCGCCCGGCGCCGGCTCCACGCCGCACTTCCTGGGCGCGTTGCTGGGCATCAACACCGGCACCGAGCTGCGTCACGTGCCCTATCGCGGCTCGGTCCCGGGCGTCACCGACACGGTCGCCGGGCAGATCGCGGCCATGGTCACCCCGCACGGCGACTTCATCGCCAATGCCAAGGCCGGCAAGCTGCGCATCCTGGCCACCTCCGGCCCCAAGCGCTCGCCCTATGTGCCCGACGTGCCCACCTTCGCCGAGCAGGGTTTTCCGGAGCTGACCACCGAGGAGTGGTTCGGCTTTTACGCACCGGCGCGCACGCCCCGCAACATCATCGATGCCGCCAACGCCGCCATCAACGCGGCCCTCAAGGACAAGATGGTGATCGACAGCCTGACCGTGGTCGGCCTGATCCCGCATGGCAGCACGCCCGAGGAGATGGCCCGCTGGCAGGAGGCCGAGTCCAAGGCCTGGGGACCGCTGATCAAGAAGATCGGGTTCACCGCCGAGTCCTGATCCGCGATGCACTACCGCCCCGCCCTCGCGGACTCGCGCTTCATCCTGGTGGAGGTGCTGGATGCGCCGGCCCAGCTGCGACCGGCCGCGGGGGCCGACTCGGCCGACCCCGCCTTGATGGCGCAGGTGCTGGAGGAAGCCGCGCGCTTCGTCGAAGGGGTGGTCGCGCCACTGCGTGCGGCGGGCGACTCGCCGGGCTGCCGTTTCGAGGGAGGTGCGGTGACCACGCCGCCCGGTTTCCGCGAGGCTTACCAGGCCTTCCACGCAGCCGGCTGGCCCGCGCTGGCCTGCGCACCCGAGGACGGCGGCCAGGGCCTGCCGTGGGTGCTGGAGGGCATCCTGTACGAGTGGCTCAGCGCCGCCAACCATGGCTGGACCATGGCGCCCGGCCTGCTGCACGGCGCCTACGAATGCCTGCGCCACCACGGCAGCGAGGCGCTGAAGGCCGCCTATCTGCCGCAGCTGGCCAGCGGCCAGTGGCTGGCCACCATGTGCCTGACCGAGCCACAGGCCGGCAGCGACCTGGGCCTGGTGCGCACCCGCGCCACGCCGCAGACCGACGGCAGCCACCGCGTGAGCGGCAGCAAGATCTTCATCTCCGGCGGCGAGCACGACCTCACCGGCAACATCATTCACCTGGTGCTGGCGCGCCTGCCCGATGCGCCCGCCGGCCCCAAGGGCCTGAGCCTGTTCCTGGTGCCCAAGCTGCTGCCAGGCGGCGCCCGAAACGGCGTGCACTGCGATCGCATCGAGGAAAAAATGGGCTTGCACGGCAGCCCCACCTGCGCCATGCGCTTCGACGAAGCCACCGGCTGGCTGGTCGGCGATCCGAATCGCGGCCTGGCCGCCATGTTCTTGATGATGAACGCGGCGCGCTTGCATGTGGCGCTGCAGGGCATCGGCCTGCTCGATGCCGCGCTGCAGCTGGCGCGCGGCTATGCCGCCGAGCGCCGCCAGATGCGGGTGCCGGGTCCGCGCGCTGCCACCCAGCCGGCCGACGCCATCGAGGGCCATCCGGCCATCGCCCGCATCCTGGACACCCAGCAGGCCTGGATCGACGCCGGGCGCGTGCTGGCCTACCAGACCGGCATCGAGCTCGACCTGGCCCGCGGCCACCCCGACGCCGCGCGGCGCGAAGCGGCCCAGCAGTGGTGCGGCCTGCTCACGCCGGTGCTCAAGGCCGCGTTCACCGACCAGGGCTTCCATGGCGCCAGCGACTGCCTGCAGGTGTTCGGCGGCCACGGCTATATCCGCGAATGGGGGATCGAGCAGGTGCTGCGCGACGCCCGCGTGGCCATGATCTACGAGGGCACCAACGAGATCCAGGCGATCGACCTGCTGGTGCGCAAGGTGCTGCCCGACGGCGGCGCCACACTGGCCGCGGTGTTCCAGCGCCTGGCCGGCGAGCTCGACGAGCTCGACGAGCGCGCCGATGCGCCGGTGTTGGCCGGCATGCGCCGCCTGCGGGCCACCACCGCCTTGCTGGCCGAAGCCGCCACGCGCGACGCCCAGTCGCCCTACCGGGTGGCCGGCGACTACCTGCGCGCCACCGCCCTGCTGCTGATGGGCTGGGCCTGGGCGCGCATCGTCCGGGTGCCTGCGGCCCGACACGGACGCTGGCAAAGCCCGGCCGAAGCATTTCGTCGCTGGATCTGGCCCGAGTTCGAGCTGCGCATCGGTATGCTGGAGGCCGAGGCACAATCGACGCTGCACGCGCTAACCGAGTCCCAGCCCGCCTGATGGCCCGATGAGCAACACCACCGACCCCATTCCCTTCGTCGACCAGGTCGACACCAGCTACCTCGAGAGCCTGCTCGGCTACAACGCCCGGCGGGCCGCGCTGGCCGTGATCGAGGTGTTCATCGAGCGGATGGCGCCCTACGACCTGCGGCCGGTGGATTTCTCTGTGCTGTCGCTGATCCTGCACAACCCGGGCATCACCTCGCGCCAGCTGTGCGCCAGCCTGGGCATCCTGCCGCCCAACCTGGTCGGCCTGGTCAACACCCTGGAAAAGCGCGAGCTGATCGCCCGCAAACCGCACCCCCGGGACGGCCGGGCCATGGGCCTGCACCTGTCGGCGGCCGGCCAGAAGCTGATGCAGGCGGCCGAGCGCACCGCTGCCGAGCTGGAG
>JAZKDA010000177.1:0-1530 GCA_040387815.1 Pseudomonadota bacterium | reverse complement strand
CGGCCTGCAGTCGGGCGGACGCACCGAGTCCATCCTGATGTCCATGCCGCCACTCGTCAGCTGGGCGTACCAGCGCAAGACTCGCAGCGGCTCGCCCGAAGACGACCTGTACAAGAAATTCCTGGTGCGCAGGGAGTGGGTTTGACGCAGCCGGCCCGGCGTATCGGCGTCTTCGGCGGCTCGTTCGACCCTCCGCACAACACCCATGTGGCGCTGGTCAACGCGGCGGTCGCGCAGCTCGGGCTCCATGAAGTGCGGGTGTTTCCCACCGGCCAGGCCTGGCACAAGCCGCGCGTCCTTTCGGCAGCGCCGCACCGCCTGGCCATGGCGCGGCTGGCCTTTGACGGCGTACCCCGGGCGATGGTGGATGACCGCGAGATCCGCAGGCCCGGCCCCACCTACACCATCGACACCCTGCGTGAATTGCAGCTGGAGCACCCGGGCGCGCAGCTTTACCTGCTGATGGGCGCCGACCAGGCGGCGGCCTTGCCGCAATGGCGTGAATGGCATGAGATAATACGCATTGCTATAATTTCTGTAGCTGGGCGTTCCCAGTCCGCGAGCAATGCGACCGGATTCGGTTTTTCAGACATGCCCGGCGGGCGGTTCGCGGCGCTCGATCTGCCGCCCACGCCCGTCAGCGCCACCGAAATCAGGCAGCGCGTCCTGGCTTCTTTGGGTATAGCCCATCTGGTTCCCGGCGCGGTTGCGCGCTATATTGAACAACATCACCTCTACCTTGCTTCTTGATGACCACTGATACCCAAAGCGAATCCGCCGCCAAAAAAGACACCCAGAAACTCCAGCGCGCCATTGTGGACGGCCTGGAAGACGTCAAAGCACAGGACGTCGTGGTGTTCAACACCGAGCATCTCTCGCCGCTGTTTGAGCGGGTCATCGTGGCATCAGGCACCTCCAACCGCCAGACCAAGGCACTTGCCGCCAGCGTTCGCGACGCCGTGCGCGAGGCGGGCTTTCCCAAGCCGCGCATAGAGGGCGAGGACAACGGCGAGTGGATCATCGTGGACTGCGGCGCCGCCGTGGCGCACATCATGCAGCCGGCCATCCGCCAGTACTACCACCTGGAAGAGATCTGGGGCGACAAGCCGGTGCGGCTGAAGTTTGGCGCCAGCAAGCCGGCCCAGGCCGAGGCCGAGAAGCCCGCCAAGGTGCAGAGCAGGAACTCGAAGAAGAAGGCTGTGGACGACGGCCCGTCGCTGCGCCGCAGCAGCGCCGCCAAGACGGCAGTGAAGGCTGCCGAGCAGGTGGCCCGCGAAGAAAAGGCAGCCACGGCACGCAAGCCGTCGGCCCGTGGCGCGGCATCGCGCGCGGCCAATGCGACCCGAGGCAAGGCGCCTGCGAAAGCGCCCTCGAAAGCTCCAGCGCAGAAGACGCCGGGCAAGATGCTCGTGGTCAACGCGCCGGCAAAGAAGCCGGCTGCCAAAAAGGCTGCCGCCAAAGCTCCCGTCAGGAAACCCGCCTCCCGCAAGGCATGAGGCTGATCCTGGTCGCCGTCGGCCAGCGGGTGCC
>JAZKDA010000176.1:0-2169 GCA_040387815.1 Pseudomonadota bacterium | reverse complement strand
GCCGGTGGCGATGGTGTCGCACTTCATGATGCCGCCGAAGATGTTGACCAGGATGGCCTCGACCTTGTCGTTCTTGAGCATGATCTTGAAGGCCTCGGTCACCTTCTCGGGGGTGGCGCCGCCACCCACATCCAGGAAGTTGGCCGGCTCGGCGCCGAACAGCTTGATGGTGTCCATGGTGGCCATGGCCAAGCCGGCGCCGTTGACCAGGCAGCCAATGTTGCCGTCCAGGCTGATATAGGCCAGGTCGAACTTGGAAGCCTCGATCTCGGCCGCGTCTTCCTCGTCGAGGTCGCGCAGGGCGACCAGCTCGGGGTGACGGAACAGGGCGTTGGGGTCGAAGTTGAACTTGGCGTCCAGGGCGACGATGTTGCCCTTGCCGTCGCGGTTCAGGGGGTTGATCTCGACCAGCGAGGCATCGGTGTCCATGTAGCACTTGTAGAGCTTCTGACACACATCGATGAACTGGGCCTGTGAATCGGCGGGCATTCCGATGCCCTTGGCCAGCTCGGCGCCCTGGGCGGCGGTCATGCCGGTGAGCGGGTCGACGAAAATGGTGATGATCTTCTCGGGCGTGGCGTGGGCCACTTCCTCGATGTCCATGCCGCCTTCGCTGGAGGCGATGAAGGCGATCTTCTGGGTGGCGCGGTCGGTGACCACCGACACGTAATATTCCTTCTGGATGTCGGCGCCGTCCTCGATGTACAGGCGGCGCACCTTCTGGCCTTCGGGGCCGGTCTGGTGGGTCTTGAGCTGCATGCCCAGGATTTCACCGGCCAGGCGCTTGACGTCGTCGATCGACTTGGCCACCTTCACGCCGCCGCCCTTGCCGCGGCCACCGGCATGGATCTGCGCCTTGACGACCCAGACCGGGCCGCCGAGCTTCTGAGCGGCTTCGACCGCCTCCTGCACCGTGAAAGCGGGAATGCCGCGCGGCACCGGCACGCCGAAGTTGCGCAAGATCTCCTTGCCTTGGTACTCGTGGATCTTCATGAGGCTTGTCTCTCGAGAAACGGTGAGGGTGCCCGGCTGGAAAAGGGGGGCTGGCCGGGGAGCGGTTGCCGAAACAGCAGCCTCGGACTGTATCATGCTGCAACGCACCAAATTGAGGCTGCTTTACAGTCTGCGGTAAGCAGTTTCCACAGGAAAAACCCGATGCCCAAGGTCTTTATCGACGGGGAAGCCGGCACCACCGGCCTTTTGATCCGCGAGCGCCTGGCCACCATGCCGGCGATCGAAGTGGTGAGCATCGCGCCCGAGCGGCGCAAGGATCCCGCGGCCAAGCGCGAGCTGATGGCGGGCGTGGACCTGGTGATTTTCTGCCTGCACGACGACGCGGCGCGCGAGTCGGCGGCGATGGTCGACGAGATTGCGCGTACCCAGGGCAAGGCGCCGCGCATCATCGACGCTTCCACCGCGCACCGCACGGCGCCGGGTTGGGTGTTCGGGTTCCCCGAGCTCACGCCGGGCCAGCGCGAGGCGGTGATCGGCGCGCCGCGCGTGAGCAACCCGGGCTGCTATGCCACGGGCGCGATCGCGCTGGTGCGCCCGTTGGTGGACACCGGGCTGCTGCCGCGGGATGCGGCCCTGTCGCTGCCCTCGGTGAGCGGGTACTCGGGGGGCGGGCGAACCATGATCGAAGACTATGAGGGCGGGCGCGCGCCGGCCTTCGAGCTTTATGCACTGGGGCTGACGCACAAGCATCTGCCGGAGATCATGAAATACACCGGGCTGACCCGCTGGCCGATCTTCATTCCCTCGGTGGGCAATTTCCGCCAGGGCATGCTGGTGCAGCTGCCGCTGCACCTGGACCTGCTGCCCGGGCGGCCCAGCGCCCAGGACCTGCACGAGGCGCTTGCACGCCATTACGCCGGCAGCGAGTGGGTGAGCGTCCTGCCAGCCACCGACAACGGCAAGCTCGATGCGCTGGCACTCAACGACACCAACCAGATGGAGCTGCGGGTGTTCGGCAACGCCGAACATCGCCAGGCGGTGCTGGTGGCGCGGCTGGACAACCTGGGCAAGGGCGCCAGCGGGGCAGCGGTGCAGAACCTGAAGTTGATGCTCGGGGTTTGAGTTTTAGGGCGTTGCGCTTTCTCCGGCTAGAGCGCGCTGCGCGCCTGGGGCGGGCACGCTCCCCCCTGACCCTTCGGGTCCGAAGGGAACCCT
>JAZKDA010000175.1:0-5132 GCA_040387815.1 Pseudomonadota bacterium | reverse complement strand
GCTTCCCAGATCACCAGGGTGTTGGGGTCGTTCGAGGCATAGCCGTATTCGAAGCCCAGCACCGCCTCTTCGGACAGGATGGAGTCGATCACGACGAACGGGGCCTGGTTCTCGGCCACGTTCTGCAGCGGCACATAGGTGCCCACATCCCACTTCTCGCGGTTCTGGTCGTGGATGACGGCGTGGCGGTGGGTGAAGGTGCCGCGGCCGCTGTCCTCACCGGACAGGCGCACCGGGTAGCCCGAGGCCACCAGCGACGCGAAGGCCATGTGTTCGCCCATGCCCCAGTCGACGTTGACATCGCCGCGGCCCATGGCGGCGCGGTCGTCCAGCACCTTCTTGACCAGCGGGTGCGGCGTGATGTTGGCCGGCACGTGGGTGATCTTGCCGACCAGGCGCTTCCACTCAGCCAGCGGAATGGCGGTGTCGCAGGCGTCGGTCCACTTCTTGCCGAGGTAGGGCGACCAGTCGACCGCGTACTTGCTCTTGAAGTTGGTCAGCACCGGATCGACCGTGTGCTTGCCCGCGTCCATGGCGGCGCGGTAGGTCTTGACCATGGCGTCCGGGCCGTCGGCCGGCAGCACGCCCTGGGCCACCAGCTTGTCGCCATAAAGGCGCCGGGTGCCGGGGTGGGCCGCGATCTTCTTGTACATCAGCGGCTGGGTCAGCGCGGGGGTGTCCTGCTCGTTGTGGCCCAGTTTGCGAAAGCAGATGATGTCGAGCACCACATCGCGGCGGAACTCCATGCGGTACTCGAGTGCCAGCTGGGTGGCCAGAACGACAGCTTCGGGGTCGTCGCCGTTGACGTGCAACACCGGCGCCTCGACACCCTTGACGATGTCGGTGCAATACAGCGTGGAGCGCAGGTCGCGCGGGTCGGAGGTGGTAAAGCCGATCTGGTTGTTGATGATCAGGTGCACCGTGCCGCCGGTGGCGTAGCCGCGGGTGGCGGCCAGGGCCAGGGTTTCCTGGTTGACGCCCTGGCCGGCAAAGGCCGCGTCGCCGTGCACCAGCACCGGCAGCACCTGCCTGCCTTCGGGGTCGCCACGGCGGTCCATGCGGGCGCGCACGCTGCCCTCGACGACCGGGTTGACGATTTCCAGGTGCGAGGGGTTGAAGGCCAGGCTCAGGTGGACCGGGCCGCCTCGGGTGGTGACGTCGGAGCTGAAGCCTTGGTGGTATTTCACGTCACCCGCGGGCAGGTGTTCCGGGGCGGTGTGGTCGAACTCGGCGAACAGGTCGGCGGGCATCTTGCCCAGGGTGTTGACCAGCACGTTCAGGCGGCCGCGGTGGGCCATGCCGATCACGATTTCCTGCACACCTTTCACGCCGGCCAGCTGGATCAGCTCGTCCATCGCGGCAATGAAGCTCTCGCCGCCTTCGAGCGAAAAGCGCTTCTGGCCGACGTACTTGGTGTGAAGGTAGCGCTCCAGGCCCTCGGCGGCCGTCAGGCGGTCGAGGATGGCCTTCTTGCGCTCGGCGCCGAAGTTGGGCTTGGCGCGGATGCTTTCAAGTTGCTGCTGCCACCAGCGCTTTTGCGTCTGGTCGCTGATGTACATGTACTCGGCGCCGACACTGCCGCAATACGTCTCGCGAAGCGCATTGAGCAGCTCGCGCAGCGACATGCTGTTCTTGCCGAAGAAGGTGTTGCTGGTGTCGAACACCGTTTCCTGGTCGGCATCGCTGAAACCGTAGAACGAGGGCTCCAGCTCGGGGATGGCGGGACGCTCGGTGCGCTTGAGCGGATCGAGGTCGGCCCAGCGTTGGCCCACGTTGCGGTAGGCGGCGATGAGCTGCTGAGCGGCGGTGCGCTTGCGGCCCATTTCGGCGTCGGCGCTGGCCACCACCACCTTGGTGCCACCGGCCTTGGCCCGCTCGGCGAAGGCGTTGATGACCGGCAGGTGCGGCACGTCCTTGGCGTCGCTGCCATCGACAGCGGGCACATGCTGGAGGGCGTCGAAGTACTCGCGCCAGTTGTCGGGGACGCTGCCGGGATTGGCGAGGTAGTTCTCGTACATCTCCTCGACGTAAGGGGCATTGCCCCCGAAGAGATACGAGTTGCCTTGATAGGCGGTGTAGACGGAGTTCGTCTCACTCATGGGTTCGCTACTTTCCGCCCCCCTGTAGGGAGCATGAGCTGGTTGAGAAACCTCCCGCGGCACGGCTGGACCGGTTGGCGGATGCGACTGTGGCTGGAAGGACCGCGTTGCGGCAGCGATTATCGCCGGGATTGGTCCGGGCCGCCTTGCGAGCGCGATTGCGGTGGCGCCAAAGACACGCGGCAGGCGCTGGTTGCCCCCGCCCCGTGCCTTCAGCCGGCCACCAGCTCCTTGATCTGCTGGAGTGCGCTCGGGTCCTCGATGGTGGTCAGGTCGCCCGGGTCACGCCCTTCGCACACCGCCTGGATGGCCCGGCGCAAGAGCTTGCCGCTGCGGGTCTTGGGCAGCGCCGTGACGAAGCGCACCCGCGACGGACGGGCCACCGCGCCCAGCTGGCTGTCCACCGCCTTCATGATCTCGCCCTCGAGCTTGAACTGGCCCGCGTCGTCGGCCACATCGGCCGCGTGGCGGGGCACGACGAACGCCATGGCGACCTGACCCTTGAGCGTGTCGGCCACGCCCACCACGGCGACCTCGGCCACCCCGGCATGGCTGGAGATGCTCTCTTCGATCTCGCGGGTGCCCAGGCGGTGGCCGGCCACGTTGATCACGTCGTCGGTGCGGCCCAGGATGTAGTAATAACCGTCGGCGTCGCGGATCCCCCAGTCGAAAGTGCTGTAGACCGTCTTGCCGGGAATGGTCTGCCAGTAGGTCTTGACGAAGCGCGCGTCGTCGCGCCAGATGGTCTGCATGAAGCCGGGCGGCGTGGGCAGGTCGATCACGACCACGCCCTTCTGGTTGGGCTCGGTCAGCTCCTCGCCGGTGGTCTCATGGACGATCTTGACCTTCCAGCCGTACATGGGAACGCCCGGGCTGCCGAACTTGCTGGCCTTGCGCTCGACGCCGTTGGCGATGGTGAGGATCGGCCAGCCGGTCTCGGTCTGCCAGTAGTTGTCGATGATGGGCACGCCCAGCGCGCCGCTGATCCAGCGCGCCGTGGGTTCGTCCAGCGGCTCGCCCGCCAGGAACAAGGCCTGCAGGCTGGACAGGTCGTACTTCTTCATCAAGGCCTCGTCGTGCTTCTTGAGCACGCGCACGGCCGTCGGCGCGCTGAACATCGCGCTGACCTTGAACTTTTCGACCAGGCTCCACCACACGCCCGCATCGGGGCGGATCGGCAGGCCTTCGTACAGGATGGTGGCCATGCCGGCGATCAAGGGGCCGTAGACGATGTAGCTGTGGCCCACCACCCAGCCGATGTCGCTGGTGCAGAAATAGGTGCCGCCCGCCTCGCCCCGCATGATGTGCTTCATGCTGGCCGCCAGCGCCACCGCGTAGCCGCCGACGTCGCGCTGCACACCCTTGGGCCGGCCGGTGGTGCCGCTGGTGTACATGGTGTAGCTGATGTCGTTCGAGTCGAGCCACTCGCAGGGCACCACCTCGCCCTGGTGGCGCTTGGCCAGGGCGTCCCAGTCCCAGTCGCGCCCGGGCGCCGGATCCAGCGGCGCCATGCGTCGGTCGACCATCAGCACCGCTTCGGGCTTGTGCGCCGACAGGTGGATGGCCTCGTCCAGCAGCGGCTTGTAGGGCACCACCTTGCCGCCGCGCGAGCCGGCGTCGGCGCTGACGATCAGGCGCGGCGCGGCATCTTCGATGCGGGAGGCCAGGGACACCGACGCGAAACCGCCGAACACCACCGAATGGATGGCCCCGATGCGGGCACAGGCCAGCATGGCGAACACCGCCTGCGGGATCATGGGCATGTAGATCAGGACGCGGTCGCCCTTGCCCACCCCCAGGCCACGCAGCATGGCCGCGGCCAGCTGCACCTGTTCGTGCAACTGGGCGAAGGTGTAGGTTTCCTCGGCGCCGGTCTCGGTGGACACGTGGATCAGTGCGGGCTGTTGCGCGCGGTCCTTGAGGTGGCGGTCGACCGCGTTGTGGCACAGATTGGTGCGCCCCCCGCTGAACCAGCGCGTGAACGGCGGGTGGTCGTTGTCGCAGATGCGCGAGGGCGGCGTCTGCCAGTCGATCAGTTTGGCCTGGTCGGCCCAGAAGGCATCGGGTTGGTCCACCGATTGGCGATAAAACGCCTCGTACGTCGTCATGGCTGTCTCCTCACCGTCTCCGGTGGCTGTTGTACCTGGGTGCGTGCGGACGCTCCGCCCTGCCTGCTTGTGCCTACTTGATCAGCGCGGACACCTCGCGGAATCGGGGGTGGGCCGCGCTGCGCAGCCACTCGAAGGCGACCATCTCGGTCGTCACCAGCTCGACGCCGGCGCCAGCCAGGCGGTCGAACGCAGCGTCGCGGTTGCGCTCGGTGCGTGAGGTGCAGGCGTCGGTGACCACCCAGACCTCGAACTCATCTTCCAGCAGCTCCAACGCGGTCTGCATCAGGCAGATGTGGGCTTCGCAGCCCGCCAGCACCAGGGTGTTTCGCACCGGCTCGGCCTCGGCCGGCTTTTGCAGATGCTTGGGCAGGCTGCGCGCATTGCCCGCCGCCTGCCGCACGGGCGGGCGCAGGCGGGTGGCCAACCCGCCGGCCGCGCTGAAGTCCATCTTGGCCATCACCGGGATGTCGCCCAGGCGCAGGTCAGCCACGGTGGGCCCGAGCTTGTCCGGGTTCTGTTCGGTGAAACAGCAAGGCACCTGCATCAGGGCCGCGGCCTGAAGCAGGCGGCGGGCATTGGCGATGGCGGCCTGCGCGTCATGCAGGACCGGCATCAGCCGCTCCTGGTAGTCGATCAGAACCAGTTGGGAGTCGTGGTGGTCGAGAAGCATGGGTCATTATTCCAGCCCAGCGCGCTGTCTCCGAACTGACATCGCAGAACCGCACTGCGACTATGTCGCAAAGAAAGCAGTGTCCGGCTCAGCGGCCACGGCGGAACGGGCTTTGCTCCGAGTGGGACCGCGCCGCGCGCCTGGGGCGGGCACGCTCCCCCCTGACCCTTCGGGTCCGAAGGGAACCCTCCGCATGCCCGCCCCAGGCACGCAGCGCTTTGGGCGTGCGGACCGTGTCGCGCCGGGATGGCG
>JAZKDA010000174.1:0-29375 GCA_040387815.1 Pseudomonadota bacterium | reverse complement strand
TCCCGACATGGCCTGACCGACGTTGTCGTAGGCGGGGCGCTTCGCATAGGGGCCCGTGGCCCCGAAGCCGGTGACCGAGCAGTAGATCAGGCGCGGATTGATCGCCTGCATGCGCTGCGCGTCGATCCCCAGCTTGTGCTCGACACCCGGGCGCACATTGATCAACAGCACGTCGGCGCTTTGGACCAGTTTCTCGAAAATGGCCATGCCCTCGGGTTGTGTGTAGTCGAGCGTGATGCCCCGCTTGTTGCGGTTGACGGCGGAGTAGACCGGCGTCTTGTTGTCCACGACGTGCAGGCGCGACGGATCGGTGGCGCGGGGCCGCTCCACCTTGATGACGTCCGCGCCGAGCTCGGCCAGCAGCATCGCCGCGTACGGCGCCGAGATGTAGCTGCCGGCGTCGATGACCTTCAAGCCTTCGAGTACCTTTACCGTGTCGGTTGCCATGCCGTGGGTCCGCGCTAGATGTTTCGAATCGCGTCCACGCGATCGGGCCAGAGCTTCTCGACCCAGCCGCTGGCGAGCAGGCGGGCCCTGAACGCGGCTTTTTGCTCCTCGGTCAGGTTCTTCATGGGTGGCCGCACCGGGCCGGCCGACATGCCGATCAAGTCCATCCAGTACTTGATGTAGGGCAGGGGGTGCAATGCGCCTTTCTTGTCCCACAGCACGGTGTAGATGCCGGTCCAGACGTCGCGCAGGGGCTGCAGCTCGTAGAACTTGCGAGCGGCTTCCTCGGCCTTGCCCTGCCGCGCCAGGTCGAAGTACTCCTGGATCGGCTGGCGGTGCGGACTTTGCATCAGGAACACGGACGTGGTGCCCAGAAGCAGTTGCTGCTTGAAGTGCAGGGTGGACACCAGCAGGTGCTCTTCGAGCGGATCGCTGATCACGATCTGGTCGCCGCACAGCGCCTGGCATTGAATGGTGTGCGCCGCGTCGTTGACCGCATCCTTGAGCGCGCACACGTTGCGGATCTTGGCCAGCCGCGCGATCGTCTCGGGCGTCATGGAGATCCCCGAGTGGTAGGTGTTGTACAGAAAGATCGGCATGTCGACCTTGGACGCCACGTACTCGTAGAACTCGCAGATCATTTCCTGCGTTTTCGCCCACTCGTAGGGCGGCCAGATCATCACCGCGTCGGCGCCGGCGGACTTGGCATGGCGCGTCAGCGCGATGGTCTCCTCGACGCTGTGGTCGGTGGTGTGCACGTAGGTGGGCACCCGGCCGCGCGCAGCATCCACCGCCACCTCGAAGGCGCGCTTTCTTTCCTTGTGGGTGCAGACCCAGGGCTCGGAAAACCCGAAGCCCAGGCCGCTCGACTTGGACGCCAGCATGTACTCGACGTTGTTGCGGATGCCCGGCTCGTCGAGCTCATGGTCCGGTGTAAAGGGGTACATCGGGCTCGTCCACAAGCCTTTCATGTGTTCCCGAGCCCAATCTTTCGCTTCCTTGGCACTGACCATAGCCATCACTCCTTCGACCCGTGGGTCTTTACTCGTAGACGCCCGATCGCACGACGCTCAGCAGATTGCCGCTGCCGCGAAGCACGCGGATCGTGTGCAGTTCCCCCGCGGGGACAAAAATGCTGGCGGGTGCGTTCACCACCGCCTTGCGCCCGCCGATCTCCACCTCGACCTGCAGGCTGTCATCGGCACTGAGCAGCAGGTAGGTCTGGCTGACCGGATGGCGATGCGGATGCACATTGGGCTCGGCCGGCGCGTCCAGACGCGTCACGCTGCGCGAGGTGATGAACACGTCGGCCCCCGGCACCAGTGCCGCGCTCATGTGCACCAGGCGCGGCCCGTAGGCGGCCGGCAGGGCCTCGTCGGCGTGGTTCGCCAGCGCCGGCAGCTCCTGCGGCCGGGTGACCTGTGCAAGGGGGGCGCGCGTCATTCCGGGTTGCAGATGATCACGGTCTTGAAGCTTTCCCGCGTGTAGGCCGCCTGGAACGCCTTGTCCGCGTCCGCCAGGGGCACTTGCAGGTCGACCAGGCCGTCGATGCGCACCTTGCCGGAGACCACCAGTGACAGCGCCCGGTCCCATGCGGTTCGGGGGTGGCCGGTGGTCGTGACCAGGTTCACCTCGCGATTTTTCAGGTGGGCGTTGAGCTTGAAGCCTTCCGGCACCTGGTCGAAGCCGGAGCCGAACACCACGGTGCCGCCCCGGCGGGTCAGGCGGGCGCAGGCCAGCAAGGCCTCGGGACGCCCGGCCACCTCGAAGGCGCATTCGAAGCGGCCTTCGTCGCGCGTGATCGTCGCCTCGTCCGAGATGCCGATCTCGTCCGCGCCCAGGCGCTTGGCCAGTTCCAGGCGCGGGCGTGAGCGCTCGGTGCCGTAGACCGCCACCGGCCAGGCGCCCGAGGCGCGCAGGGCCTGCATCAGCATGATGCCCAGCGGCCCCGGCCCCACGACGGCGCAAGGCTGGCCGGTCACCAGCCCGACGCGCTCGATGGCATGCACCGCGGTTGCCAGAATCTCCAGCAAGGGCGCGTCGATGAACGCAATGGAAGAGGGCAACTTGATGAGGCTGGCCGCCGGCAGCACCGCCATCTGCGCCATGCCTCCTTGGGTTTCATAGCCCAGCACCTTGCGTGATTCGCAGATGTTGGTTCGGCCCTCTTCGCACAGGCGGCACGCCCCGCAACTGAGCACCGGCTCGGTCAGCACGCGGTCCAGTGGCTTGAAGCGGGTGACGCGCGCGCCGACCTGCACCACATGGCCGGCGACCTCATGGCCCAGGATGACCGGCATCGCCTTGATCAACGCGGGCTGGCGGTAGCTGTGCCAGTCATACGTCTTCAGGTCGGAGCCGCAGATGCCACAGGCGACCGGCTTGACCAGCACGTCGTAGTCGCCCAGCGCGGGCAGCTCCACCCGCTTGACGGTGATGCCAGCGCCCGGCTTGTCCTTGAGGACGGCAAGTACCTCAGTCATGGCACGCTCCCTTTCTCTTGGCGGGGCCCTTCATGGTGCCGCCCGATCTTGCTGTTCTTGCGCGATGTGTTCCCGCGTGAAGCGGCGCCGATGCTCGCCGGCGTTTCCGAGCCACGCCGAGAGCACGAGCGCGCGCTTGACGTACAGGCCGACGTTGCATTCGTCCTGGATGGCGATCGCGCCGTGCAGCTGAATGGCTTCGCGCGTGATGCGCAAGCCCGCATCGCTGGCGCGTGCCTTGGCCCGGCTGGCGATCGCGCGCCGTGGTGCTTGCGCTGGCTCACGATCGAGCACGGCGGCGGCTTCGCGCACCACCGCGCCCGTGAGTTCCTGCTGGATGTACAGGTCGACCACGCGATGCTGCAAGGCCTGGAAGCTGCCGATCGGCTTGTTGAACTGCACCCGGGTGCGCATGTACTCCAGCGTCATGGCCAGCGTCGCGCGAATCACGCCCAGCATCTCGGCCGAGGCCATCACGGCCGCTTCGTCCACCGCACGCTCGATGGCCTGCACCGCGACGCCTGGCGAGGCGGCGCGTTGGTGCAGCGGCACCTCGACGTTGGCGAGGCTGATGACCGTTGCAGGCGTTCCGTCGGCGCGCCATTCATGGCTGACCGCCAGGCCCGGCGCGTCGGGCTCGATCCAGTACAGGCCGACCCCTTGCGCCGACAGCGCCGAAACCAGAAAGCCGCTGGCCGCGCCCGCCCCCGCAAGGAAGCGTTTGCGGCCGCTGATGCGGACCCCGCTTCGGGTGTCTTGCGCGTGCGTCGTGACCGCCGCCGCGTCGATGCCGCCAAATTCTTCCTGCCAAGCCAGGCAGGGCACGGACTTGCCTTGCGCAAGCGCCGGCAGCAACCGCCCTTTCAACGGCTGGTTGTCGCCATGCAGCAAGGCCCGTCCGGCCAAGACCACCGTGGCCGCCAGCGGTTCGCCCAGCAAGCCCTTGCCGAGTTCCTCCAGCACCACCGCCATTTCCGCGAAGCCGAGCCCGAGCCCGCCGAAGCGCTCAGGCACCAGGATGCCGTGCCAGCCGAGGGCGGCGATCCGCTCGTGGATGGCTGCGTCATAGCCGGGCAGCTGGTTGCGCAGGGCCCTGCCACGCTTGTGGTCGACGGTTCCGGTCACGAAGGCGAGGGCGCTCGCGCGCAGCATGGCCAGGTCGTCCTCGCGGCCCTGCGGCGCCGCGGTATCTTGGGTGGTTGTTGCGTTCATGGGGGGCCGGGGGACGCAGCTTGCCCGATCAAGCCGGAAGGCCCAGCGTGCTCTTGGACAGGATGTTGCGCTGCACCTGGCTGGAGCCGCCGTAGATGGTGAGCACGCGCGACTCCAGGAAGGGCAGCAGCACATCGACTGAGCCGTCCCCGAACGCGACGTCGCCGAAAATCCCGCCCGCATCGCCAGCGGTTTCCACCAGCAGTTCGGAAATGCGCTGGCAGGTTTCGGTGGCCCAGATCTTCAGCAGCGACACCTCGTTGCCGAAGGAACCGCCGGTGCGCATGGTCTGCGCGAAGCTGTCGTAGGCGGACCCGAGGTCGAGCACGTCCAGGCGCACCTGGGCCAGCCGGTCCAGGAACACCGGGTCGTCGATCTTGCCGGTCAGCCGCGCGATGTGCTCCAGGTGCGTGAGGGCGTTGACGCAGTGGCGTGGCGAGCCGTTCCAGATGCGCTCGAACCCGAGCAGCGACTTCGACACCGCCCAGCCGTCGTTGAGCTCGCCCACCAGGTTGGATTTGTGCGTGCGCGCGTCGTCGAGGAACACCTCGCACTGCTCGTAGTGGCCCATGATGTTGCGGATCGGCCGCACCTTCACGCCCGGCTGGTCCATCTCGATGATCAGGAAGCTGATACCCGCCTGCTTCTTGACCGTCGTGTCGGTTCGCACCAGCGCATACATGTGGTTGGCGTCGAACGCCATGCTGGTCCAGATCTTCTGGCCGTTGATGATGAACTCGTCGCCCTCGAGCCGCGCCAGCGTGCGCAGGCTGGCCAGGTCGGAGCCGGCGTTCGGCTCCGAGTAACCCTGGCACCAGATGTGTTCGCCCGAGAGGATCTTGGGCAGGTACTTGCGCCGCTGCGCCTCGGTGCCGCGCGCGATCAGCACCGGCCCGAGGTTCACCGGCCCTTGCACCGGCCCCAGCGGGGCGCCGCGCTTTTCCATCTCCTCCATGCAAATAAGCTGCTTGGCCGGTGTGAGCCCCATCCCGCCGTACTCGACCGGCCAGTTGGGCACCAGCCAGCCGTCTTTCGCCATGGCGAGGTACCAGTCCTTGGTCTCGGCGAAGGTGGCGCGGCGCTTCATGAAGCGCAGCCGCTGCGGGAGCTGAGTCTCGACGAAGCGCGCGGCCTGCGCGCGGAACTCGTCGTCACTCAGGGCGTTCCAGTCGGGCCTGGGCCTGGACGGGTCGGAACTCATGATGGTTTCACTCGCTGTCATCAGTGGTCATTATTGGACTTGGGGGCATCTTGCGGGTTGATGAATGTCGATGACCCCATCTCAACTTGAGATGCCATCATGAAAGTACATACACTTTCGCTCACCCCTTGCCTGTGACTTGAACCTGGAGTGATGCCCTTGCTGAATCTGGATCAGATCAACGCGGCCAGTGCCGACGACTTTGTCCGGTTGCTGGACGGCACTTACGAACATTCGCCCTGGATCGCGCAGCAGGCCGCACACCAGCGCCCGTTCGCCGGCCTGACCTCGTTGAAACTCGCGCTCGCCCAGGTGGTGCGGCAGGCGCCGCGCGAGCGGCAAGTGGCGCTGATCCGCGCCCACCCCGAACTGGCGGGCAAGGCCATGGTCAGCAAGACGCTCACGGCGGAATCCACGCAGGAGCAGGGCAAGGCGGGGTTGACCGAGTGCTCGCCCGCCGAGTTCGCCAAGATCCAGCAACTGAACGCCGACTACAACGCCAGGTTCGGCTTCCCGTTCGTTCTGGCGGTGATGGGCCCGCGTGGCCAGGGTCTGACCAAGGCCGAGATCATCGCCACGTTCGAGCGGCGGCTGACCAGTCACCCCGATGTCGAACTCGCCGAAAGCCTGCGCAACATTCATCGCATCGCGGAGATCCGGCTGAACCAGAAGTTCGGCCATGTGCCCCGGCTGGGCGACCAGGTGCTCGACTGGGCCGAACGCCTGGCGGTCCATAGCGACCCGGGCTACGCCGAACGCGGCGAGCTCACCGTCACCTACCTGAGCGACGCCCATCGGGCCTGCGCCCGGCAGCTGGCAGACTGGATGACAGCCGACTGCGGCTTCGACGAGGTGGAAATCGACGCGGTCGGCAATGTGGTCGGCATCTACCATGGCACCGATCGCGCCGCGCGCAGGCTGCTGACCGGCAGCCATTACGACACGGTGCGCAACGGCGGCAAATACGATGGGCGCTTGGGCATCCTGGTGCCCATGGCCTGCGTGCGCGAGCTCAAGAGCCAGGGCCGCCGCTTGCCCTTTGACCTGGAAGTGGTGGGCTTCGCCGAAGAGGAGGGCCAACGTTACAACGCGGTTTTTCTCGGCTCCAGCGCACTCACCGGGCAGTTCGATGCCAGCTGGCTGGACCAGACCGACGCCGACGGCGTGCCGATGCGCCAGGCGATGGCGCAGGCAGGCCTGCGCGCGGACGACATCCCCAAGGTGGCGCGCGATCGGGCGCGCTACCAAGGGTTTGTCGAGGTGCATATCGAACAGGGCCCGGTTCTCAACGAGATCGGCCTGCCGCTGGGCGTTGTGACATCGATCAACGGCAGCGTGCGCTACATCGGCGAGATCACCGGCGTGGCCAGCCATGCCGGCACCACGCCGATGGACCGCCGCCGCGACGCAGCGGCGGCCGCCGCCGAACTGGTGCTGTTCGTCGAACGCCGCGCCGCGCAAGCGCCGGATCTGGTGGGCACCGTGGGCCTGCTCGAAGTGCCCAACGGGTCGATCAATGTCGTGCCCGGCCGTTGCCGGTTCAGCCTGGACATTCGCGCGACCACCGATGCGGTGCGAGACGCCTGCGCCGACGACGTCCGCGCCGAGCTGCAGGGCATCTGCACGCGGCGCGGCCTCGGCTTCACGCTGCAGGAAACCATGCGGGCGGCCGCGGCGCCATCGGCGCCAGCCTGGCAGGCGCGCTGGGAGCGAGCCGTGCAGGCCTTGGGCTTGCCGGTGCACCGTCTGCCCAGCGGGGCAGGGCACGACGCCATGAAGCTGCACGAGATCTTGCCCCAGGCCATGCTGTTCATGCGCGGCCTCAATGGCGGCATCAGCCACAACCCGCTGGAGTCGATCAGCAATGACGACACCGACCTGTGCGTGCGGGCTTTCCAGAACCTGCTCGATCAACTTGCATCGCAACCCATATGAATGCCCCCCACGCCGCGGCTCTCGAAGCCTGGATCGACAACCACTTCGACGAAGAGGTGCGCTTTCTGCAGGAGCTGGTGCGCGTCCCCACGGACACGCCGCCCGGCAACAACGCGCCCCACGCCGAGCGCACGGCGCAGCTCCTCAAGGCATTCGGCTTCGAGGCGGAACTGCACGCGGTACCGGCGGCGCAGGTGCGGGCTGTGGGGCTGGAGAGCATCACCAACCTGGTGGTGCGCCGCCCTTACGGCCCGGGCCGCACCATCGGCATGAATGCGCACGGGGACGTGGTGCCCCCCGGCGAGGGCTGGACGCATGACCCGTATGGCGGCGAGGTGGTGGACGGAAAGCTCTATGGCCGTGCGGCGGCGGTGAGCAAGTGCGACTTCGCCACCTTCACCTTCGCCACGCGCGCGCTGGAGTCGCTGCAGATTCCGCTCAAGGGCAATGTGGAGCTCTACTTCACCTACGACGAAGAGTTTGGCGGCGAACTCGGTCCCGGCTGGCTGTTGAGCCAGGGCCTGGTCAAGCCCGATCTGGTCATTGCCGCCGCCTTCAGCTACCAGGTCATCACCGGCCACAACGGGTGCCTGCAACTGGAAGTCACCGTGCACGGCAAGATGGGACACGCGGCGGTGCCCGAAACCGCCGTCGATGCATTGCAGGCGGCCAACAAGATCCTGAACGCCCTGTACCACCAGAACACGCTGTACAAGCAGGTGCGCAGCCAGGTCAAGGGCATCAACCACCCCTATCTGAACGTCGGTCTGATCCAGGGCGGCACCAACACCAACGTGGTGCCAGGCAAGGTGGTGCTCAAGCTCGATCGCCGCATGATCCCCGAAGAGGATCCGGTGGAGGTGGAAGCCACCCTGCGGCGTGTGATCCAGGAGGCGGTGGCCGACTGCGCTGGCATCACGGTCGATGTCAAGCGCATCCTGCTGGCCCGTGCGCTCCAGCCCTTGCCGGGAAACAAGCCCTTGGTCGACGCGCTGTGCAAGCACGCGAGCGCGGTCTTCAAGGAGCCGATCGAGGCCTCTGGAACGCCGCTGTACACCGACGCCCGATTGTTTTGCGAGCGCGGGATCCCGGCCGTGCTGTACGGCTGCGGCCCACGGACCGTGCTCGAGAGCAATGCCAAGCGGGCCGACGAACACATCGAGCTGGAGGACCTGCGCCGCGCCACCAAGGTGGTGGCGCGGGCGTTGGCGGATCTGCTGGCCTGAAACAAGCCGCGGTGTGCAGGGCGCCGCGGCGCTTACGGTGCCGGCTTGCTGAACGACAGCGTCACCTCCCCCAATCGCACACCGAACTTGCTCATGGTGGCGCGATTGAGCATCACGCGGTCGTCCACCAGGTACATCCAGTCGTCAAAGCGCACCTCGTACACCTTGCCGTCCACCGGCAGGCGCAGCGTGTAGGTCCAGTAGAAGGCATTGCCTGAAGTTTGGCCGGTGGCCGTGCCCACCACGTCGTCGGCCGTGCCGGTGTAGCGGCCATCCGCGTGTTTGGTCAGGCGCCAGACACGGCGGTCCTTGGTGCCGTCCGAATAGCTGAAGTGCTCGTCGAGCACGCCCTGGTTGCCTTCCCAGCGGCCTTCCATGTCGACGGTGAAGCGGCGCACCACCTGGCCGCTGCGGTCCTGGAAGATGCCATGCGCGATGACCTTGCCATTGAAATAGCGGGCCAGATCGAGCGCGGGGCGTTCGGCGGCGTAGGCGGCCAGGTCCTGGCTGGCGCAGCCGGTGAGGCTGGCCAGCGCGGCGATTGTGGCGGCCAGTGCCAGCAGCCAGCGGCGAAGATGTGTGAAGGGGGTCATGGCGCCTCTTGGGGATGGGGGGAGTTGGAAACAAGCGAGCGTGGTGCGCGAACGAACCAGGCGTAGAGAGCGCAAGCCGCCAGCAGCTTGATGGCGCAAGGCAGGAGGGCATAGGCCACGGTGAGTGCGTTCAGGCCGTCGGGCGATGCGTTGCCGGGCCGATAGCCCATGAGCTCCAGCAAGGGCAAGGCCAGGCCCGCGGCCACCGCCAGATTGAATTTGCTGGCGAGGTTCCACCAACCAAAATATGCGCCTTCGCGCAGGCCGCTATCGCCACGGTCGGCAATCATCCCGGCCAGCAGGGCGCCGGGCAGCGCCAGGTCGGTGCCCAGGGCCATGCCCGACAGCGCGCACACCCACCAGAAGCCCACCACATCACCCGCGCCCAGCGTGGCAGCCCAGGCGAACACGCCGACCGACAGCAGCATGCCCGCCAGCCAGGTGCGCGCAAGGCCCCACCGTGCGACAACGCGCATCCACAGCGGCAAGGACGCGGCGGCACAGACAAAGTAGGTGGCCAGGAACAGGGGCTCCAGCTGCGGGGCCCGCAGCCGGTCTTGAACGAAGAACAAGACCAGCGTGGCAGGCATCGCGCTGGCCATGCCACTGAGCACGAACACGCCCATCAGCTTGCGAAAGGGCGCGTGGCGCCATGGGGCCAGCATGTCCCTGCGCCAACGGCCTGCCACGTCTGGTGTGCGAGGAGCGGGGGGCGGGACTCGACCGCTGCGCCAGGCGATGCAGCCCAGCGCCAAGGCGATCCCGAACACCGTGAGCCATGCCGTCCAGTCGAGCCAGGTGGGCAGCACCGAGGCCAACACCACACCCACCAGCGCGGCGCCTTCACGCCATGCCACCAGGCGGGCTCTTTGCGGCTCGGTGCCGCCGAGCCGCGCGCCCCAGGACTGGTGGGCGATGGTCAAGAGGCTGAACGCCGCGTAGGTGAACAAGAGGCCCGCGAGCAGCCGGCGGGGGCTGTCGCCCTGGTCGTCGGGCGGGAAGAACAAGGCCACCATGCCCGCGAGCAGCAAGGCCGCCGCACCCGCGCCCGCGGCCAGCACCCATTGGGAGGAACGCGCGTACAGGCGATCTGCGAGGTGCCCCAGCAAAGGGTCGGTGATGGCATCGAGCAGCCGTGCCAGCAACAGCACCGCACCCAGCGTGGCCAAGGGCACGCCGAAGCGGGTGGCATAGATGTTGGGCAGGTGGACATACAGCGGCAAGGCCACGAAGGCCAATGGCAGGCCCAGCAGCCCGTAGCGCAGGCCTTGCGCCCAGCCCCAAGCTGCGGCGTCGGCGGCCGTGTCGGTGGGGGCAATGACCGGTGGGGTGGCGCGAGCGTGCATGGTGTGGCCGGGCGTCGAAGAAGGGCTCAACGACCGGTGGCGGCGTTGCCGGCCTCGGTCAGACCCAGGAGGGCCTGGCGCATGGCGGGCTGCGATGTGGTCGAGGCCAGCCAGATGCCCAGGAAAGCTCTCGCAAAGTCCGCATCGGCCACCTGGCCCGTGGGTTGTCCGTTGTGCCAGAAGCTCGCGCCCCGGTTCGGCTGGAAGTGACCGGTCAAGCGGTCGCCCGCGCGGATGTCGGGAAAGATGCGCTGCATCTGCGACAGCCAACGCTGTGCCTGCGTCTCGGGCAGAGGGCCCGCGCGCCGCATCTCCTGGAGTGAGCGTTCGGCGATGGCGGCGCCCTTGATGTCGCGCAGGTATTCCAGCTCCAGCACGGCCGGGTGCTCGGCCGGCTTGTCGGCACGGAAGTCGGGCCCGACCCACAGGCGTGCGTGGTAGATCCGCATGCCCAGGAAGCGCAAGCTGGCCTCGCCCCGCAGTCGGCTGCCGGGCAGCTGGGGGTGCGTGGCCGCGGGGCTTGCGTTGGCATCGCTGGCGTTGGCGAGGGCGGGACCGCACAGGCACAGACTGAAAAGCAGTGCCAAAAAAAAGAAGGCCTGTTTGGAGGGATAGGGTTCGCTGTGCCGCATATATGTCTTGGACAAACGACTCTATCCTATGCGGATTGCCTCCCTGCAGGGGGGGTCATCTCCGCTTTCTAGCCTTTGTGGATCGAGCGTTGCTACAATCCGTCCAGATTAGGAATGGGATTCCATTGATTGGAATAAGAACCGCCAGAGCACCTCCGGACTTCTTCCCTAGGACACCCTTGAACAGCCCCCCCTCCATCAGCCGCCAGTTCGCCCGCTGGGCGGCCAAGCTTCAGTACCCGGATCTCCCACCCGAGGTCGTGGACAAGGTCAAGGCCCTGCTGCTGCATGCCCTGGCCGGCGGGGTGCTGGGTACGGTCTCGCCCTCGGCTCGCCGCCTGGTGGCGTTGACCTTGGCCGAGGAGGGCAAGCCCGATGGCGCCAGCGTGTTCAACGGGCCGCACAAGGCCAGCCGCATCGGCGCCACCTTTGCCAATGCCGAGTTGATTCACGCGTCCTTCCTGTTCGACTCCTACCGCATGCTCACCCACCCGGGCCCCGTGCTGGTTCCAGCTGCTTTGGCGAACGCCGAGCTGGAAGGCAGGAGCGGGCAAGACTTGATCGTGGCGCTGGCCATCGGCTACGAATTCGTGTGCCGCCTGGCCGATGACTTCATTCCCAGCACGGCGGGGCGTGGGTTCCGGCCTAGCCCCATCTACTGCACCCTGGGCGCCGCGCTGGTGTCCGGCAAGCTCATGGGCCTGTCGGAGGACGCCCTGGCGACGACGATCGCGCTGGCCGCCAATTTCGCGTCGGGCCTGAACGAGGGGCCGCGCGCCGGCGGCAACGACCTGCTGATGCACGAGCCCCAGGCCGCCCGCAATGGCGTGTTCGCCGCGATGATGGGCCGCGCCGGGAACATAAAGGGAACCGAGCAGGTGATCGAAGGCCCCGCGGGCTTCTACAACGCTTTC
This sequence comes from Pseudomonadota bacterium, assembly GCA_040387815.1. GTDB lineage: Bacteria > Pseudomonadota > Gammaproteobacteria > Burkholderiales > Burkholderiaceae_C > Ramlibacter. The sequence goes on along the minus strand of JAZKDA010000174.1, from coordinate 17,386 downwards.
ACCGGCAGCGCCACCGGGCGCCTGACGTACAGCTTCAAGGGCCAGAAAGCGGTCGACCTGACCACCGTGACCGAAGGCTTGGGGCGGCACTACAAGATGCTGTCGCTGATGTACCGCATCTATCCCTGTCCCGGCTACAACCAGCCGGTGATCGAACTGGTGGGCGAGATGATGCGTCGGCATGCCCTGGCGCCGCAGGACATCGAAGCGATCGATGTGGCCATGAACCGCATCGAGACGCTCTACCCGAGCCCCGCATTTGCGCGCTTTCCCGACTGGCAGCAGCCGCGGGCGGGGGAAACGACCCACTTCTTTGCCGCCTACGCCGCGGTCCACGGCGGCTTTCCGGTGGCTGGCACGTCGGGCCGCTTTCCCTTTGGCGAGCAGCTTCTACACGACCGACAGGTGCTGGCATTGATGACTCGCGTGCGCCTGGCGCCGCAGGGCGAGCGGGAGATGTTCTCACCGGCGGTGTCCATTCGCATGAAGGACGGCACCGTCCATGAGGGCAGCTATCCGTACGAGCGGATGGTCTGGACCTTCGACGAACTCGCCGGCCGGCTGTCGGCCTGCGTGCCCGGTTTTCCGACGGGGCAGGCGGGGCTGGATGGCATCGCCCGCATTGCGCGGCATGCCGATGAACTCACTACCGTGCAGGCCCTCTTCGATGAGATGAAGGCCTGCACCGCTTGCGGGGATGTGGAACTGGCCGCAGTCACCCCGGTCCATGAAGCTTGATCACCAGCAACAGGAGCAAACCTTGAAATTCTTTCGCCTCGCATGCATGGCCTTGGCCGTGGTCGCTTCCGGTGTTTCCTTTGCACAGACGACGACCGCACAGGGCTATCCGTCCAAGCCGGTCAAGATCATCGTGCCCTATGCCGCCGGCGGAACCGGCGACCTGTTGGCCAGGCTGATCGCCAACGAGCTGACCAAGCAGACCAGCCAGAGCTTCGTCGTGGAAAACCGCACCGGGGCGGGCGGCCTCATCGGCTACGGCGCGGGCGCCAAGTCGGCCGGCGACGGCTACACGCTGGTGGCCATGGATTCTTCATACACCATGTTCCCGGGTTTGTACGGCCCCCGCGTCGACTGGAACATCGACACCGACCTGGTCCCCATCAGCATGTACGCGCGTGCATCCTTCGCGCTGGTGACCAACCCGGCGCGCAACTACAGCAATGCCCAGGATCTGGTGCGCACCGCCAAGGAAAAGCCGGCACAGGTGATGTATGGCACGCCGGGCACCGGCACGCTGCACCATGTGTTCACCGCCCGGATGCTGTCCTCGATGGATCTGAACATGACGCACGTGCCCTACCGGGGTGCCAGCGATGCCCTGGCGGCCGTGCTGGGCAACAACGTCGACTGGACCTTCGTGGCCATGCCCACCATCACCAGCCAGCTCTCGAACGAGCGGATGCGCGTGATTGCCGTCACCTCCGATGCCAGGTCGCCGCTGTTGCCCAATGTGCCTACCCTGCGCGAGTCGGGCATTCCCCTGAGCGTGGCCAACTGGTTCGGCCTGGGCGCACCCAAGGGAACGCCGCCCGAAACCCTGGCGTTCCTCAACAAGCACGTGCGCGACGCACTGCAATCGCCCGAAGTCGCCGCGCGCATGAAGGCCATGGGCGCCGACGTGGTGGGCAACTCGCAGGCGGAGTTCGCCGAGATCGTGCGCAATGACCTGGCCGTGTGGACCAAGGTCATTCGTGATGCGGGCATCAAGAACTGAGCGTCTGGGGAAAGCGGATCGAGCGGGCCGCAAGGCACAAACGCTCGGCCGCTGACTTGACCAGGTCGCTCGACTGTGGCGTGTTGCCGGGCTGATGGCGCGACGCGGGCATGGCAATGCCGACGCAGCCCAGCGGATTGCCCTGGGCATCCACCACCGGGGCGGCAATAGCGAACGAGCCTTCGTGGCGCTGCCCGTGCGAGACGGCGTGACCCTGCAGGCGCACTTCGCCCAGGCGCTGCTGCAGCGCCTCCCAGGTGGGCACGGCGGCCACGCCTTCGCCGCTGTCCTTGTCGCGCTCATAAATGGCGCGCAGGATCTCTGGCGGCAGGCGCGACGCGATGGCGTCGCCGGTGGCACCCCACAGCAGGGAATAGGTCTGGTCGGGCCGCAGCACATATTGAATGGCATGGTGCGAGTGCAGCGTCTTGACGAATCGAAGGCGCTGGCTTTCCCAGAGGTAGGCGGCATAGAACGCCGATTCGCCGCTGCGCTCGCACAACTCGGCCAGCGTGGCATCGATCAGCGCCTGGAACGTCCCCGCGATCGACAGCATGGCGCTGGCGCGCAGCAGGGCGGGGCCGGGGCCGTAGGTACCAGTGTCCTCGTTCTGCGCCACGTAACCGGCATCCTTGAGGACGTTCAAAATTCGGTGGGTGGTGCTGGCTGGCAGGCCGAGCGCGGTGGCCAGACGCGTCACGGTCATGGGCCGGCCCGCTTCGACCAGTGCGAACAGCACCCGGACGCTGCGCAGCAAGGTACTTTGCGTGTCTTCTTTCGGGGTGGTTTTCATCTTGTGTGCGCCTTGGCGCTTTTCTTTCATTGTCGCAACTCTTCCCACACGGAGCGGCCGGAATGCAACTCAAACTCGACAAAAAATGCGTCTTGATCACTGGCGCGGCCCGCGGCATCGGCTTTGCCGCCGCGCAAGGCTTCGCCCAGGAAGGCTGCGCCTTGCGCCTGGTCTCGCGCGACGCGGGCTCGCTTGAACAGGCGCTTGCCCGCCTGAAGGCGGGCGGGGCCACCGACGTGCAGGGGCTGTGCATTGACCTTCGCACGCCCGGGGCGATCGACGAAGTCGCCGCGCGTTTCGGTGGCCAAGTGGATGTGCTCGTCAACAACGCAGGTGACATCCCGCACGGCACGCTGATGGACATCGACGCCGCGCAGTGGCGGGCGGCCTGGGATTTGAAGGTCTACGGCTACATCGACCTCACCCGGGCGATCTACACGCGCATGCGCGAGCGCAAGGCCGGCGTGATCGTCAATGTGATCGGTATGGCTGGCGGTGTCGTTTGCGCGCCGGAGTACATCGCGGGGACCGCCGGCAACGCCGCGCTCGACGCGTTCACCCGCGCGCTCGGCGCCTCAGGAACGAGCGACGGGATCCGGGTGGTCGGCGTGCACCCCGGCATGACCGCCACCGACCGGCAGATCACCCGCTGGCGCCAGCGGGCAGCCGACAGCCTGGGCGACGCCGAGCGTTGGGCCGAGCTCACGACACGCTTTCCCTTCGGCCGGCTGGCCGACCCGAGCGAAGTGGCCAACGTGATCGTGTTTCTTGCGTCGGGGGCGGCTTCGTACATGTCGGGCACCAATGTCGCGGTGGACGGGGGGCTGAGTCAGCAGCGAAGTTTGCGTTGAAGGCTCAGCGCGGGTGGCATGTATCAGCGCGGTAAAGCCGCCGGCGTCCGTCATCGCAGGCATGCGCCATGGCGTTGGACAGGTCTCACCCAGGGACACTCATCATGACCAAAGTTCACTTGAAGGCCTTGCCACTGCTTGTCGCGCTGGCGGCCACGCTCGGCGGTTGCGTGGTGGCACCGGTACAGCCGTATTACGACGGCGGCCCGGTCGTCTACACCGCTCCACCCGCGCCGCAGGTTGAATACATCGGGGTGGCGCCGGCGCCCGGCTACGTCTGGATCAACGGCTTCTGGTCGTGGCAGGCCAATCGCCACGTCTGGCGCGGCGGCCACTGGTCGGCGCCACGACCGGGCCACCATTGGGTGCCACACACCTGGTCGCGTGAAGGCCAAGGCTGGCGGCAACACGGCGGCCGCTGGGACCGGCGCGCGCGCTGAGCCCACAGCACCGCCACGCCCTAGAACCCCAGCTTCGCGCCGGCGCCCAGAAGGGTGGCGACGCCGAGCACCGCAAACACACCCGCCGCGATGGAGTGAACCAACTTCATCGGAATCTTGTTCGCCAGTTTGTCGCCGGCGAACACGGCCGGCACGTCGGCGATCAGCATGCCCAGTGTGGTGCCGATGACGACCAGCAAGGGCGCGGCGTAGTGGGCCGCCATGGCCACCGTGGCGATCTGCGTCTTGTCGCCCATCTCGGCCAGGAAAAAAGTGATCAAGGTGGCGCCGAACACGCCAAAGCGCTTGGCCACCTGGGTCTCTTCTTCCTCGATCTCGTCGGGGATCATCGTCCAGATCGCCATGCCGATGAAAGAGGCGCCCAGCACCCAACGCAAAATTCCGGGGCTCACGGCCGACGTGATCCATGCGCCCATTGCGCCTGCCAGGCCGTGGTTGACGATGGTGGCCAGCAGGATGCCGGCAACGATGGGAAGAGGCTTCTTGAACCGCGCCGCGAGGATGAACGCCAGCAACTGGGTCTTGTCGCCGATTTCGGCAAGGGCGACAACGCCCGTCGAGACAAGGAGGGATTCCACACAAACTCCAAGGCCCGAGCATGAACGATTGACCACGACGCATCTCCGGCCTGACGCAGGCGCCGTGGTCAAAGGTCTTGCCAAGCGTGGGAACCGCTTGCGCCATGTCCTGCGGGACAAGTGTGTTGACGCAAGCCTCTTCAACGTGAAGAGCGGCTACTCCCCAATGACCGGGCGATGATAACCGCGGGGATGGACCGAATCAGGGCCCGGAACGCGTGCCGTCGTTGTCTTGGCGATCACCGCGCCGATCGCCGCGCCGGTCATCCCGGCGGTCCTCGCGCCGGTCATCACGCCGGTCGCGAGATGCCGAATCGCTCGGGCGTGGGGGGCGCACCCCATTCGGATCGCGTTCGTACTGGCCGGGTGGACGCCAGGCGCCCGGGCCGGTGCCCTGCGGGGGCGGCGGATTGATCTGCCCGCCCGGGCCCACGAACCCCGAAGGCGACGGCAGTTGAGGCCTCGGGCGGATCTCGCCGGAAGGCGGGCGTGGCGGGTACGGGAGCGGCGGTGCGGGCTGCCTCGACCAGCGACGCTGATCTGAATACCAGGGCCGATTGCGGTAGTAGTTGAGCCAGTAGTCGTTGTGCACGAAAGGCACCACGGCAATGCCGAGGGTGGGGCCGTAGGTGAGCACCGGCACGTGGGTGTGCAGATAGGGGTAGTTGATGTAGGTTGCATCGAGCCAGCCGCGCTCGGGCCCGGCCAATACGTCGCACCAGGTGTAGTCGGGTAGGCAGCCCTGCACCGCGACCTGATATCCCGGTGGCAGCACCATCACGATCGGGTAGTCGGGGGCCGGGCCCGCACGCAGATTGACCGCCGTGGACGTGAGCCCGATCGGTGGCTGCTGGGCCGCGGACGGAAGTGTCACCGCGGCCAGTGCCAGGCATCCCCATATCGCACGATGTTTCATCTGAGTCTCCTTGAATACTGCCAACCAGGAACCCTGGATGCCTATCGAGTGTGATCAGGCAACGCCACGCTTGGGTGTCTGGCTCACGAGGCGCGTGTAACAAAAGAAACAGTGTAGGGCCCGTGGTGGATCGCCCCTGATGGCTGTCATGCCCCGTGCAGCACTTGACATCGGACGAATTCGTGGGGCCCTGAGCGAGCGAAATCGCCCCCGCTTGCCCGAACCCAAGCCGCCTGCCTGTTCTTTGGGCAGCGCCCGCAAAGCCAAGCCCGGCGCCGGTTTTTTGAGTTGTTCAAGAAGCTATCCACAGCTTAGGCCACAGTGGGCAGGGATAACTCGGTCTCAGCTCAACTCCACTGCCTCTGTGTAAAAAGGCACATGGCAGTTCCAGCGCAGCGTGTGTTCGATGCGCTGGCGCAGGGCGTCGGCCGCGGCGGGTTCGCCGTGGGTGATGAAGGTTTTTTTCGGCGCGTGCGGCAGAGCGCGCATCCACTCCACAATTTCGCCCGCATCGGCATGGGCCGACAGGTGCGCAAGCTGTTCCACCTCGGCACGCACCGGCACCTCTTCGCCAAAGATACGCAGTGTGGCCGCGCCACCGGCCAGCGCCGCGCCGCGCGTGCCGCCGGCCTGGTAGCCGGCCAGCAGGATGGTGTTGCGCTTGTCGGGTGCGAAGGCCTGCAGGTGGTGGACCACGCGCCCGCCGGTGGCCATGCCGCTGGCCGCGATGATCACCATCGGCCCCTTGCGCGCATTGAGCTCGCGTGATTCGTCGGGCGACTGCACGATCCGCACGTCGGCCGTCATGGCCTCGTATTCCTTGCGGCTCATACGCAGTTCGTCGGTGTGGCGCCAGAACACTTCGGTGGCCGCGGCCGCCATCGGGCTGTTCAGATACACGGGCAGGTGGTGGATCAGGCCGCGCTGCTTGAGCAGGTAGATGCAGTACAGCAGCGACTGCGCGCGCCCCACCGCGAAGGCCGGAATCACCACTACGCCGCCGCGCGCGGCCGTGCGGTTGATCACCTCGGCCAGCTTGTCCAGCGGGTCGACCTGCGGATGCAGGCGGTCGCCGTAGGTGGATTCGATGACCAGGTAGTCGGCGCCGTCGGGCGTGACCGGCGCCTTCATCACCAGATCGTTGGGCCGGCCCAGGTCACCGGAAAAAAGGATGGACCGCTCGCCGTCGTCCAGCCGCACGAAGGCCGAGCCGGGCATGTGGCCAGACGGCCAGAAGTGCCCCTTGAGCCCGGGCGCTGCCTCGAAGTCTTTGCCGTGCTTGACCGGCTTGAACAGCTTGAGGCATTGCTCGGCGTCTTGCCGCGTGTACAGCGGCAGGGCAGGGTGGTGCTTGCTGGTGCCGTGGCGGTTGTTGTAGTCGGCCTCTTCTTCGAGCAGATGGCCGCAGTCGGGCAGCAGGATGCGGCACAGGTCGTAGGTGGCTGGCGTGCAATGCACCGGGCCGCGAAAGCCATTGCGCGCCAGCAGCGGCAGGTAGCCGCTGTGGTCGATGTGGGCATGCGTGAGCACCACCGCGTTCACCTGCGCCGGATCGACCGGCAACGGGGTCCAGTTGCGAACCCGCAAAGGTTTGTAGCCCTGGAACAGGCCGCAGTCGACGAGGACGCGGCCATGGCCGTTGCGAAGCAGGTACTTGGACCCGGTGACGGTGTCCGTGGCGCCGAGGAACTGGAGTTGCATGCTGGCACTTTAGCAGCGTGATGGCGCCCGCAGGGTGCGCGGCGAGCAGCCTATGCCGCCGTTGCCGATTGCTTGAGGATCGCCGCCCGCACCTTGCGTACATGGCCGATGCCTGCCGCGTCGGCCAGCTTCTCATTGCCCGCCAGCACAGCCTCGCCAATGGCGCGGTAATCGTGCAGGCGCAGTTGCTGCAGCGAGCTCAGTCGGTGCTGGGCATGCACGATGGGCATGTGGATGGCGCGGAACATCCGGCGCAGCTCCCGGCTGGCGCCCAGGTCGAGCAGCACCCGGTAGAAGTGGCGGCGGGCGCGGGTGAAGTCTTCGGGCACGGCGGCGTGGCCGGCCTTGTCCAGGCGCTCCAGCGCGTGTGCAAGCGCCTGCGTGGCGCCACCTTCGGCGACGGCACGGGCGGCAGTACGGGCCAGCAGGCCGGTCAAGCGCTCGGCGACGTCGAGCACGTCGAGCGTTTCGCGCAGCGACAGCGAACACACCACAGCGCCCTTGTGCCGCACGATCTCGATCACACCCTCGGCGGCCAGGCGCTGCAGGGCTTCTCGCACCGAGTTGCGGCCCACACCGAACTGCGCCGCCAGGTCCACCTCCACCAGCCGCTGGCCAGGCACGACATGGTGGGTGTCCAGGCCGTTGACGATGCCGAAGTACACCGTGTCCGACGCACTGGCGGGCGTGTCGGCGCTGGTGCGCGCTGGGGCGGAGGCGGCGTGACTGGGCATGGTGGCGTTGGCTGGGAAGGCGATCGCGATTATGGTTCTACTTTATCGTGGGATAAGATTGTCCTACAATCCGCGCATCAAAGAATAGCGCCGTCCACCTCCTCACCCCTGTCGAACCGGAGCCCACATGAATTTCGACCTCAGTCCCGAACTGCTTACGCTGCGAGACCGCACGCGCCGCTTCATCGCCGAAAAAGTGATCCCGCTGGAAAAAGACCCGCGCCAGGACAGCCACGGCCCCAGCCCCGAGTTGCGTGCCGACCTGGTGGCGCTGGGGCGCGCCGAAGGCCTGCTCACGCCGCACGCATCCAGGGAGATGGGCGGACTTGGCCTGTCGCATGTGGAAAAGTCGGTCATCTTCGAGGAGGCCGGCTATTCCTGGCTCGGCCCCACGGCGCTCAACATCCACGCGCCGGACGAAGGCAACATCCACCTGATGGAGGCCGTGGCCACTGAGCGCCAGAAAGAGCGCTGGCTGCGCCCCCAGGTGCAGGGCCACACCCGCTCGTGCTTTGCCATGACCGAGCCCGACCCGGGCGCCGGCGCCGACCCCAGCATGCTCATGACCACGGCGGTGCGCGATGGCGACGATTACGTGATCAACGGGCTCAAGTGGTTCATCACCGGCGCCGACGGGGCCGACTACATCATCATCATGGCGCGCATGGAGGACGGCTCGGCCTCCATGTTTCTGTCGGACATGAAGCGCGAGGGCATCCGCCTGGAGCGCAACATGGACGCGATGGACGCCTGCTTTGCTGGCGGGCACGGCGTGCTGCGCTTTGAGAACCTGCGGGTGCCGGCCAGCGACGTGCTCGGCGAGATCGGCAAGGGCTTTCGCTACGCCCAGGTGCGCCTGGCACCCGCGCGCCTGACGCACTGCATGCGCTGGCTGGGCCAGGCCCGGCGGGCGCACGATGTGGCGGTGGAGTACGCCAGCCGCCGCCGCGCCTTCGGCAAGACCCTGGCCGAACACGAGGGCGTGGGCTTCATGCTGGCCGACAACGACATGGACCTGCACACCGCAAGGCTGCACATCCAGCACACCGCGTGGCTGCTGGATAAGGGCGAGAAGTGCAACTTCGAGTCGAGCCGCGCCAAGGTGGTGTGCTCGGAGGCCGAGTGGCGTGTGGTGGACCGCTGCGTGCAGATTCTGGGCGGGCAGGGCGTGACGGCCGAGCAACCCGTGATGCGCATCTTTACCGACATGCGGGCGTTTCGCGTCTACGATGGCCCCAGCGAAGTGCATCGCTGGAGCATGGCGCAAAAGATCGTGCGCGCCGCCATCAAGGCCCGTGAGGTGGCCGCATGACCGACCAGGCATTGAACCGATTCCGGCTCGACGGCAAGCGGGTGCTGGTCACCGGCGCCTCCAGCGGGCTGGGCGAGCACTTCGCGCGCCTGCTGGCCCAGGCGGGCGCGGGTGTGGTGCTGGCTGCACGGCGCGTCGACAAGCTGCAGGCCCTGGTGCAGGAGATCGTCGCCGCCGGCGGCCAAGCCAGCGCGGTGGCGCTGGACGTTACCGACCCGGCCAGTGTGCGCCGCTGCTTCGACGACATCGCCAGCGGCGGCGTGCCCGACGTGATCGTCAACAACGCCGGCGTCACCGTGTCCAAGCCCGCGCTGCAGCAGACGCCGGAAGATTTCGACCAGGTGCTCGACACCAACCTCAAGGGCGCCTGGCTGGTCGCCACCGAGGCGGCGCGCCGCATGGTGGCCGCGGGCAAGGGCGGCGCCATTGTGAACATCGCGTCCATCCTGGGTGAACGCGTGGCCGGCGGCGTGGCGCCTTATGCGATCTCAAAGGCCGGCGTCATTCAGGCCACCAAGGCCCTGGCGCTGGAGCTGGCGCGCTACGGCATTCGTGTCAACGCGCTCATGCCCGGCTACGTAGCCACCGACCTCAATCGAGATTTTCTGGCCAGCGAGCCGGGGCAGAAGTTGCGTGCGCGCATCCCCAGCCGGCGCTTTGGCGAACTGAGTGATCTCGACGGGCCGCTGCTGCTGCTGGCCTCGGACGCGGGCGCCGCGATCTCCGGCGCCGCGCTGGCGGTGGATGGGGCGCACCTGGTGAGTGGACTATGAGTGCCGATCTCTCCCTGGCGGCGCTGGAGAGCTACCTGCAGGCGCAGGGTCTGTTGCATGGCCCGCTGACCCTGAGCGTGCTCGCGGGCGGGCAGTCCAACCCGACCTTCAAGCTCACCACCGGTGGCCGGCACTACGTGCTGCGCAAGCAGCCCGCGGGCACGCTGCTGCCGGGGGCCCATGCCATCGACCGCGAGCACCGCGTCATGAAGGCCTTGCAAGGCACGGCCGTGCCGGTGCCCAAGATGCTGGCCTACTGTGACGACGCCAGCATCATCGGCACGCCGTTTTTCCTGATGGATTTCCTGGACGGCCGCGTGCTGGCGGACCAGGCCTTGCCGGGCATGACGCCCGCCGAGCGCGGCGCCATCTACCGCGAGATGAACCGCGTGATCGCCGCCTTGCACAGCGTCGATTGGAACGCCGTGGGCCTGGAGACCTTCGGCAAACCGGGCAACTACTTCGGCCGGCAGATCGCACGCTGGTCGCGCCAGTGCCGCGAGTCGACCGTGCCACTTTCCGAGGACATGGTGCGCCTGATGGACTGGCTGCCCGAGCACATTCCGCCCGGTGACGAAACCACCCTGGTGCATGGCGACTTCCGGCTCGACAACCTGGTGTTCCACCCGAGCGAGCCGCGTGTCATCGGCGTGCTCGACTGGGAGCTGTCGACCCTGGGGCATCCGTTGGCGGATTTCGCCTACCACTGCATGAGCTGGCATATCCCGGCCACCCTGTGGCGCGGCATCGCCGGCCTGGACCTGGGGGCGCTGGGCATTCCGAGCGAAGACGACTACATGCGGATGTACACGCAGTCCACGGGCCGCGACGCCGCCGAGCATTGGCAGTTCTACATGGCCTACAACCTGTTTCGGATGGCGGCCATCCTGCACGGCATTGCGCAGCGCGCGGTTGACGGCACGGCGGCGGCGGCCGATGCGGTGGAGACCGGCGCCAAGGCGGCGCCGCTCGCGGCCTTGGGGTGGGGGTGTGCCTTGCGTTACGCCGGGCGCAGCGCCACTCACTGAGCATTGCAAATCTCATGACACTCTCAGTCCGTTCGGGCTGAGCCTGTCGAAGCCCTGAAGTAGCGCTCGCGTCCGAAAGTTCGTCAGACCGCCGCGCCGACCGCCTCGATCTGCCCCGTGAGGTCCAGCCAACGCTCTTCCAGGCCGTTCAGCTCCGCGCCAATGACCTTGAGCTTTCGGCCAAGCTCGGCCATCTCGGCGGGGCCCATCGGCTGCGCAAGGCGCGCTTCAAGCTCGGTCCTGTCCGCCTCCAGCTTCGCCATCCGCGCCTCGGTCTTTTCCAGATCCTTGCGCAAGGGGCGCAACAGGGCCGTGGTGTCGGCCCGTTGCTGTGCGGGTGCCGCGACGGGCGCGGTCGGAGGTGCCGCCGCATCCGCCTGCTTGCGCGCCTCCTCACGCAGCCGCTTGGACTCGTCCAACAGGTACTGCTGGTAGTCGTCGAGGTCGCCGTCAAAAGGCTTGATCTCGCCGCGCCCGACCAGCCAGAACTCGTCGCACACCGAGCGCAGCAGGGCACGGTCGTGGCTGACCAGCATGAGGGTGCCTTCGAACTCGTTGAGGGCCACGGCCAGGGCCTCGCGGGTGGCCAGGTCGAGGTGGTTGGTGGGCTCGTCCAGCAACAGCAGGTTGGGGCGCTGCCACACCATCATGGCCAGCACCAGCCGCGCTTTTTCGCCGCCGCTCATGGTGCCCACGGCCTGCTTGACCATGTCACCTGAAAAGTTGAAGGTGCCCAGGAAGTTGCGCAACTCCTGCTCACGCGCCTGGGGGCCGACCTCGCGGGCCAGGCGAATCATGTGCTCCAGCGGGTTGTCCGGCGGGCGCAGCACGTCGAGCTCTTGCTGGGCAAAGTAGCCGATGTTCAGGCCCTTGCCTTCGGTGATGGTGCCGGCGATGGCGCCGATCTCGTGGGCGATGGTCTTGACCAGGGTCGATTTGCCCTGGCCGTTGGCGCCCAGGATGCCGATGCGCTGGCCGGCCAGCACCGACTTGCTTACGTTGGTGAGGATGGTCTTGATCTCGTCGTCGGTGGTGTAGCCGAAGGCCGCATCGCTGATCGACAGCATGGGGTTGGGCAGGTTGACCGGCTCCTTGAACTCGAAGGTGAATTCGGCCTCGGCCAGCAGCGGGGCGATCTTCTCCATGCGCTCGAGCGCCTTGACGCGGCTCTGCGCCTGCTTGGCCTTGCTGGCCTTGGCCTTGAAGCGGTCGATGAACTTCTGCAGGTGCGCCATCTTCTCCTGCTGCTTGGCGAAGGCGCTTTGCTGCTGCTCCAGCTGCAGCAGGCGCATGTTCTCGAAGGCGCTGTAATTGCCGCCGTAGCGGGTAAGGCGCTGGTTCTCGATGTGCAGGGTGACGTTGGTCACCGCGTCCAGAAATTCACGGTCGTGGCTGATGACGATCATGGTGCCGGCATAGCGCTGCAGCCACGATTCAAGCCAGACCAGGGCGTCCAGGTCCAGGTGGTTGGTGGGTTCGTCCAGCAGCAGCAGATCCGACGGGCACATCAGCGCGCGGGCCAGTTGCAGGCGCATGCGCCAGCCGCCCGAAAAGCTGTTGACCGGGTTGTTCAGCTCGTCGCTGCGAAAGCCCAGGCCGAGGATCAGGGCCTGTGCGCGCGGCACGGCGTCGTGCTCACCCGCGTCGTGCAGGTCGGCGTGCGCCTGCGCGATGGCCATGCCGGCGTCCATGTCCTCGGGGTCAGCCTCGTGCGCGGCGTCGGCGTCGGCCAGACGTTGGCGCACGGCCATCAGGCGGGTGTCGCCGGCCAGCACGAAGTCGGTGGCGGGTTCTTCCGTCTCGGGCATGTCCTGCGCCACCTGGGCCATCTCCCATTGGGCGGGGATGGAAAAATCGCCACCGTCTTCGTGCAGCGTGCCGTTGAACAGGCCGAACAGGCTGGATTTGCCCGCGCCGTTGCGGCCCACCAGGCCCACCTTCTCGCCGGGGTTGAGGGTGACCGACACTTTGTCGAGCAGCACCTTGGCGCCACGGCGCAGGATGACATCGCGCAGCGTGATCATTGAGATAGTCCAATGACTAGCGCCTCACGCGTGAGCAGCAGCACCTGGTCTTCACCAGCGCTGGTGTCCAGCCAGACGGCTTCGAGGCGGGTAAAGGCGGCCTCGAAATGGGCGCGCTCGTTGCCGATTTCCAGCACCAGCACCGCGCCTTCGTTCATGTGCGCGGGCGCATCGGCCAGCAGGTGTCGGATGAAGTCCATGCCGTCGGCGCCGCCGGCCAGCGCCAGTTCGGGCTCGGCGCGGTATTCGGCGGGCAGTTGGGACATGCTTTGGGTGTTCACGTAAGGAGGGTTGCACAGGATCAGGTCATAAGGCCCTTCGCAGGCCTGCAGACCATCGGAGACGATGAGGCGCACACGCTCTTGCAAGGCATGCCGCTCGACATTGATGCGTGCTACTTCGAGCGCGTCGGTGGACAGGTCGGCCGCGTCCACCCGCACATCGGGCCAGGCCATGGCCGCCAGCACGGCCAGGCTGCCGTTGCCGGTGCACAGGTCAAGCACACGATGGGTGTGCTCGCCCAGCCAAGGGTCGATGCCGCCGTCGGCCAGCAGCTCGGCGATGAAGCTGCGCGGCACGATGGCGCGCTCGTCCACGTAGAAAGGCACACCCTGCAGCCACGCCTCGCGCGTGAGGTAGGCCGCGGGCCTGCGGGTGTCGATTCGCTCGCGCACCAGCCGCGCCACTTGCGCCTGGTGTTCAGGCGTGACCGCATTGCCGGCCACTGCATCGAGCTCGTCCAGCGGCAGGCCCAGGCGCCACAGCACCAGCCAGGCGGCCTCGTCGAAGGCGTTGGCTGTGCCATGCCCGAAGGCAACACCGGCGTCCGCCAGCTGCTTCGCGGCGGATTCGATCAGTTCGATGACGGTCATGCCTCAGCCCGGAGATCGCGCCAGTTGCTCCAGCTGCTCCAGGGTGCGCCGGTAGATGTTCTTGAGGGGCTCGATGTCGGCCACGGCCACGTGCTCGTCGATCCTGTGGATGCTGGCGTTGACGGGGCCGAACTCGATCACCTGCGGGCAGATTTGCGAGATGAAGCGGCCGTCGCTGGTGCCGCCGGTGGTGGACAGCGTCGGCTCGACGCCGCATTCGGCCCGGATCGCCTGTTGGATGGCGGCCACCAGTTCGCCCGGTGTGGTGAGAAATGGCAGGCCGCCGACCGTCCAGCTCAGCGTGTACTCCAGGCCATGCCGGGTCAGAATCTGCGCCACCCGGTCCTGCAGGCCCGAGGCGGTGCACTCGCTGGAAAAGCGGAAGTTGAAGTCGATGACGACTTCACCGGGAATGATGTTGCCAGCCCCGGTGCCGCCGTGGATGTTGCTCACCTGGAAGCTGGTGGGCGGAAAGAAGTCATTGCCGCGGTCCCACTCGGTGGCGGCCAACTCGGCCAACGCGGGAACGGCCTCGTGAATCGGGTTGCGTGAAAGCTGCGGGTAGGCGATGTGGCCCTGCATACCCTTGACGGTGAGCTTGCCGGTCAGGCTGCCGCGCCGGCCGTTCTTGATCATGTCGCCCAGGCGCTCCACCGAGCTGGGTTCGCCGACGATGCACCAGTCGAGCCGCTCGCCGCGGGCCTTCAGGCGCTCGCACACCACCACGGTGCCGTCGACGCTCGGGCCTTCCTCGTCGCTGGTGATCAGCAAGGCAATGGAAAGCGCCGGGTCGGGGGTGGCGGCCAGAAACTCTTCCACCGCCACGGTGAAGGCGGCAATCGACGTCTTCATGTCGGCGGCGCCGCGGCCGTACAGCCGGCCGTCGCGGTGCGTGGGCACGAAGGGGTTGCTGTTCCACTGGTCGAGGGGGCCGGTGGGCACCACATCGGTGTGGCCGGCAAAGACCACGGTGCGTGCGCCGCTTGTGGCACGCCCGGAGCGCTTGGCCCAAAGGTTGGTGACGCGAAAATCGCCGGGGCCGCTCTCGATGGTTTCGCAGCCGAAACCCAGCGGCGACAGGCGCTGCGCGAGCAGGGCCTGGCAGCCCGCATCGTCGGGCGTGAGGGAGCGGCGCGAGATCAGCTGTTCGACGAGATGGACTGTCTTGTTCAATGCTTGACGTCCAACGTGATTTCGGTAAACGACGGCTGGTCGTCGTCCGCTTCCTGCTCTTGCGCGGCGGCCGGGCGCGAAGTGAAGTCGTTCGCCAGCCGGTACATCAGGTTGTTGGGCGAATCGGAGTGCGCCAGGCCTTCCTTGCGGTCGACCAGGCCGGTGGTGATCAGGCGGGCGATGTCTTGCTCGAAGGTCTGCGAGCCTTCGGCCATGGATTTTTCCATGGCTTCGCGCACCTCGGAGAAGTCGCCTTTTTCGATCAGCTCGCGGGTGAGTTGCGAGTTCAGGAACACCTCCACCGCCGGCACGCGCCCGCCATGCACCGTGCGCAGCAGCCGCTGCGAGACGATCGCCTTGAGTGCGCCCGCCAGGTCGCCCAACAGCGTGGGGCGCACCTCGACCGGGTAGAACGACAGGATGCGGTTGAGCGCCTGGTAGCTGTTGTTGGCGTGCATGGTCGCCAGGCACAGGTGGCCCGACTGCGCGTAGGCGATCGCCTGCGACATGGTGGTGCGGTCGCGGATCTCGCCGATCAGGATGACGTCGGGCGCCTGGCGCAGCGCGTTCTTCAGGGCCACCTCGGCCGACTGGGTGTCGGTGCCGACCTCGCGCTGGTTGACCACCGAGCGCTTGTTCTTGAACACGAACTCGATCGGGTCCTCGATGGTGAGGATGTGGCCGCTGGTGTTGGTGTTGCGGTGATCGAGCATGGCCGCCAGCGTGGTGCTCTTGCCGGCGCCGGTGGCGCCCACCATCAGCACCAGGCCGCGCTTTTCCATGATCAGGTCGGCCAGTACCATGGGCACGTTCAGGGCGTCCAGCGAGGGGATCTCGGCCGGGATGTAGCGGATCACGGCGGCATAGGAGCCGCGCTGGCGCAGGGCCGAGACGCGAAAGCTGCCCACGTCGTCGATGGTGTGGCCCATGTTCAACTCGCCGACGCGCTCGAGCTCGGCGATGCGCTCGGCCGGCAGCACCTCGGCCAGCAGGGCGCGCGGTGCTTCCGGCGGCAGGTTCTGCGCATTGATCGGCACGCATTGCCCGTTGATGCGGATCTGCGCCGGCGCATGCGCCGTGAGGTAGACGTCCGAGGCCTTCTTGTCGGCCATCAGCCGCAGGATTCGCTCCATCGTGCTCGTCGGGGTGACTTCAGCCATGTCGTGACCTCTTCTTGTTGCCGCAAGGCGGATTCAGGAACCGGGGCTTTCAAGCATCAGTCGCGCAGCAGGTCGTTCAGGCTGGTCGTGGCGCGGGTTTTCGCGTCGACTTGCTTGACGATGACGGCCGCATACAGGCTGTAGCGGCCGCCATCCTTGGGCAGGCTGCCCGAGACGACCACTGAGCCAGTGGGAATGCGGCCATAGCTCACCTCGCCCGAGGCGCGGTTATAGATGGGGGTGCTCTGGCCGATGTACACGCCCATGGAGATCACCGAGTTCTCCTCGACGATCACACCCTCGACCACTTCGGAGCGCGCGCCGATGAAGCAGTTGTCCTCGATGATGGTCGGGTTGGCCTGCAGCGGCTCGAGCACGCCGCCCAGACCCACGCCGCCGGAGATGTGCACGTTCTTGCCCACCTGCGCACAGGAGCCGACGGTGGCCCAGGTGTCGACCATGGTGCCTTCGTCGACGTAGGCGCCGATGTTCACGTAGCTGGGCATCAGGATGGCGCCCTTGGCGATGAAGCTGCCGCGCCGGGCCACGGCCGGCGGCACCACGCGCACGCCGGTGGCGGCCATTTCTTCGGCCGACAGATGGGAGAACTTGGTTTTGACCTTGTCGTAAAAGCCCAGTTCGCCGGCTTTCATGAGCTCGTTGTCCTTCAGGCGGAACGACAGCAACACCGCCTTCTTGATCCACTGGTGCACCGTCCACTGGCCCACCGCTTGCCGGGTGGCCACGCGCAGATGGCCGTTGTTCAACTCGGCGATCACGTGTTCGACCGCGTCGGCCACTTCGGCGGGTGCGGACTTGGGCGACAGGCTGGCGCGGTTGTCCCAGGCGGTGTCGATGATCTGCTGCAGTTGCTGGCTCATGGAATGCTTGCTTTACTTGAATTTGGATTGGACGAACTGGACGATGCGATGCGCGGCTTCCAGGCACTCGGCGGTGTCGGCCACCAGGGCCATGCGGATGCGGTTCGCGCCGGGGTTGAAACCTTCGACTTCCCGGGCAAGATAGCTGCCCGGTAAAACCGTGACATTGTATTGAGCGAGCAGCTCGCGCGCGAATATGGTGTCGCTCACGCCGGCCGGAACGCCCGCCCAAAGGTAGAAACCGGCGTCGGGCAGGCGCACGTCGAGCACCTGCGCCAACACTGGGGTGACCTGCGCGAACTTCTGGCGGTACAGGGCCCGGTTGTCCACCACATGGGCCTCGTCGTTCCAGGCGGCGATGCTGGCGGCC
This sequence comes from Pseudomonadota bacterium, assembly GCA_040387815.1. Taxonomy (GTDB): domain Bacteria; phylum Pseudomonadota; class Gammaproteobacteria; order Burkholderiales; family Burkholderiaceae_C; genus Ramlibacter. Next base: position 24 of record JAZKDA010000174.1, on the reverse strand, counting down.
TGCACCACCGGGTTCATGGCGCTG
>JAZKDA010000173.1:0-15827 GCA_040387815.1 Pseudomonadota bacterium | reverse complement strand
GGGCGATCAGCGCAGCCAGCAATCGCGGCCCCACGCAAGCTTGCTCGATGCCAAGTTCGCCGGCGTTCAGACGGCGCGACAGCTCGCCCATGATCCAGTTGCTGGCCAGCTTGGCCTGGCCGCTGGCCTTGGCGGCCTCCTCGAAGTAGGCGGCCATGGCCTTGCTTTGCGTGAGCGTGGTGGCGTCGTACTCGGGCAGGCCATAGCCGGCGACGAAACGCGCGGCCATGGCGCGCGGCAGTTCGGCCATGCCGGCCTTCACGCGCGCCACCCACTCGGGGGCGACCACCAGAGGCGGCAGGTCGGGATCGGGGAAGTAGCGGTAGTCGGCCGCGTCTTCCTTGGTGCGCATGGCGCGGGTCTCGCCAGTGTCGGGGTCGAACAGCACGGTGGCCTGCTCGATGGCGCGGCCGTCCTCGATCTCCTCGATCTGCCAGCGGATCTCGAAATCGATGGCTTGCTGCATGAACTTGAAGCTGTTCAAGTTCTTGATCTCGCGCCGCGTTCCCAGCGGCTGGCCGGGCTTGCGCACCGAGACGTTGGCGTCGCAGCGGAAACTGCCTTCCTGCATGTTGCCGTCGCAGATGCCGATCCAGGTGACGATCTTGTGCAGCTCCTTGGCGTAGGCCACGGCCTCATCGCTGGAGCGCATGTCGGGCTCGGTGACGATCTCCAGCAGCGGGGTGCCGGCGCGGTTGAGGTCTATGCCCGACTGGCCCCCGCGGGCTCCGCTCGCGGTTCCCAAGGACGAGTCATCGTGCACAGACTTGCCCGCGTCTTCCTCAAGGTGGGCACGCACCAGGCGCACCGACTTCTTTTCCTCACCCAGGAAGAACTCGACCACGCCGCCCTGCACGACCGGGATCTCGTACTGGCTGATCTGGTAGCCCTTGGGCAGGTCGGGGTAGAAATAATTCTTGCGTGCAAAGACGCTGCGCGGCGCCACATGCGCACCCACCGCCAGGCCGAACTCGATGGCGCGCTCGACCGCACCCTGGTTCATCACCGGCAACGTGCCCGGCAGGGCCAGATCGACCGGGCAGGCCTGGGTGTTGGGCGCGGCGCCGAACGCCGTGGGGGCGCGGCTGAAGATCTTCGATTGGGTGGACAGCTGGGTGTGCGTCTCGAAGCCGATGACGACCTCGTAGCCCTGGATCAACTTGCTCATGGTGTTCGTCTACAAGCCCTGGGGCGCGCGGGTGTGGAAGTCGGTGGCCTGCTGGTAGCGGTGGGCCAGGTTCAGCAGCTTCGCTTCGCCGAAGTAGTTGCCGATCAGCTGCAGGCCCACCGGCAGGCCGCCCGAGCCGAAGCCGCAGGGAATGCTCATGCCGGGCAGACCGGCCAGCGAAGCGGGCAAGGTGAAGATGTCCGCCAGGTAGTTGGCCACCGGATCGTCAGCCTTGTCGCCCAGGGCCCAGGCCACGGTGGGCGCCACCGGGCCGGCGATCACGTCGCACTGGGTGAAGGCCTGGCGGAAGTCGTCGGCGATCATGCGGCGGATCTTCTGCGCCTGCAGGTAGTAGGCGTCGTAGTAGCCGTGCGACAGCACATAGGTGCCGATCATGATGCGGCGCTTGACCTCATCGCCAAAGCCCTGCGCGCGGGTCTTCTTGTACATGTCCAGCAGGTCGGCGTAGTCCTTGGCGCGGTGGCCGAACTTCACGCCGTCGAAACGCGAGAGGTTGGACGAGGCCTCGGCCGGGGCAATGATGTAGTAGACGGGGATGGCCAGCTCGGTGCGCGGCAGCGAGATGTCCACCAGCGTGGCGCCCAGCATGCACAGCTCCGCCAGTGCCGAGTCGATGGCTTCGCGCACGTCGGACGCGACACCCTCGCCAAAAAATTCCCGCGGCACGCCGATGCGCAGGCCCTCGACCGAATCGGCCAGGCCGCGGCCGAAGTCCTCGGCCGGGCGGTCCAGGCAGGTGGAGTCGCGGTCGGGGTCGGGGCCGCACATGGCCGACAGCAGCAGCGCGCAGTCTTGCGCCGTGCGGGCCATGGGGCCGGCCTGGTCGAGGCTGGAGGCGTAGGCGATCATGCCGTAGCGCGAGGCTCGGCCGTAGGTGGGCTTGATGCCCGTGATGCCGCAAAACGAGGCCGGCTGGCGGATCGAGCCACCGGTGTCGGTGCCGGTGGCCGCCGCCGCCAGCCGAGCCGCCACAGCAACCGCGCTGCCGCCCGACGACCCACCAGGGATACGGCTGTGGTCCCAGGGGTTGCGGGCCAAGCCGAAGGCTGAGTTCTCGTTGGCCGAGCCCATGGCGAACTCGTCGCAATTGAGCTTGCCCAGGGTGACCGCGCCGGCCTGCGCCAGCCGGGTGACCACGGTGGCGTCGAAGGGCGAGCGGTAGCCCGCCAGCATCTTCGAGCCGGCGGTGCTGGGGAAGTCGCGGGTGACGAAGATGTCCTTGTGGGCAATGGGCACGCCCAGCAGGGGAGCGGTGTCGCCGGCGGCCAGGCGCTGGTCGGCAGCGCGGGCCTGTGCCAGGGTCACCTCGGGGTCGGTGGCCAGGAAGGCGCCCAGGCCGGCTTGCCGCTCGATACGGCCGAGGAAATGGGTGGCGGCCTCCACGGCCGACAGCTCGCGGGCGCGCAGTCGAGCGGCGAGCTGCGCCACTGTCATTTCATGCACCGCGCTCATTCAATCACCTTCGGCACGAGAAACAGCCCGCGCTCGACCGCCGGGGCGCTGCGCTGGTTGGCCTCGCGGTCGTTGGGCTCGCTGGCAATGTCTTCGCGCAGGCGCAAGGCCACGTCCTCGAAGGCGGCGACCGGGTGCGCCAGCGGCTCGACGCCGGTGGTGTCGACCGCGCGCATGCGCTCGACCAGGCCGAAGAAGCCGTTGATCTGGGCGAGCATGCGCTCGCGCTCTTCGCTGTGAAGTTCCAGCCGCGCCAGGTGGGCGATGCGGCCGATGTCGTCGGGGGTCAGTGCCATGGGCGGGAAAAGGCGAATAAATGCGTCCGGGACGCTGGTGGTCGGCCCCGCGGAGGGCGGTTGCTCAAAGGGGATCGGGTATTATCCCGCCTTCGGGTGATCCCGGATGGCGCCCCGCATGGCGGTCCCTCCGGCGGTTCCACTGCAACGGCCGCAGCAGCGGCCGCTTTCGCAAGAATACGAGGACTTCCTGATGTTCGGAGCTTTCCGACGCTACTTTTCCACGGACCTGGCAATCGACCTGGGCACCGCAAACACCCTGATCTACGTCCGCGACAAAGGCATCGTGCTGGACGAACCGTCGGTGGTGGCCATCCGTCACGAAGGCGGCCCGCAAGGCAAGAAAACCATCCAGGCGGTCGGCCGAGAGGCCAAGGCCATGCTGGGCAAGGTGCCCGGCAACATCGAAGCGATCCGCCCGATGAAAGACGGCGTCATCGCCGACTTCACCGTCACCGAGCAGATGCTCAAGCAGTTCATCAAGATGGTGCACCCGCGCTCGGTACTTCGGCCCAGCCCGCGCATCATCATCTGCGTGCCCTGCGGCTCCACCCAGGTCGAGCGCCGCGCCATCCGCGAATCCGCGCTGGGCGCGGGCGCCTCCGAGGTCTACCTGATTGAAGAACCCATGGCCGCTGCCATCGGCGCCGGCCTGCCGGTGTCCGAAGCGTCGGGCTCCATGGTGGTGGACATCGGCGGCGGCACGACCGAAGTCGGCGTGATCTCGCTGGGCGGCATGGTCTACAAGGGCAGTGTCCGCGTGGGCGGCGACAAGTTCGACGAGGCCATCATCAGCTACATCCGCCGCAACTACGGCATGCTGATCGGCGAGCCCACCGCCGAGATGATCAAGAAGAACATCGGCTCGGCCTTCCCCGGCTCCGAGGTCAAGGAGATCGAGGTCAAGGGCCGCAACCTCTCCGAAGGCGTGCCGCGCTCGTTCACCATTTCCTCCAACGAAATTCTCGAAGCCCTCACCGATCCGCTGAACAACATCGTGTCGGCGGTCAAGAACGGCCTGGAGAGCACCCCGCCCGAGCTGGGCGCCGACATCGCCGAGCGCGGGATGATGCTCACCGGCGGCGGCGCGCTGCTGCGCGACCTCGACCGCCTGCTGGCCGAGGAAACCGGCCTGCCGGTGCTGGTGGCCGAAGACCCGCTGACCTGCGTCGTGCGTGGCTGCGGCATCGCCCTGGAGCGCATGGAGCGTCTGGGCAACATCTTCACCAGCGAGTGATCCAGCCTCTCTCCTGAGAGGCGCAGACGCTGGGAGCTCATCGCACATGCCCCTGGGCACCCTCGACCGCTCGCCACCGCCCTTCTTCAAGCAGGGGCCGTCGGCGCTGTCCAAGCTGATGGTGTGCAGTGCGCTGGCCCTGTTCCTGATGGTGGCCGACGTCCGCTTCGGGATCACCCAGCCTTTGCGCGCCGCCGCGGCGGTGGTGCTGTACCCGGTGCAGTGGCTGGCCATGCGCCCGGTACTGGCCGCGCGCCACGCCGGCGGCTACCTGGAGTCGCTGGCCAGCGCACAGGCCAACGAGGCCCAGGCCCGCATCGACCTGGCGGCGCAGGCACAACGGGCCCAGCAGGTCGAGCAACTGCGATTCGAGAACGACCAGCTGCGCAAGCTGTTGGAACTGCGCGCGCGCCTGATCACACCGGGCGCGGCGGCCCAGGTGCTCTACGACGCGGCTGACCCCTACACCCGCAAGATCATCATCGACAAGGGCCTGACCCAGGGCGTGGAGCCGGGCTCGCCCGTGATCGACGAAGCCGGCGTGCTCGGCCAGGTGACCCGGGTGCACGCGCTGGTCAGCGAGGTGACGCTGCTGACCGACCGCGACCAGGCCATTCCGGTGCTCAACGTGCGCACTGGCGTGCGCGGCGTGGCCTACGGCGAGCCCTCGGGTGCGCATGCCGGCTCATTGGAGCTGCGCTTCATGGCCGCCAGCGCCGACGTCCAGCCCGGCGATCTGCTGACCACCAGCGGTGTCGACGGCGTCTACCCGCCGGGCCTGGCGGTGGCCAAGGTCGACAAGGTCGATCGGCGCGCCGACTCGGCCTTTTCGCGCATCTACTGCACCCCCCTGGCCCGCACCGATGGCGCCCGCCATGTGATGGTGCTCAAGCCGCTGGCGGCGCAAATCCCGCCGCGCCCGCCGGCGGACGACCCGACGCCCGTGCGCAAGGGGGTGCGCAAATGATCATGCGTCCTGGGCAGCCGCTGCTGCTGCCGGCCAACCCGGTGTTCATCTGGGGCAGCCTGCTGGCCGCCTTGCTGTTCAACATGCTGCCGCTCGGCCGCCAGCCCTGGATGCCCGACCTGCTGGCGCTGGTGCTGGTGTTCTGGAGCGTGCACCAGCCGCTGCGCGTGGGCATTGCCACGGCCTTTGTGTTCGGCCTGGCGATGGACGTGCACCAGACCGCCCTGCTCGGCCAGCACGCGCTGGGCTACACCATCCTGAGCTATTTCGCGATCACCATCCACCGGCGCCTGCTGTGGTTTTCGGTGCCTTCCCAGGCCGTTCAGGTGCTGCCGCTGTTCGCGGCCGCGCACGCCATCGAGCTGGCGCTGCGGATGTTCGCGGGCGGCGTGTTTCCAGGCCTGTCGCTGGTGCTGGCGCCCGTGATCGAATCCATGCTCTGGCCGGTGATCAGCGTGCTGCTGCTGGCGCCTCAGCGCCGCGCCCCCGACCCGGACGAGAATCGTCCCCTGTAGCATGACCCCCACGCTCCGCACTTCGTGTCGTCGCTGCCCCCCGGGGGGGCGCTCGCGCCTTGGGGCGGCCCGGCGCCGCTCGTGACACCATGACAGAGCTGCGCAACATCGAAGCCGACCTCTCGCGCTTTCGAGCGCGGGTGCTGGTGGCCAGCATCGTGGTGCTGCTGTGCTTTGGCCTGCTCATCGCCCGGCTGGTGTGGCTGCAAGTGGTGCGCCACGAGGAGCTGAGCGAGCGCGCAGAGAACAACCGCACGGCGGTCGTGCCCATCGTGCCCAACCGCGGCTTGATCCTGGATCGCAACGGCATCGTGCTGGCCACCAACTATTCGGCCTACACGCTGGAGATCACGCCCGCGCGCCTGACCGCGCCGATCGAGGACACCATCGACGCCCTGGCCGAGGTGGTGGAGATCCAGCCGCGCGACCGGCGGCGTTTCAAGAAGCTGCTGGAAGAGTCCAAGAGCTTCGAGTCGGTCCCCCTGCGAACCAAGCTGTCCGACGAAGAGGTGGCCCGCTTCACCGCCCAGCGCTATCGGTTTGCCGGCGTGGACATCCGCGCCCGGCTGTTTCGCAGCTACCCGTGGGGCGAGCTGGGCAGCCATGTGATCGGCTACATCGGCCGCATCAACCAGACCGAGAAGGAACAGATGGAGGAGTGGTCCGACGAGGACCAGGCCAACTACCGCGGCACCGAGTACATCGGCAAGCTGGGCGTCGAGCAGAGCCTGGAGCGGCAGCTGCACGGCACCACCGGGGTGGAGGAAGTCGAGCGATCGGCCGGCGGACACGCGGTGCGCCAGTTGACGAACCTTCCGGCCTCGCCCGGCACGACGGCGGTGCTGTCCATCGACATCAAGCTGCAGAACCTGGTCGAGCAGATGTACGGCGATCGGCGCGGCGCGCTGGTGGCGCTCGATCCCAAGACCGGCGAAGTGCTGGCCTTTGTGTCCAAGCCCACCTTCGATCCCAACCTGTTCGTCGACGGCATCGACACTGAAAGCTGGCAGGCGCTCAACGAGTCCATCGACAAGCCCCTGCTCAACCGGGCTCTGCGCGGCACCTATCCCCCCGGCTCCACCTACAAGCCCTTCATGGGTCTGGCCGCACTGGAGACGGGCAAGCGCTCGGCCAGCATGGTCATCAACGACGCCGGATCCTGGACTTTCGGCGGGCACGTGTTCCGCAGCCACGGCGACCACGGCCTGGGGCCGGTGGACATGCAACGGGCCATTGCCCTGTCGAGCAACGTCTACTTCTATTCGCTGGCCAACGACATGGGCGTGGACACCATCCACGACTTCATGAAGCCCCTGGGCTTCGGGCAATTGACAGGCATCGACATCCAGGGCGAGGTGCGCGGCGTACTGCCCAGCCAAGCCTGGAAGCGCAACTACTACAAGCGGCCCGAACAGAAAAAGTGGTTCGCCGGCGAGACCATCTCGCTGGGCATCGGCCAGGGCTACAACACCTTCACCATGCTGCAGCTGGCGCAGGCCACGGCCACCGTGGTCAACAACGGCGTCAAGCAGCGGCCGCGCCTGGTGATCGCCACGCAGGACCCGGTGACGCGCCTGACCTCGCCGGTGCCCGCCGGCGCACCGGTGGACCTGGGCTACAAGAGCGACAACATGGCCCTGGTGCGCAAGGCCATGGTTGCCGTCACGCAAGAGGGCACGTCGGCGGGAGTGTTCGCCGGCGCCGGCTACGTCTCGGGCGGAAAAACCGGCACCGCCCAGGCGGTCGGCATCGGCCAGAAGCAGAAGTACAACGCGTCCAAGCTGGAGGAGCACCAGCGCGACCATGCGCTCTACATCGCGTTCGCGCCCGCCGACGACCCGAAGATCGTGGTGGCCGCCGTGGTCGAGAACGCCGGTTTCGGCGCTGCCTCGGCCGCGCCGATCACGCGCCGCGTGTTCGACTATTGGCTGCTGGACCAATACCCGAGCGAGGAAGACCTCGCTGCCGTGCGCAGCGGCAAGACCACCCGACTGATCGGCAAGCCGCGCAAGGCCTCCGAAGTGGCCTGGCCGCCCGTCGGCGCCACATCGGCACAGGCGGCGTCCGGTCAGTAGAGGTACGCGGCCCCTGCCCGCGGCGCGGCGGTGTCGGCGCCGTCGCCTTGAACGCCATGGGCGGCACTCGGATCGCCATCGGCGCCCACCGCCAGGCTGGCCCCATCGGCCGAGAGGCTGAGGGACAAGCCGAACCCCGCCGTGGCCGAGGTGTTGGGCGCCTTGAGGTACGCCGACTGCCGCCAGTCCGCCCCGTCAGCGTGAAACAGGTAGGCGGCGCCCGGGTAGCGCAGCGAGGCATCGGTGGCGTCGCCATCGATGCCTCGGGTGGCGCTCTTTTCTTCTGGCGCGCCAACGGCCAGCGCCTGCCCATCGGCCGACAAGCTCACAGACGCACCAAAGCGGGCACCTGCCCCGACATGGGCGGCCTTCAGAAAGGCGTGCTCGCTCCACTGCCCGGCCGCGCGCCGGAAAAGGTAGACAGCCCCGGAGTCGGTGGCGGACACCCCGGCCCCTGGTGCGGCGCTGTCGCGGTCGTCGCCCGGTGCCCCGACGGCCAGGAGGTCGCCGGTGCTGGAGAGCGCGACCACCGTGCCGAAATCGTTGTCGCCCTGCTGGCGAGAGCCTTTGATGTAGACCGGCTGCGTCCAGCCCGTGCTGTCGCGGTGGAAAAGGTAGACCGCCCCGGCCCGCGTGGCCGAGGTGTCGGTCGGGTCGCCGTCGATGGCCGTGGCCGCACTGGATTCGAAGGGCGCACCGGCCGCCAGGGTGAGGCCGTCGGCCGCCAGCGCCACGCTGTAGCCGAAGCCGCTGCCCGCGCGCGCATGGGGGGCGCGCAGGTGCTGCGCTGCCCAGGACGCCCCGCTGCGGGTGAAGACGTAGACGGCGCCGGCATAGGCGCCGGCACCGCCATCGCGGCCGGGCGCACCAACCACCAGCGTCGCACCGTCGGACGACAAGGCCACGGAAATACCGAAGGTGTCCAGTCTGGCGGGATCGGCTGCGGTCAGTACCGCCTCTTCGCGCCACGCGTCATCGGCACGCTTGAAGACGTAGGCCGCGCCGCTCAAGGTGATCCCGCCGTGGGTACCCTGCGCCCCCACCGCCAGGGTGCCACCATCGCCCGAGAAGGCCAGGGCGCTGCCGAACTGGGTGTTCGTGGCGCTGTCGCTGGCCTTGAGGTAGGCCTGCTGACGCCAGCGGCCGGCTTGCCGAACAAAGACGTAGACCGCGCCGGCACGGGTGACGGTGTCGTCGTCGGGCGGTGGGACGGCAAAGGCGCCACGCGCGCCGCTTGGCTCGGCGATCGCGCCGACGGCCAGGGTGCGGCCGTCAGGCGACAAGGCGACGGCCGAGCCGAACGCGTCGCCCGCACCGGTATTGCTGGCCTTGAAATAGCCGATGGCGCGCGCGACGTCGGGGACCAGGGGCGCGGTCGGGCTGCCGCAGGCGGCCCGCGTACAGGCGCGCACACGGTAGCTGGCGTTGAGTCGCTGGTGCAAGAGGCCGTCCAATGCCCAGCTGGCTTCGGCTTGCGCCATGTCGGTCGCAATGCGCTGCTCGGGCAGGGGACCGGGACCGTCCGGGTCTTCGAGCAACTCGTAATGCGTGGCACCGGCCACCGGCGCCCACTGGAAGGCATAGCGCTTGGCGTCGTAGGCCACCGACAGGTTCATCGGCGCCGGCAGGCTGGCCCCAAGCGCCGCCGGGTCATCGGCGGCGGCCGGGGCGTCGTCGGCGCCGCCGCCACAGGCGGTGAGCAGGAGCGCCAGCAGGCCGGCACATGGGGCGACTCGCAGCGAAGTCATGGCGCCGGGCCTCAGTACAGGTAGACCGCGCCGACGAAATCAAGCGCCTCACCAGACTTGGACGGGTCGGGCGTCTTGCGGCCCTGCGCACCGATGGCGAGCAGCCCCCCGTCGGCGGACAGGCCCACGCTGGAGCCGAAGTACATGTCCTGTGCGGTGTCCGGCGCCTTGACATAGGCCGATGTGGTCCATTGGCCCGCAACGCGGCGGAATACATATACGGCCCCCGAACGGAGCACCGACTGATCGGCCGGATTGCCGTTGAGCCTCACGGCGGCGCCGGACTCGAACTGCGCGCCGACGGCGAGGACGTCGCCGCTGGCGGACACAGCCAGGTGCTCGCCAAAACCGGATTGCTTCACGGGCGTTCCCGCTTTCAGATAGGCCTGCTCGGTCCAGACGCCGGCCTGCCGCACGAACACGTAGACCGCCCCGTAGTCCTCACCCCCGCTGGCGGGCAACGAGGTGGTGTCGGCCCGGTCGTCGTAGGCCGCGCCGACCGCCAGAGTGTCACCCGTGGCGGACAGGCGCACCGCGGTGCCGAAGTCGCTGTCGATCGCGTTGCGGCTGCCCTTGACGTAGGCCTGCTGCGACCAGGGGCCGCTGCCCGTGCGTGCGAAAACGTACACGGCGCCCGCGCCTCCCACGGCGTTGTTGGTCTGCGCCGCGGATGGCGCACCCGCCACCGGCGCCGTGCCGGAGCCGGCCTCCCAGCGCGCCGAGACGGCCAGGGTCTGGCCATCGGCGGACAAGGCGACAGCCGTCCCCAGGTAATCGAATTTCTCGCCGTTGCTGGCGGTGAGGATCTGCTGGGCGGACCAGACGCCGTCCGTGCGCGAAAACAGGTGGACGGCACCGGCCATGTCGGCCACCGCGTTGTCGCCCGGCGCGCCCACCGCCAGCGTGTTGCCGCTGTCCGACAAGGCAACCGTCGTGCCGAAGGACTGGTAGGGGGCCGCCGTCGACGACTTGATGTAGGCCTGCTCGGTCCAGCTGCCGTTACGGCGGGCAAACACGTAAGTGGCGCCGGAAATCTGCGCATGGGTCGATGTGTCGGCCGGTGCGCCTTGGATGATGCCCTGGGTGCCGCCGTTCTCGTAGGGCAGGCCCACCGCAACGGTATCGCCGTCGGCCGAGATGGCCAGGCTTTCGCCGAACTGGAGAGTGGGTGCCGCATTGCTGGGGCGAAGAACGGCCTGCTGCCGCCATGGCGAGCGTGGGTCGGCTCGGGTGAAGACCAGCACCGCCCCCCAGGTGCCATTCTCCGGCGGCCCGGTGTCGGCGTCGGGATCGGACAGGACGCCGGGACGGTCTCTGGCGTCGAAGGGTGCGCTGGCGAGGAGGGTCAAGCCGTCGCCAGACAGGGCGAGCTTGTAGCCGGTCCAGTCCTGGGCCCGGGCGTGACGGCGCACCAGCAGGCCGATGGTGGCGTCGAGGTCGGGGGTCACGGGGCTGCTGGCGGCATGACAGGCGGCGCCGCCGCAGGCCGCCACGCTGTAGCTGGGCGCGGCGGCCAGCCGGTCGGCAAAGGCGACGGGTAGGGTGAGCGAAGTGCCCGCCACTTTGGCCACCACCGCCGGCGCCAGCGGGCCGGCGGGGCCGTCCGGATCTTGCAGCACCTCGTAGCCGTCGGCGCCGGGGACGGCATCCCAGCGCAGCGTGAAATTCGAGGCGTCATAGTCGATGGCGAGTGACTTCGGGGGCGACAAGGGCGTGATGGCGACCGGGTCATCGGTCGGCGGTGTCTCGCCCGCGCCACCGCCACCGCCACCGCCGCCACCACACGCCGCCACGGCCACGGATAGCACCCCGAGCGCGGCCCAACGGAAACACCGATTCATCTGATCTCCTCCCTGCGGTTGACGACCGGACATGACGGCCTTGCGGCCGGTCATGGGCTCCCGGGTACCAAGAAAGGGCGGAGTGTATCGACTGAATTAAGTGTTAAGTAAACATCACCTGCCAGAAATAGCGTCTGGCAGACCAGCGGCCAGCAACATCCACCGGATGACCTCCTCGGGCATCCAGTGCACATGCGCGGGCGGCGCACCGGATGGAAAGCCCACATGCCCGCCCTGCGCGGGTTGCCACAACGTCGTCTGCGGGCCGACGTCCCGCGCCCCCGGCAAGCTGTCCGCCGGCACGAAAGGGTCGTTGCGGGCGTTGAGCAGCAGCGCCGGGATGCGCAAGCGCCGCAGATGCGGCTTGGCCGAGGCGCGGGCGTAGTAGTCGTCCACCCCGGCAAAGCCGTGCAGGGGCGCCGTGAAGACGTCGTCGAAGGCGCGAAGATCGCGCGCGGCGAGCAGGGCCTCGCGGTCGAACAGGCCCGGATGCTGCGCCAGCTTGCGCAGGGCCTTGGGCTTCATGCTGCGCAGGAACATGGCGGTGTAGACCTGCCGGTTGAAGCCGCGGCCGATGGCATGCGCGCCGGCGGCCAGGTCGAGCGGCGAACTCACGGCGGCCACTGCCGCTGCGAGCCGCTGCGCCTGGCTCCCCGCCTCCGCCGCCCAGCGCATCAGGGCGTTGCCGCCCAGGGAAACGCCGACCGCCAGCAGCGGACCGGGGTGGCGCGCCCGCACATGCGCCAGGATCCAGGCGATCTCCTCGTGATCGCCCGAATGGTAGGCGCGCGGCGCCTCGTTGATCTCGCCGCCGCAGCCACGAAAATGCGGTACCACGAAGCCCAGCCCGTGCTCGCGCGCGAGACCGGCGAAGGCCTGTGCATAGTGGCTGCGCGACGAGCCCTCCAGTCCGTGAAACAGCACCAGCAGCGCCCGCGGCATGGCGGCCGCCCCCGCAGCGGCGGTGTCGTCCACCAGCCAATCGGCATCGACAAAATCACCGTCGGGCGCGCGCCAACGCTCGCGCCGCAAGGCGATGGGCGCGCCGCGAACACGGCGCGCCAACAGCGCCGGCCAGATGGTCTGGAGATTGCCGCCGGGCAGCCACCACGGGGCCTGGTACGCCATGGGTGCGCGGCTCAGTGCAGCACCGTCGGCCGGTCGGAAACCACTTCCTGGATGTCGCTCTCTGTGCCGGGGCTGGCATGGTGGGCGACCAGGCGCCAGCCCTGGGCGGTCTTGAGGTACACATTGGTGGCGATCACCCAGGCGTGACGCGGGCCGCTGGGCGTGAGCACGTCCACGCGTTCGATCAGGTGATGGACACGGCTGCCCACCGATTCGATCCTGCGCACCCGCTCGGGCTGGGCTCGGATGCCGCCGTTGGCGAACATCGCCTCGAAGGTAGCGCGGATGGCCACCGACCCAACCACACGCGGCCCACCCGGATGAACGCAGACGATGTCGTCCTCATCCGCCCAGCAGGCCATGAGCAGGTCGATGTCGCCCTTTTGGAGCGCTTCGTAGAATGCCGCCTCGATCTCGTCGGCGTTGCCTTCGAGGTTGGCGGCCTGCAGTTTGGTCTTGGCCATGGCGATGTCGATTCTGCCGTCAAATCGCCGACTCGCACGCCACTTGAACCGACGCGCGCGACGCCCCATCTGTGCTACGTTCACATCCCGACCCACCAGACTCATTACGGAGCCCCGCCCATGAAACGCTGGCTATTGATCCTTGCCGCCGCGCTGTCGCTCGGCGGTTGCGGCTACAACGACTTTCAGCGGCTCGACGAACAGAGCAAGGCCGCCTGGAGCGAGGTGCTCAACCAATACCAGCGGCGCGCCGACCTGGTGCCCAACATCGTCGCCACCGTCAAGGGCGAGGCCAATTTCGAGCAGGAGACGCTCACGCGCGTGATCGAAGCACGGGCCAAGGCGACCTCGATCCAGGTCACGCCCGAGACGCTCAACGATCCGCAGGCATTTCAGCGCTTCCAGCAATCGCAGGGTGAGCTCTCTTCGGCGCTCAGCCGATTGATGGTGGTGTCCGAGCGCTACCCAGACCTCAAGGCCAACCAGGGCTTTCGCGACCTGCGGGTGCAACTCGAAGGCACCGAGAACCGCATCACCGTCGCGCGCAACCGCTACATCCAGACCGTGCAGGAGTACAACGTGCTGTCGCGCAGCTTCCCGACCAACCTCACGGCGATGCTGTTCAGTTACCCGCCCAAGCCTACCTTCGCGGTGCAGAACGAGGCGGAGATTTCAGCGCCGCCGCGGGTGGACTTCGGCGCCGCTGCAGGCCGCCCCGGCGCCGCGGCCACGCCGGCACCCGCTGTGGTCCCGGCCCCAGCCCCGGCGGCGCCCGCCTCGCGCTGACCCCGATGCCGCGCTCCGGGCGTTCGTCCGCCAGCTGGCTCGGCACGACACTCGTGCTGCTGCTGGTCCTGTGGGCCGGCGCGGCGCGGGCGCAGGATGTGCAACCGGTCCCTGCCCTGAGCGGGCGTGTGGTCGACACCACCAACACGCTCGACGCGCCAGCACGCGAGCGCATCGACGCGCAGCTGGCTGCGCTGGAGCAGGCCAAGGGCTCGCAGGTCGTCTTTTTGCTGGTGGCCACCACCGCGCCCGAGGACATCGCCAGCTATGCGAACCGGGTGGGCAACGCGTGGAAGATCGGCCGGCGTGAGGTCGGTGACGGTGTGCTGCTGGTGGTCGCCAAGGACGATCGCAAGGTGCGCATCGAGGTCGCCAAGACACTGGAGGGCGCGATCCCCGACCTGGCGGCCAAGCAGATCATCGACGAAGCCATCACGCCGGCGTTTCGGCGCGGCGACTTCGCCGGTGGGCTGTCGGCGGCGGCCGATCAGATCGCCGCGCGGATCAAAGGAGAGGCCCTGCCGGAGCCGGCGAGCGACAGCGCCGCGACGACCGGGCAGGGCTTCGATTGGCTGGATCTGGCCATCTTCCTGTTCATCGCCGTGCCCTTCCTCGGTGGACTGCTGCGGCGCATGTTTGGCCGGCCGCTCGGGTCGATGCTGACTGGCGGGGGCGTCGGCGCCGTGGCGTTCGTGTACTCGTCCAGCCTGGTGGTGGCCGGCATCGCCGCACTGATCGCGCTGCTCTTCGCCTTGGTCACGGGCGCTGGCGGATTGACCACCGGCAAGGCCGGGCGTCGGGCCGGCTGGGCCGGCATGGGCGGCTTGGGTGGCTGGGGCAGCGGTGGTGGCGGCGGCGGCTTTGGCTCCGGCGGCGGTTTCAGCTCGGGCGGTGGCGGCGACTTCGGCGGCGGTGGCGCCTCGGGAGATTGGTGATGATCGACAAGATCCTTCGGCTGCTGCGCCATCGCTGGCAGGAAGACCAGGCCGTGCGGCGCGCCGTGCCACCTGCGCTGCTGGCGCGTCTGGCAGGGCGGGTGGCGGCCAGCGAGCGGCGCCACGGCGGCGAGATCCGCATCTGCGTCGAGGGCGGTCTTCCCAACAGCTACATCTGGCGCGGCGCGACGGCCCGCGAGCGCGCCGTCGCGATGTTCAGCAAGCTGCGGGTCTGGGACACCGAGCAAAACTGCGGTGTGCTGATCTACCTGCTGCTGGCCGAGCACGCCATCGAGATCGTCGCCGACCGGGGCATCACACGGCACGTTCCCCCCACACATTGGCAGAGTCTGGTGCAAGCCATGGGGTCGGCCTTTCGAGAAGGGCGCTTCGAGGACGGCCTGACGCACGCGCTGGAGGAGGTGTCGGCGCTGCTGGTCGCGCACTTCCCGTTGGCCGAGGGCGAGGTCGGCCCCAATGAGCTGCCCGACGCCCCGGTGGTGCACTGAAGCGCCCTGCCGGGCGCACCAAAAAAAACCCCGGCCATCAAGCCGGGGCTGGGAAGCCTATCCGCTGTCACACATCAAGGCACCCGCTCAGGGAGGAAAAGCGGGGAGCGGCAAGCCGCCCAGCGTCTAATTTAGCGCAGCGGCCATGCCGGTACAAGCGTTCTGAATGCATAGGCGCGGCTGTGCACCCCTTAACGAGGTCTTTTTGATTACCTCCGCAATTTTCAAACGCGGCGGACTGTGGGGCCGATGCGGCACAATTTTCCCATGACCTTGCACGCCCCCTTTCCCCATGGACGCCCGCGCCGGCTGCGGCGCGACGAATTCACCCGCAACCTGGTGCGCGAAAACGTCCTCACGGCCCACGATCTGATCTACCCGGTGTTCGTACAGGAGGGCACGCGCCGGCGCGACGCCGTGGCCTCGATGCCGGGGGTCGAGCGCCTCAGCCTCGACCAATTGCTGCCGGTGGCCGAGGAATGCGTGGCACTGGGCATCCCCGTGATGGCGCTGTTTCCGGTGATCGATCCCGCCCTCAAGACGCCGGACGGCCGCGAGGCCTTCAACGCCCAAGGGTTGGTCCCTCGTGTGGTGGCGGCCCTCAAGCAGCGCTTTCCCGAACTGGGCATCATGACCGACGTGGCGCTCGACCCCTTCACCAGCCACGGCCAGGACGGCCTGCTCG
>JAZKDA010000172.1:0-14774 GCA_040387815.1 Pseudomonadota bacterium | reverse complement strand
CATCGACAAGAAGTACGGCGTCAAGATCATCCCGACCAAGGAAGCGTCCTGGGCGGTCGTGCGCGACAAGCTGGTCAACGGCGACCTGGACATGGCCCACGTGCTGTGGGGCCTGATCTACGGTGTGCACATGGGCACCAGCGGCCCCAAGAAGGACATGGCGATCCTGATGAACCTCAACCATAACGGTCAGGCCATCACGCTGTCCAAGAAGCTGGCCGACAAGGGCGCCGTCGACGGCGCGTCGCTGGCCAAGCTGATGAACGCCGAAAAGCGTGAATACACCTTCGCCCAGACCTTCCCCACCGGCACCCATGCGATGTGGCTTTACTACTGGCTGGCCAGCGTGGGCATCAACCCCATGAAGGACGCCAAGGTCATCACCGTGCCGCCGCCCCAGATGGTGGCCAACATGCGCGTGGGCAACATGGACGGCTACTGCGTGGGCGAGCCCTGGGGCCACCGCGCCATCGCCGACGGCATCGGCATCACCGCCATCACCACCCAGGACATCTGGAAGGACCACCCCGAGAAGGCGCTGGGCACCACGGCCGACTTCGTCAAGAAGTACCCCAACACTGCGCGGGCCGTCACGGCGGCCATCATCGAGGCGGGCAAGTGGATCGATGCGGGCCTGTCCAACAAGAACAAGATGGCCGAGACCATTGCCGACAAGTCCTATGTCAACACCAGCGTCGACGTGATCAACCAGCGCATCCTGGGCCGCTACCAGAACGGCCTGGGCAAGACCTGGGACGACCCCAACCACATGAAGTTCTTCAACGACGGCGCGGTCTCCATGCCCTACCTGTCCGACGGCATGTGGTTCCTCACCCAGCACAAGCGCTGGGGCCTGATCAAGAGCCACCCCGACTACCTGGCCATCGCCAAGCAGATCAACCAGATCGACATCTACAAGCAGGCCGCGGCGGCCGCCAAGGTGTCGGTGCCCAAGGACGTGATGCGCTCGAGCAAGCTGCTGGACGGCACCGTCTGGGACGGCAAGGACCCGGCCAAGTACGCCGACTCGTTCAAGGTCCACGCCTGAGCGGCCCCCACCAGGAGCACACACCATGGTCAGCGCAGTGTTTCACGGTCCTCTGGACGCCAAGCCCGCACCCGGCACCCCCATGCCGGTGAAGGTCCGCACACTGGCGGTCGTTCCGCCGGCGCCCGCCACCGCCACCGCCCCGGCTGCCGAGAAGCCGGCGCGCACGCCCGTCAACTGGCGCGGCTTCTGGGGGCGTGTGCTGCCACCCTTCTTCGGCCTGGGGTTTCTGGTCGGCATCTGGGCCCTGGTGTCCATGACCTCGACCAACAACTTCCCGACGCCGCTGGAGACCTTCAAGCAGGCGCTGGACGTGTTCAGCGACCCCTTCTATTCCAACGGGCCCAACGACCAGGGCGTGGGCTGGAACGTGCTGTCCTCGCTCCAGCGCGTGGCCATGGGCTTCGGGCTGGCGGCGTTGGTGGGCATTCCCGCGGGCTTCATGATCGGGCGCTTTACCTTCCTGTCGCGGATGTTCAACCCGCTGATCAGCCTGCTGCGCCCGGTCTCGCCGCTGGCCTGGCTGCCGATCGGGCTGCTGGTGTTCAAGGGCGCCAACCCGGCGGCCATCTGGACGATTTTCATCTGCTCGATCTGGCCGATGATCATCAACACCGCGGTGGGCGTGCAGCGCGTGCCCAGCGACTACATGAACGTGGCGCGCGTGCTCAACCTGTCCGAGTGGAAGATCGTCACCAAGATCCTGTTCCCGGCGGTGCTGCCCTACATGCTGACCGGCGTGCGGCTGGCTGTCGGCACGGCCTGGCTGGTGATCGTGGCGGCCGAGATGCTGACCGGCGGCGTGGGCATCGGTTTCTGGGTGTGGGACGAGTGGAACAACCTCAACGTCAAGAACATCATCATCGCCATCTTCGTCATCGGCGTCGTGGGCCTGGTCCTCGAGTTCGCGCTGATCAAGCTGGCCACCGCATTTACTTTCGAAGAGGTGAAGTCATGAGCGAACATTTGACGACCAAGTACATCCAGATCCAGGGTGTCGGCCAGACCTTCAAGACCGCCAAGGGCCCCTTCGTCGCGCTGCGGGACATCAACCTCACCGTGGCCAAGGGCGAGTTCGTCGCGCTGATCGGCCACTCAGGCTGCGGCAAGAGCACGCTGCTGAACCTGGTGGCCGGCCTGACCGAGCCGACCCAGGGCGCGCTGATCTGCGCCAACCGCGAGATCAAGGGCCCCGGCCCCGACCGCGGCGTGGTGTTCCAGAACCACTCCCTGTTGCCCTGGCTGACCTGCTTCGAGAACGTGTACCTGGCAGTCGAGCGCGTGTTCGGCGGTGACGAGTCGCGCGCACAACTCAAGCGCCGCACCGATGCGGTGCTCGAGTTGGTCGGCCTGACGCACGCCTCCGGCAAGCGTCCTGGCGAGATCTCGGGCGGCATGAAGCAGCGCGTGGGCATCGCCCGGGCACTGTCGATGGAGCCCAACGTGCTGCTGATGGACGAGCCCTTCGGCGCGCTCGACGCCCTCACCCGCGCCAAGCTGCAGGACGAGCTGCTGCAGATCGTCGCCAAGACCCAGAGCACGGTGGTCATGGTCACGCACGACGTGGACGAAGCGGTGCTGCTGTCCGACAAGATCGTGATGATGACCAACGGCCCGGCCGCCACCATCGGCGAGGTGCTGCACGTGGACATCCCCCGCCCGCGCGACCGCGTGGCCCTGGCCGAGGACCCGGCCTACGTGCATTGCCGCAAGGCGGTGATCGACTTCCTGTACACGCGCCAGGCGCACGTGGAGAAACAGGCGGCCTAGCTTGTCATTCCCGCGCAGGCGGGAATCCAGGAGCGAGGTTTGGCCGGCGACACGGTTCGAGCCATCGCTGCGCTCGGCCTCAGCCTGGATCCCCGACTCCGCGGGGATGACGGGAACCAGGCTTACGCGTCCCGAGCGCCCGGCGCACCAACGTCCCCCAGCAGCACCTGCAGGCTGTGCTGGTACAACCCGGTGAGCCGGTCGAACACCGTGAGCAGGTCTTCGCTGGCGGCCGCCACGCGCAGCCGGCCGGCCGCCTGACCCGCCTGGGCAGTGGTGGCAAGAAGCTCCGTCCAGGCCAGGCGCCCCTGCGCCAGCTGGGCACGGGTTTCGGGCGTGGACAGCGGCGCCGCCTCCAGCACGCGCATGCCCTCTTCGAACGCCCGTGCCGCGCTGTCCATCTCGGCGCGCAGCGGTGCCGCCTGGGCGGCCCCCGGAATCAGCAGCGCCAGCTTGGCCACGCGCTGCGACAGCATGCGCTGGCGGCCGGCCTGGTTGACCACGTGCACCGGATGCACCACGCCCGAGGCTTCGAGCGCCAGCACCAGCGCGTTGGCGTGCCCGAGCACGGCTTCGGCCAGGGCGTCCAGGCGCTCCAGCCCGGCCAGCTGGGGCGGCGCCTCCAGGCCCTGGCGCAACTCGGCCCAGGCCGCACGGCCCGCGGCCAACAGGTCGCCGAAGGTGGCAGGAGAAAGTTCGGATTCGAGTGACTTGAGGTTGTCTTCAACCCGCGCGATGCTCTCGCGCATCAGCAGCGCGGCGGCCGGCCCGTCGGTGCGGCTGCAAGCCAGCGCGTAAAGCTTGATCAAACGCTGCGAAAGCATGCGCTGCTGGCCGGCGCGGTTGATGGCCTGCGCCACCCGCGCCGCGTCGATCACCTGGCGCGAGAGCTGGCCCACCTTCTGGTTGCCCTGCATCGAGGCGCTGCGCAACAGGCGGAAGGCCTCGTCTTCCGACAGGTCGCGCGAGCGCATCAGGATGCCCTTGGCCTTGTCCATGAGCTTGCGCTCTTCCAGCCGCGCGTCGAGCGCCTGCACCTGTTCGGCCAGCGCCCGCTCACGCCGCTGCCGCGCCTGAGCCATCGCCACCAGCGGCCGCAGCCGGTGCGCGCCGTAGCCCTGCACCACCCAGGCCTGGACGCCCGCGGCCAGGGCGCGCTCCATGCAATCGACATCGCTGTCCTGGGTGAACACCAGCACCGGCGTGGGCTGTTCGCGTTGCAGGGTGGCAATGGCCTGCAGCAGGGCATCGTCCACCCGCGGCGCCCAGCAGGCGACCACATCGGCGCCCGCGCGCAGGGCCTCGCGCACCAGGTGTGTGCCATCGGCCGGGCCGGTGACGGAGAAACCGGCCGAGGTGAAATCGGCGCGCAGGTCGGGCGCGCCCGTGTCGGTGGTCTGGAGCAGCAGGACGGAGGTCACGGCGGGGGCAAGTGCATAGGAGCCCCGAGGATAGTCCAGCGCCGGCATGGCACAAAACCTGCATGCCACTCTGGCGGGTGTGCCGTTGCACCCAGACCGTGCACCGTACCGCCGGTCCCGCGCACAAAGCCGTGTGCTGTCCTGTACCAACTCCTTTTCAGGGTGGAGCCTTCATTGGCGGCCCCCTCGGACAGACACACGATGAGCGCGTACAAAGCATTTCTCAAGTCGGGACACTCACCCACGCTGCTGGCGGCATTCCTGTACTTCGCCTTCTCCTGCGGCATATGGGTGCTCAACGGCGCCATGGCGCCCTTCATTTCCGAGACCTACAAGCTGTCGCCGGCACAGATGGGCCTGATGCTGTCCGTGCCGATCGTGGCGGGCGCGCTGATGCGCTTCCCGCTGGGCCTGCTGGCCCAGTACATCGGCCGCAAGAACGCCACCCTGGTCGAGATGGCGATGATCGCCGTGGCCATGGTGTTCGGGCTGCTGTTCGTCGACAGCTTCAATGACCTGCTGGCCATGGGCGTGCTGCTGGGCATCGCCGGGGCCAGCTTTGGCGTCGCGCTGTCGCTGGGCGCCGGCTCGTTCCCGCCGCAGCACAAGGGTCTGGCCATGGGCCTGGTGGGCGCGGGCAATGTGGGCACGGCGGTGTCGGTGCTGGTGGCGCCGCCGCTGGCCCTGTGGCTCGGCTGGCAGGCCGTCTACGGCGTGGCGGCCGTGGCGATCATGATCCCGGCGGCGGTGATGGTCGTCTTCGCCCGCGAGCCCGACGACGTGGACCGCCACGCCAGCCTGCGCGAGCACATGGCCTGCCTGTTCGAAAAGGACGGCTGGGTTTTCAGCCTCATCTACTGCATCACCTTCGGCGGCTTCATCGGCCTGACCAGCTTCCTGCCCTCGTACTACTTCGCGCAGTTCGGCGTGACCAAGGTGCAGGCGGGCCAGCTGACCATGCTGGCCGCCTTCATGGGCGCCACGCTGCGGGTGGTGGGCGGTGCCATCTCCGACCGCTGGGGGGGCGTCAACACCCTGAGCCTGGTGCTCGTGGTGGTGGCGTCCTCACTGGTCGCGATCGCCTTTTCCGGCCATTCGCTGGTGCAGACCACGCTGCTGATGATGGTGTGCTTCGCCGCGCTGGGCGCGGGCAATGGCGCGCTGTTTCAGCTGGTCCCGCTGCGCTGGCCGACGACGACCGCCGTGGCCGGCTCGATGATCGGCGAGCTCGGCGCCCTGGGCGGCGGGCTGGTGCCCAGCGCGCTGGGCCTGGCCAAGCAGTACCTGGGCAGCTTCCGCTGGGGCTTTCTGCTGTTCGCGATCGCCACCGTGCTGGTGCTGCTCGTGATGCAGTTCATGCAGATCCGCTGGACCCGCACCTGGGCCGAAAAAGGCGGCCGTGCGCGGCTGCGGCCCGCCGCCGCGACGCCGGCCCCGCAGCCCGGCCGCCGCCCCAAGGGCACGGTCAAAAGCAAGAAGGCGTCATGAGGCCCGCCATGTCACCGGGGCAGGAACAACAGCCAGAACAGCAGGAGCAGGTTGAGGGCTGCCGACGCGATGAGCGCGGCCTTCCAGACGGCCGCCGGGTCGCGCTGGAAGAAGGGCGTGGGCGGCGGAGCGGCGAGCGTACGGCTGGCGCCGCGCTCCAGGGCCAGGACCAGTTCCTCGGCGGTCTCGAAGCGCTGGCGCGGGTCGCGGGCGACGGCACGCAGCACGATGTGGTCCAGCCACACCGGCACGTCGGGCCGCAGGCGCGAGGGCGCACGCGGGTCGCGCCGAAATCGCGCCAGCTGGTAGGGCTCGACCTCGCCGTACGGCAGATGGCCGGTCAGCCACTGGTACAGCGTCACGCCCAGGGCGTACAGGTCGCTCTGCGCAGTGGCCAGAGGCTGGCCCTCGGCCGCCTGCCACTGCTCGGGATTCATGTAGCTGGGCGTGCCGGCATGCAGACCGCGGTCGACGGCGGACTCGACGCCAGAGATGGCCACGCCCAGATCCAGGATGCGCCAGCGGCCGTCGTCGCCCCGGTGCAGGTTGCCGGGCTTGATGTCGCGGTGGACCACGCCCAGCCGGTGCAGCCGACCCAGGGCCCGGGCCACGGCCGCGGCGCCGCGCACGACCTGCGGCACGCCGAAGGCTTGCTTGGCGGCCAGGGCCTGCTCCAGCGTGATGCCATCGTGCCAGTCGAACACGGCGTAGAAGGCGCTGGGCCGGCGCGGTTCGCGCACACCGATAAAGCCTTCAGCGCCCTGTTCGGCCAGGCGCAGCCCGAGCCACACCTCATGCGCCAGCATGGCGCGTTCGGCGCCGTCGCTGGCGCGCGATTCGTGCAGGGTCTTGATCGCCACGCGCTCGCCGCCGGCACCGCCGCCGTCATCGACGCGGGCCTGGTAGATGCGGTGTACGCCGGTGTCGGCCACCACGGCCGTGACGGTGTAACCATCCAGCCGGTCGCCCACCCGCAGCCGCCCCGGCACCGGCAGTTGCCGGCCATCGAGCAGCACGTCCTCCAATCGCAGGCCATCGAGTTGGCGCACCTGCACCACCAGCGCGCTGGCGTTGTCGCGCGTACCCGCTTTGAGCGCCGCGGCCACGACAGCCTGAGCCGCTTCCTGCGGGCCGGTCTCGTGCGTCGCCTGCAAGGAGCCGCGCAGCGTCCCGGCGCCCAGCACACCGTGCACGCCGTCGCTGGTGAGCATGAACAGATCGCCGGCCTGCAGTTCGCCCTGCAGGTAGTCGACGCGCACATGGTCGTCCAGGCCGACGGCGCGCGACAGGCGGCTTCGCATGTCGGGATGATCGAACACGTGGTCCTGTGTGAGCTGGGTGAGGTCGCCCTCGCGCAGCAGCCAGGCGCGGGTGTCGCCGACATGGGCCAGCGTGTAGCTGTGGCCGCGCAGCACCACCGCGGTGAGCGTGGTCATGGCGCCGGTGCCGCTGCGGCGGTTGCTGGCGGCCAGCCAGGCGTTCTGCGCGCCGATCAGGCGGTCGAGCGCGGCGCTGGTGTCCCAGGTGCCGGGCGTGGAGAAGTAGTCCTGCAGCAGGCACATCACCGTGGTCTGCGCTGCCTCGCGGCCGCGCCCGCCGCCGGACACGCCATCGGCAATGGCCGCGATCAGCCCACGCTGCGCCTCATGCGCCGGCGCGCTCTGCGCCGCGGCGAAGTCCTCGTTGTCGTCCCGGCGGCCGCGCACGCTGTGCCAGCCAATGTCCACATCCAATGCCATGGGCCGATGGTAGCCGCGCACAGCCTGCGCGCCCGATCCGGCCCAACCCTTGCTTTCCCCCGCTTCCAAGGAGTCCACCCATGAAGAAGATGAAACTGGTCATGATCGGCAACGGTATGGCCGGCGTGCGCACGATCGAGGAGCTCCTGAAGATCTCCCCCGAGCTGTACGACATCGCGGTGTTCGGCGCCGAGCCGCACCCCAACTACAACCGCATCCTGCTGTCGCCGGTGCTGGCCGGCGAGCAGACCGTCGACGAGATCATCCTGAACTCGTGGGAGTGGTACGCGGAGAACAACATCCGCCTGCATGCCGGCAAGAAGGTGGTGGCCGTGGACCGGGTGCGCCGCATCGTGCGCGCCGAGGACGGCACCGAGGAAGAATACGACCGGCTGCTGCTGGCCACCGGCTCCAACCCCTTCCTGCTGCCGGTGCCGGGCAAGGATCTGCAAGGCGTGATCGCCTACCGCGACATCGCCGACACCGAGGCCATGATCGAAGCGGCCACGAAGTACAAGCACGCGGTCGTGATCGGCGGCGGCCTGCTCGGGCTGGAAGCGGCCAACGGCCTCAAGCAGCGCGGCATGGATGTGAGCGTGGTGCATGTCATGCCCTGGCTGATGGAGCGCCAGCTCGACGACGTGGCCGGCGGCCTGCTGCGCAAGTCGCTGGAAGAGCGCGGCCTGAAGTTCCTGATGGGCGCCCAGACGCAGGAACTGGTGGGCGGTGAATACGGACGCGTCAAGGCCGTCAAGTTCAAGGACGGCACCGAGGTGCCCGCCGACCTGGTGGTGATGGCGGTGGGCATCCGCCCCAACACGCAACTGGCCGAATCGATGCGCCTCCATTGCAACCGAGGCATCGTGGTCAACGACACGATGCAGACCGTCACCGACGCGCGCATCTACTCGGTGGGCGAATGCGCCGCGCACCGCGGCATCGCCTACGGCCTGGTGGCGCCTCTGTTCGAGCAGGCCAAGGTGGCGGCGAACCACCTGGCGCAGTTCGGCATCGGCCGCTACACCGGCTCGCTGACCTCCACCAAGCTGAAGGTGACCGGCATCGACCTGTTCTCGGCCGGCGAGTTCATGGGTGGCGAGGGCACCGAGGAAATCGTGATGTCCGACCCATATGGCGGCGTCTACAAGAAGCTGGTGCTCAAGGACGACAAGCTGGTGGGCGCCTGCCTGTACGGCGACACCGTGGACGGCAGCTGGTACTTCAAGCTGCTGCGCGAAGGCCGCAGCGTCGGCGACATCCGCGACAAGCTGATGTTCGGCGAATCGAACATCGGCGACACCGGCCACGAGGGCCACAGCAAGGCCGCCACCATGCCCGACGACGCCGAAGTCTGCGGCTGCAACGGGGTCAACAAGGGCACCATCTGCAAGGCGATCAAGGACAAGGGCCTGTTCACCTTGGAGGAAGTGCGCAAGCACACCAAGGCCAGCGCCAGCTGCGGCTCGTGCACCGGCCTGGTCGAACAGATCCTGATGTTCACCGCCGGCGGCGACTATTCGGCCACGCCCAAGAAGAAGGCGATGTGCGCCTGCACCGACCACTCGCATCAGGAGGTGCGCGACTCGATCCGCGCCAACAAGCTGCTGACGGTCGGCGACACCCAGCGCTTTCTGGGCTGGCGCACGCCCAACGGCTGTGCCAGCTGCCGCCCGGCGCTCAACTACTACCTGATCTCCACCTGGCCGCGCGAGGCCCGCGACGACCCGCAAAGCCGCTACATCAACGAGCGCGCCCATGCCAACATCCAGAAGGACGGCACCTATTCGGTGATCCCGCGCATGTGGGGTGGCGAGACCACGGCCAGCGAACTGCGCCGCATCGCCGATGTGGTGGACAAGTACAAGATCCCCACCGTCAAGGTGACCGGCGGCCAGCGCATCGACCTGCTGGGCGTGAAAAAGGAAGACCTGCCCGGCGTGTGGAAGGACATCGGCATGCCCTCGGGCCACGCCTATGCCAAGGCCCTGCGCACGGTCAAGACCTGCGTGGGCAGCGAGTGGTGCCGCTTCGGCACGCAGGACAGCACGCAGATGGGCAAGGACCTCGAGCGCGCGCTGTGGCGCATGTATGCGCCGCACAAGGTCAAGCTGGCGGTGTCGGGCTGCCCGCGCAACTGCGCCGAGTCCGGCATCAAGGACGTGGGCGTGATCGGCGTCGACTCGGGCTGGGAGATCTATGTGGGCGGCAACGGCGGCATCAAGACCGAGGTGGCGCATTTCTTCTGCAAGCTCAAGACCGCCGCCGAAGTGCTTGAATACTCGGGCGCTTTCCTGCAGCTGTACCGGGAAGAAGGCTGGTACCTCGAGCGCACCGTGCATTGGATCAACCGTGTGGGCCTGGACACGGTGAAAAAGAAGATTCTTGAAGACCACGAAGGCCGCAAGGCGCTGTGGGAGCGGCTGCAGTTCGCCCTGGACGGCGAGCCCGATCCCTGGTTCGAGTTCGACAAGGCGAACGTGGACACGCGCCAGTTCAACACCCTCGAAGCCTTGAAGGCCTGAGCAGCACAATGGAAGCCAAGACCATGAGCAAGACCGTGAACGACTGGAAACTGATTTGCCGGGTGGAAGACATCCCGGTGCTGGGCTCGCGCCGCGTCGAGCGCGCCAAGGGCCTGGATGTAGCCGTGTTCCGCAACGACGCGGACGAGGTGTTCGCCTTGCTGGACCGCTGCCCGCACAAGGGCGGCCCGCTGTCGCAGGGTATCGTGTTCGGCACCAACGTGGCCTGCCCGCTGCACAACTGGACCATCGGCCTGAACGACGGCTGCGCCAAGGCGCCCGACGAGGGTTGCACGCAGCGCTTTTCGCTCAAGGTGGCCGATGGCGAGGTTTATCTCGACGCGCATGAACTCGCGACCTTGGCGCTGGATCTGGGCCGCCCCATTGCCGGACCCCGCAAGACCACGGCAACGGCATGAACCCTCCACCCGCCGCGGCGGCGCCCGCGCCGGCCCCTGAAGAGACCCGCTCGACCTGCCCGTACTGCGGCGTGGGCTGCGGCGTGATCATCGAATCGCAGGGCGGGCAGATCACCGGTGTGCGCGGCGATCCGGCCCACCCGGCCAATTTCGGGCGGTTGTGCACCAAGGGCTCGACGCTGCATCTGACGGCATCGCAGGAGATCACGCGCCACACCCGCCTGCTGCACCCGATGGCGCGCGCGCAGCGCGGCGCAGCGCCAGCGCGGCTGGGCTGGGACGAGGCGCTGTCGACCGCCACCCAGCGGTTCTCACAGGTGATCGAGACACACGGCCCCGATGCGGTGGGCTTTTACATCTCGGGTCAGCTGCTCACCGAGGACTACTACGTCTTCAACAAGCTGTCCAAGGGCCTGATCGGCACCAACAATGTCGACACCAACTCGCGGCTTTGCATGAGCAGCGCGGTGGCCGGCTACAAGCTGACCCTGGGCGCCGACGCGCCGCCGGCCTGCTACGACGACGTGAACCATGCCGACTGCATCTTCATCGTCGGCAGCAACACCGCCTGGGCCCACCCGGTGCTGTTTCGCCGCATCGAGGAGGCCAAGGCGCGCCGGCCGCAGATGAAGATCATCTTCTGCGACCCGCGCCGCACCGAAACCGCCGAGATCGCCGACCTGTACCTGCCGGTGCAGCCGGGCACCGACGTGATGCTGTTCAACGGCCTGCTGCACATCATGCTGTGGGAAGGCTGGACCCAGCCCGAGTACATCGCCGCCCACACCAGCGGCTTCGAAGCGCTCAAGCAGCGTGTGCGCGACTGCACGCCCGATTTGGTGTCGAGCACCTGCGGCATCGCCAAGGCCGACCTGTTCACCGCCGCCAAGTGGTTCGCCACCTCGCCGGCGACGCTCAGCCTGTATTGCCAGGGCCTGAACCAGTCCACCAGCGGCACCGCCAAGAACGCGGCGCTGATCAACCTGCACCTGGCCACCGCCCAGATCGGCCGCCCCGGCGCCGGCCCCTTCTCGCTCACCGGCCAACCCAACGCCATGGGCGGACGCGAGGTCGGCGGCCTGGCCAACCTGCTGTCGGCGCACCGCGATCTGTCCAACCCCGCGCACCGTGCCGAAGTCGCCGCGCTGTGGGGCGTGGCCCAAGTGCCGTCCAAGCCCGGCAAGACCGCGGTGGAGATGTTCCAGGCGGCGGCCGACGGCGAGATCAAGGCGCTGTGGATTGCGTGCACCAACCCGGCGCAGTCGATGCCCGACCAGGCCACCGTGCGCCGCGCGCTGCAACGCTGCGAGTTCGTCGTGGTGCAAGAGGCCTTCTCCACCACCGAGACCTGCCAGTGGGCCGACCTGCTGCTGCCCGCCACCACCTGGGGCGAGAAGGAAGGCACGGTCACCAACAGCGAGCGCTGCGTCAGCCGCGTGCGCGGCGCCGTGCCGGCACCGGGCGAGACACGCCCCGATTGGCTGATTGCCGCCGAGTTCGCGCGCCGCCTCGAGCAACGCCTGCGGCCCGGCCTGCCCTCGCTGTTCCCGTACACCAGCGCGCAAGCGGTGTGGCTGGAGCACCGCGAGTCGACTCGCGGGCGTGACCTCGACATCACCGGCATGTCCTACCCCATGCTGGACGACGCGCCGCAGCAGTGGCCGCTGCGCGAAGGCGAAACCGAAGGCCGCGCGCGCCTGTACACCGATGGCGTCTTCCCCACCGCCGACGGCAGGGCCCGCTTTGCCGACGTGGCCTACCAGCCGCCGGCCGAGCCGCGCGAATCGCGCTACCCCTTCGTGCTCAATACCGGGCGCCTGCGCGACCAGTGGCACGGCATGAGCCGCACCGGCACGCTCGGCCGCCTGTTCGGCCACGTGCCCGAGCCGGCGGTGCAGATGCATCCGCAAGACATGGCGCGCCGCGGCCTGGCCGAGGGCGATCTGGTGCACATCACCAGCAAGCGTGGCTCCATCGTGGTGCCCGTTCAGCCCAGCACCGAATTGGGGCTGACCCAGGTGTTCATGGGCATGCACTGGGGCAGCGAGTTCCTGGGCGGCATGTCCAGCAGCGGCGAGCGACTCGGCGGGGTGAACGCGCTCACCACCTCGGCGTATTGCCCCGGCTCCAAGCAGCCCGAGCTCAAATACGCGGCGGTGAAGGTGCTCAAGGCCGAGTTGCCCTGGTCGCTGCTGGCCATGGCCTGGCTGCCCGACGGCGATGCCTTGACCGTGCGAACCCAGTTGCGCCAGGCGATGGACCGCTTTCCCTTTGCCACCTGTGTGCCATTCGGCCGTGAGCGCAGCGGCGTGCTGTTTCGCGCGGCCGCCTATGAGGCGCCGCCGGCCGAGACCCTGGCCTGGCTGGAATCGTTGCTGGGCCTGGCCGGGCCGGACGGCATCCGCTATGCCGATGCGCGCCGCGGCCAGCGCCGCGCGGTGCGCCTGTCCAGGCAAGGTTCGCAAGCCCGCCTGGAAGCATTTCTGCTCGCCGGCGACATTCGCTCGCAAGGCTGGATCAAGACCCTGCTGCAAGACGAACTGCCGGCGCAGGACTATGGCCGCCTGCTGCTGTCGCCCAGCGCCAAGCCGCCGATCGCGGTGCAGGACAAGGGGCAACAGGTGTGCACCTGCTTCAACGTGAGCGAGGATGCGATCAAGGGCACCCTGGCCCGCTGCCACGGCAGCGCCGAGGCCCGGCTGTCGACCTTGCAGGGCGAGCTCCAATGTGGCACCAACTGCGGCTCGTGCATCCCCCATCTCAAACGGATGGTGCGCGAATCCCTGCCGCAGGCGCAGGCGGCCTGAACGGGCCGCCACGGCGTGATTCGGCTTATGGCTGAAAGTCATGAGCGGTCACCGACAATCGCAGCCATGGGAAGCATCAGTCCATACATCCGGGAGATCGGGCGCGGCAAGCAGGGCGCCCGTTCGCTCAGCCGCGAGCAGGCCGCCGACCTTTTCGGGCAGCTGCTCGATGGCAGCGTCACCGACTACGAAGTGGGTGCCTTCTGCATCGCCATGCGCGTCAAGGGCGAAACGGCCCAGGAAATGGCTGGCTTTCTCGACGCCACGGCCATGCGTACCCGGCGCATTCCCGCGGGCGAGCGACCCTTGGTCGTGCTGCCCAGCTACAACGGCGCGCGCAAGCTGCCCATGCTCACGCCCCTGTTGGCGCTGCTGGCGGCGCGGCGCGGCCTGCCCGTGCTGATTCACGGCACGGCCACCGAGGCGCGTCGCGTCGCTGTGGCCGAGGTGCTTGCGGCGCTGGACATCACGCCCCGCGGCGAATCGGGCCCCATCGCCGCTGGCGAGGTCGCCTTCATGCCCACCGAACTGCTGTGCCCCGGCCTCAAGCGCCTGCTCGATGTGCGGCGCGTGGTCGGCCTGCGCAACTCCGCGCACAGCCTGGTCAAGCTGATGAACCCCAGCGACGGTGCGGCGGTGATCGTGGGCAGCTACACCCACCCCGAGTACGCGGTGTCGATGGCCGAGGTGTTCGCCCTCACAGGCGCCACGGCGCTGCTGCTGCGCGGCACCGAGGGCGAGGTGGTGGCCGACGCGCGGCGCCTGCCGCAGATGGACGGCTTCGTGCGGGGCGAGCGCATCACGCTCGAGCCCGGCCAGCGTGGCACCCTGACCGACCTGCCCGCCCTGCCCACCGAGATCGACGCGGCCAGCACCGCGCGCTACATTCGCGCCGTGGCCTCGGGCGATATCCCTGTTCCCGCATCGATCGCGGCGCAGGTGGAACATATCTTGCGACTCGCAGCCGCATCATGACGAACACGCACTTTTATCCCCTGGGCCAGGTCACCCTGGTCGGCGCCGGCCCCGGCGATCCGGAACTGCTGACAGTCAAGGCCGTCAAGGCCCTGCAGGCCGCCACCATGCTGATGGTCGACGACCTGGTCAGCGACGAGATCGTGGCCCTGGCCAACCCCGCCGCGCGCGTGGTGCACGTGGGCAAGCGCGGCGGCTGCAAGAGCACGCCCCAGACCTTCATCGAAAAGCTCATGATCACCGCCGCCCGCGAGGGCGAGCAGGTGGTGCGCCTCAAGGGCGGCGACCCTTTCATCTTCGGCCGCGGCGGCGAAGAAGTGGAGCACCTGCGCGAGGCCGGCATCGCCGTGACCGTGATCAACGGCATCACCGCCGGCCTGGCGGCCGTCACGTCGCTGGGCGTGCCGCTGACCCACCGGGACCATGCCCATGGCGTGGTGTTCGTCACCGGCCATGCCAAGCCCGGCGAGCGCGGCGTCGATTGGCCCGCCCTGGCCGCCACGGCCCGCCAGGCCCGCCTGACGCTGGTCAGCTACATGGGCGTGAGCGGCGCCGGCAACATCGAAGCCGGCCTGCTCACGGGGC
>JAZKDA010000171.1:0-15911 GCA_040387815.1 Pseudomonadota bacterium | reverse complement strand
TGCGGTACTTCACGTCGACGCCGTAGGCCGAGGTGTCCTGGCTGACCACCAGCAGTTCCTTCACACCGCCCTCGAACAGCGCGCGCGCTTCCTTGAGCACGTCGCCGATGGGCCGGCTGACCAGGTCGCCGCGCATCGACGGGATGATGCAGAAGGTGCAACGGTGGTTGCAGCCCTCGCTGATCTTGAGGTACGCATAGTGGCGCGGCGTGAGCTTGAGCCCCGCCTCGCCGAAACCGCCGGGCACCAGATCGAGGAAGGGATCGTGCGGCTTGGGCAGGTGCGAATGCACCGCGTCCATCACCTCCTGCGTGGCGTGCGGGCCGGTCACCGCGAGCACCGAAGGGTGCACATTGCGCACCAGGTTGCCGCCGTCGTCGCCCGAACGCGCGCCCAGGCAGCCGGTCACGATGACCTTGCCGTTTTCGGCCAGCGCCTCGCCGATGGTGTCCAGGCTTTCCTTGACGGCGTCGTCGATGAAGCCGCAGGTGTTGACGATCACCAGATCGGCGCCCGCGAAGGTCTTGGAGGTTTCGTAGCCTTCGGCCGAAAGCTGGGTGAGGATGAGTTCGGAGTCGGTCAGGGCCTTGGGGCAGCCCAGGCTCACGAAGCCGACTTTGGGTGCCTTGCCGGCAACAGCGGATTCAGTCATAAGGGCCTATTGTCCCAGACCCTCCGCGCACCCGCCTGCGAGTGGTTAACGCTTGACGCCGAAGGCGCCGAGCATCTGCTCGGTCTGCTGCTTCATCTGCTCTTGCATCTTCTCGAACATCGCCTTCGATTGTTCGACATAGCTGCCGGTCATGCCCGCCATCATGGGGTTTTGCATGTTGGCGAATTGGGTCCACATCTCGGGCGTGAGGTTCTTGGACTTCTCGGCCAGTTGGCCCTGCATGTCGGTGAAGGCCTGGACGTTCTTCTCAAGGTAGGTGCCCATGAAGCCCTGCATGGCATGCCCGTAGAAACGGATGATGTTGGCCAGGGCCGCCTCGCTGAACATGGGGGCGCCGCCCGCCTCTTCCTCCAGGATGATCTGCAGCAGGATGCTGCGGGTGATGTCATCGTTGGTCTTGGCGTCTCGCACGACGAATGCCTGGTTGTCCAGAACCAGCTGCTTGACCTCGGTCAGGGTGATGTAGGAAGACGTGTCGGTATCGTAGAGGCGCCGGTTGGGGTACTTCTTGATCACGCGTTGCGCGGACTTGGCGGCCTGGGGTTTCTTGCTTTGCAAATCGACACTCCTGTCGCCGGGCAGCGGCCTGGCACGTTGTGTTGCAGTGCGAAGCATTGTAGGCAACCCGTCGCCACGCTGCGGCCGAGGTTTACCCGTAGGCACGGCCGGGCGTGCGCTGGGCCAGCGATCTACATCGCCACCTGCACCGACAGATCCCCTTGTTTGCGAATCACCTCCACGCCCACGTTGTTGTGGTGCCGCTTGAGCAGCAGATCCACGCTGGCGTCGGCCACGCGCAAGTCGCAGATGCGCACCCAGT
Source organism: Pseudomonadota bacterium (assembly GCA_040387815.1). GTDB lineage: Bacteria > Pseudomonadota > Gammaproteobacteria > Burkholderiales > Burkholderiaceae_C > Ramlibacter. The sequence continues at coordinate 14,418 of JAZKDA010000171.1, read as the reverse complement.
CCAGATGCTCGGGCAGGCGCGGTGCGCGAAAGCTCAGGCAAGCGCGCGCCGCGTCGATCTCCAGGCCCAGACAGGCCGCAAGCATGGCGAACACCGAGGCGGCGGCCCAGGCCTGCGGCGAGCAGGCCACTGGGTAGAGCGTCGGCCCTTCGCCCTCGCGACGGGGAAATCCGCAGAACAGCTCGGGCAACCGGTGCTCGCTGAAATGCTGGGATGCGTCGAACAGGCCGTTGAAGATCCGCAGGGCCGCGTCGGTGTGGCCATAGCGGGCCAGGCCGGTGGCGATCAGCGCGTTGTCGTGCGGCCAGATCGAGCCGTTGTGGTAGGACATCGGGTTGTAGCGCGCCTGGCCGGCCGCGACAGTGCGAATGCCAAAGCCGGTGAAGAAGTCGGGCTCCACAAAGCGCCTGGCCATGTGCGCGGCGTGTTCGTCGGAGGCGATGCCGCTCCACAGGGCGTGCCCCGCGTTGGAGGTGGCCACGCGGCACGGCTGCTTGTCGCCGTCGAGCGCAATGGCATAGCAGCCGATCTCCTCGCACCAGAAGCGCTCCAGGAAGCGCTGGCGCAAGGCCTGGGCCTGCTCGCGCAGACGCAGCGCGTGCGCCGGATCGCCCAGCGCCTCGGCCAGGATGGCCGCGTACTGCCGGGCCTCGTAGACGTAGCCCTGCACCTCGCACAGCGCGATGGGCGCCTGCGCCATGCGCCCGTCGGCGTGAAAGACCGAATCTTGCGAATCCTTCCAGCCTTGCTGCACCAGGCCGTTGCTGCTGCGCCGGGCATAGTCGACGAAGCCGTCGCCGTCGATATCGCCATCGCGCTCCATCCACGCAAGCGCCGCCAGAATGCCAGGCCAGATCGAACGGATGAACGCCAGATCGCCAGTGCGCTGGTGGTAGGCGCCGGCCACGGCCACGAACAGGGGCGTCGCATCGACGGTGCCGTAGTAGCGCCCGAAAGGCACCTCGCCAGTGTTGGCCATCTCGCTCTTGCGGGCCTCGTGCAGGATCTTGCCGGGGTCGGCATCGCGCTCGCGGTCGGTGCTCGTGGCCTGGGTGGCGGCCAGATGCGCCAGCACGCCGCGCGCCAGGGACGGGTCCAGCCACAGCGCCTCGCGCGCGGTGATCAGCCCATCGCGGCCGAAGGTGGTCGAGTACCAGGGCACCCCGGCGTAGGGATAGGGGCCGGTGGGCAGCTCGGTGCTCAACATCGCCAGATCGGACATGGAGCGGTCCAGCCAGCTGTTCATCAGCGGGTTTGACGTTTCGATGCGGCAGCGGCGCAGCTCCAGTCGGGCACGCGCCTCGGTGTTGAGGCGGTACGCGCTGTCGTAGTCGCGCAGGACCTGGGCACGCGCCGGTGCGCCGTGGGCGCCGGGGGCATCGCCGCTGTGTCGATCATCGGCGGCCTCGATCTCGCAGCCGACTTCGCAGTACAGGTGGAACTCACCCTGCGGCTTCAACTCGACGCTCCAGCGAGCCTCGTTTTCCTCCAGAACCGCCGGCTGCGGCCGCAGCCGCACGTGGCTACGCCGGACCAATCCGTCCAGGCCCCGATAGGCCAGGCGCATGGTCGCGCCCTCGGGCGTGCAATGGCGCGTCGTGGCCAGACGCTGCCCGCGCCGCGCGCGCACCGCGCCGCGCACCTCGAACAGGTCCACGAAGTCGGCATCGAACTTCAGGGACAACTCGAAGCTCACCGGCTCCCGCCCGTAATGATTGAGCCGGATGTGCTCATAGCAGGCGCCTTCCCACAGCAGCTTGCCGCGGAACACGTGCAGCTCGCCCTTGGGCAACACGAGGCGCCCGCCGTGCATCAGGTCGGGATTCATCATCTCGACGACCAGCAGGTTGTTGCCCTCTTTGACCGTCGAGCCCAGGAACATCGGCTGCACGCCGTCGATCGAGAACTCGAGCTTGGACAGAAAGCGCGTGTCCTCGTGGTAGAGCCCCTGCTCGCCGCCGCCCAGGGTATGGATGTCACCCGAGCGGTCGAACAACGCGAAGGTTTCGCCGGACTTGATCGCCTGCGGGCTCGACTCGGCCCGCGCCGTGCGCGCAGCGATATACCACTGGTCGCCGATGAGGATCCGGTCTTTCATCGGAGCGCCTCGTCCAGGCCCGACGGCAGGTCCGCCGGGGCCGGCTCCGGCGCGCGCGTGTCGATCAGCGACTGGTAGACCCGCAGGTAGCGGGCGGCCATCTTCTCCGAGGTGAATCGGCGTTCGAACGCCTCGCGGCAACGCCGGCGGTCCAGGCGGTCGATCACCCGCGCCGCGGCGATCGCATCGTCCTGGTTGTCGACGACATAGCCGGTGACGCCGTCCTGCATGATCTCGGGCACCGAGCCACAGCGGTACGCCACCACCGGCGTGCCGCAGGCCATCGCCTCGATCATCACCAGCCCGAACGGCTCGGGCCAGTCGATCGGGAACAGCAGCGCCCGGGCGCCACCCACCACCTCGTTCTTGCGCGCATCGTCGATCTCGCCGATGTACTTGATCAGCGGGTTCCCGAGCAAGGGGCGAATATGCTGCTCGAAGTAGACCTGATCCACCGGGTCGACCTTGGCGGCGATCATCAGGGGGATGCCGCAGGCGATGGCGATCTCGATCGCGCGGTCGACGCGCTTTTCGGGCGACAGGCGCCCGACGAAGGCGAAATAGTCCCGCGGCTTCAGATTGAGCTGGTACAGGTTGACCGGCAGTCCATGGTGCACGGTGGCACACCAGTTCGCGCTGGGCAGGGGCTTGCGCTGGCTGTCGGAAATCGACACCAGCGGATGGGCCGCAAAGCGGCCATGCAGCGGCCGCAGATCCGGCAGGTCGAGCCGTCCATGCAAGGTTGTCACACTGGGCGTTTGGCTGCGCGCGGCCAGCGGGTATTGCAGGCAATCGGTGTGAAAGTGGAGCACGTCGAACTCGGCGGCGCGCTCGAACACCTGGTCCATCATCAAGGTGTGCCAGATGACCCAATCCGGCCGAGCCGGATCCAGCCGCAGGCTGCGAGGCACCATCGCCACCAGCTGCGCCTGCGTGACCGAGTCGCCGCTGGCAAACAACGTCACCTCGTGGCCGGCCTCGACCAAGGCCTCGGTGAGGTAGGAGACAACCCGCTCGGTGCCGCCGTAGGCGCGCGGCGGAACACTCTCGAAGAGCGGTGCGATCTGTGCAATTTTCATGGCTGACCCAGGGTTCGATGCCGCGGCTCGGACCGGGAGCCCAAAATGGTCACCACGTCATGGCCGAGCCTGCGCAATTTGAGAAGGAAGGCCGGCCAATCTAGGGCCGTCACCACAGCGCGTGTGTAGGCGGGCGTCGACAGTGCCTGGGGGGCGACGCGACGCGCTTTCAGGCCTTGGCGTCGCCGCGCTGCGGCGCCAGCACGGCGCATGGCGGCGTGAAAGCCACCTGCATCACCTGCAGCGTCACATGCTCAATGCCGAACTGGTCGTGCAATTGCTCAGTGGCGTTGCGCAGGAAGGCATCGTCGGCGTGACCTTGCGGCATCACCAGGTGGGCGGTCATCGCGATCTCGGAGGTGCCCATGGCCCAGACATGCAGGTCATGCACGCGCGCGACGCCAGGCAGCGACTCGAGCAGCGCCTGAACCGCATGCAGGTCCACGCTCGCGGGCACCCCGTCGAACAAGAGGTGCAGCGATTGCTTGAACAGGCTGGCGGTGCCCGCGACGATGACGGCGGCGATCACCATGCTGGCCACCGGGTCGAGCCAGTTCCAGCCAAGCCACAGCGCCAGACCGCCGGCCACCACCACCCCGGCGGACACCAATGCGTCGGCCGCCATGTGCAGGAAGGCGCCGCGAATGTTGAGGTCGCTCTTGCGGCCGCGCATGAAGAGCAATGCGGTGATCGTGTTGACGACGATTCCGACGCCGGCCACCACCATGATCGTGACGCCTTCGATCGGTTCGGGCGACCGCAACCGGTGGGCCGCCTCCCAGGCCAGGGAGCCCATCGCCACCAGCAACAACAACGCGTTGATGAAGGCGGCCAGGATGGTTGCGCGCTTCCAACCGTAGGTGTGGCGCGCATCGGGGCGCAGCCGGCTGGCCAGCGCCCCGCCCCAGGCCAGCACCAGGCCGATGACGTCGCTGAGGTTGTGCCCGGCGTCGGCCAGCAAGGCCAGCGAATTGACCTTCCAGCCATAGAAGGCCTCGATGGCCACGAACGCCGTATTCAGGCCGATGCCGATGGCGAAGGCGGCGTTGTAGTTGGCCGCGACGTGGCTGTGGTCGTGCCCTGCGCTCATGGGATGTGGCCGTTGTGGCGCATGAGGCCAGCATGGTGCTGCGTGTCGCCAGACGCATCGACCGTGCTGTACACCGGTGCGAAGCCGCCCCCTGGCGTGCGAAAGTTGGTGGTCTGCCCCTGGTACAGACGTGCCGCCACCCACTGCACCTGGCCGCCGTAGGCATAGGCGCGCAGATCGAACTTCATGGCGCGGGCGATCTCAGGTTCGTCGATCAGCCGTTCACCCGGCGGCACGATGGCCTGGGCCACGTAGTCACCGGCCAGGATGTCTTCCCACACCCGCCGCGTGAGCTTGTCACCGCGATAGGCGGCGCGGCTGCCGAAGCCGGCAACCGGCTTGAAGAACAGGCCGCGACGCGCCGCCCACAGGCGATCGGCATCGGCGGCATCCACCGACTCGGTGTGCGGCACGTTCTCCAGCAGGGTCTGCGCGGTGGCCTCGGAAACGCCCAGCGCACGCAGCCGCGCGGCGTCGGAAAACAGCGCGAGCCGGCGCTTGTCGGCGTAGAGCGCGTGGGACTGGGGGTGCGGCGACAGCACGACACCCTGTTGCACGTAGGCTTGCCGCAGCGCGGCGCTTTCCGGCTGTTCGAGATAGAAGTCGGTCAAGCGGTTGTAGACCAGGTCGACCGCCAGATCGCCCTGCCACAGCACACCACCCCGCCAATCGAGTGTGGACGGATCGGCCACGACCGCGCGCAGGCCATGCCGCTCGAACAACTGCTGGAACAGCAGGAACTCGGGGTAAAGGTACTGCTGCGTCGGCGCGGTATCGACAATGGCAATGCTGGCCAGCGGCCGCGAGTGGCCTGCCAGGCGCCATTCCTGGCGGAACATGTCGACGATGCGATCCTCGAAGGCGGCCACACTGGCCAAGGTGGGGACCATCGAATCCATTGCCTCGCAGCAGGCGCGCTGGGCGCGTGCCAGCACCGCGTTGAGCATGGCCCCGCCCGCGTTGGTATTGATCTCGATCAGCCCGAGGTGCCCGTGCTCCAGATGGAAGTCGTAGCCGAAGAATGCACCGCGCGGGCCAGTGGCGCCCAGGCGGGCGATCTCGGGGGCGTCGGCCAGGGTCTGCTCGCGGTAGGCTGGCAGCGCCACCACCGACTCAACGGCCCGCACCACCTGCGCCATTCGCCGCATGTGTGCGGCGGACACAAACACCGGCTGGGCCGCGAACACGAACGGGCACCGCTCGCGCAACAGCTCGGACAGGCCCGGTTGCCCCAACTCGGCGTCGAGTGCGCGGGCCAGCGCCGCCTGGTCGAGGCTGAAACAGAAGCACTCGCGATTGAGTTGTTCGATCAATGAGGGGGCATTCATGGGCGGACACGGTTGAGATCCCGCCTTCTCGGAAAGGCTGCGACCGTATCCGCCGAATATAAGGGCGATACCCGATACCCGCGGCGCACCAGACCCGGTGAAACTTCGCCGCCCTAGGTACGCGTCGAAGGTGCCGGTGAATACGACGCGGCAATTCGGCCGAGGTGATGAGGCCCCGATAGCTCACTTGGGTCCACCATGCGCTCGATCATGTCCGCCACCTCGAACACCGCGCGGTTCGGCGGCATCGCCCGTACACAGGCGCGATGGTCATGCAGGTGCGCCAGGAGATGCTCCACCGGTTCACGCAGCCGGTTGAACGACGTGCCCACCACCCCCAGCCCATGATCGGTGACCCACTCGGTGTTGTAGCGTTCCTGCGGCAAGGTCCACCCGTTGCGCACGGTGACCACCGGCAAGCCGCAATGCACCGCTTCGCTGAGGCTTCCCGGCCCCGGCTTTCCGATGAAAAAGTCGGCCAGGCGCATGTAGCGCTGCACCTCCGTCGTGAACCCGACCACCGCCCTGGGTGCCTGGGAGGGCAAGGCGCGCAACTTGGCGGCAAGCGGTACGTTATGGCCGCACAGGAGGATCAGTTGCACGTCGCCGAGCGCCTGCGCAATCTTGACCATCGCCCGCGAGCCGTGCCCGCCGAACAGCACCAACCCCGTCGGCCTTGCGGGATCGAGCCCGAGGGCGAGCATGCGCGCGTCCCTTGCGGCCTCGGGCTGGTCGTAGAAGTCGGGCCGCAAGATCATTCCGGACACCCGGTGCAAGCGTGATGGCCCGCATCCCAGCGCGAGCGCTTGCTCCTGTGCCCGAACCGTGCCGCACACCAGCCACTGCGGCTGGTCCGGGACGATCCAGAAATCCGGCGAATAGTCGGCCAGGTCGGTCATGACCGTCAGAAAGGGCACACCGGGCAGCGCGCTCGCCAGGCTGGCGCACAGCGGCCGGTTGAGGTTGGGGATCAGGGAGACGACCAGATCTGGTTCGCCGCGCAGCCAATGCTGCTCCAACTGCCGCACCAGCGTGGCCTGTCCGAACCGGATCGCGCTCTGGAACATCTTGAGCTCCTGCGCAAGCCCGAGGGTGAAGCCGGTGGCCAGCCGCTTGTTGTAGTAGTCCTCAGGCGCCATGCCCGTGATCCGCTTGAACCGGCCGGTCGGGTCCAGCACCTCCATCACGTTGGTGCAGCGAACCTCAAGCCCGCCGCCGCGCGCTCGCAGGACGGCGTCGAGGGCCATGGCCGCCGCGCGATGGCCGCCTCCGGCATTGAAGTAGATCAGTTCGATGGTTTTGGTCATGCGATCGGCCATGGTGAAGCCCGCACGTGACGGTTTCGTGGCCGCAGGCCAAGAAAAAACCCCGGCTTCATTTGATGAAACCGGGGTTTGCTCTGGTAGGCGCGATTGGACTCGAACCAACGACCCCCACCATGTCAAGGTGGTGCTCTAACCAGCTGAGCTACGCGCCTGAGTTCGTTCGAAGAGCGAGATTGTAGCAGGGTCGCATGAGGTACTTTCGCGGTCTGCGATGACCGATGCTCAACGCCGTTTGGCCCAGCGCACGCCCTGCACTTCGCCCACGATGGACAGCACCTTGGCCAGGCGCTGCGAGTCGGCGATTTCCACCGTGAACGTCATCCAGGCCGTGCCCTTGACCGACTGCGTCTGTACGCCGGTCACGTTCATTTTTTCCTTGGCGAACACCTCGGAAATATCGCGCAAGAGGCCTTGCCGGTCGGCGGCCTCGACCGACACGTCCACCGGGTAGACCGCCGCCGTGTCGCCGCGGCCGGCACCCCATTCGACCTCGATCACACGCTCGGCGTTGCGCGCCGCGAGCTCGCGGAAGTTGCTGCAATCGGTGCGGTGGATGCTCACGCCCTTGCCGCGCGTGACGAAGCCGCCGATGGCGTCGGGCGGGGCCGGTTTGCAGCACTTGGCCAGCTGGGTCATGAGGGAATCGACCCCCACCACCAGCACACCGCCCTTGGGCGAGGATGCCGCTGCGCGCGACTTCTTGAGCAGGAACTCGTCTTGCGACAGCGGCGCCTCGGGCGGGCGCAGCAGCGCCTCGATGGTGCGCAGCGAGAACTCGTCCTTGCCGACGACGGCGAACAGATCCTCGGCCGACTTGAAACCCAGCTGCGAGGCCAGGTCCTCGAGCTTCATGGCCGTGCGGCCTTCGCGCTGCAGGAGTTTTTCGACCGCTTCGCGGCCGCGGGCCACGGTCTCGTGGCGGATCTGCTCGTTGAACCAGGCGCGCACCTTGGCCCGGCCGCGCTGGCTGGCCAGGAAACCCAGCTCGGGGTTGAGCCAATCCCGCGAGGGACCGCCTTCCTTGGTGGAGATGATCTCCACCGTCTGGCCGTTTTTCAGCGGCGTGTTCAGGGGCACCATCGCGCCGTCGACACGCGCGCCGCGGCAGCGGTGGCCCAGGTTGGTGTGCACCGTGTAGGCAAAGTCGACCGGGGTGGCGCCCTGCGTGAGCTCGACCACCGTCGCCTGGGGCGTGAGCACATAGATGCGGTCTTCGAACAGACCGGCCGTCGCACTGCCGGAGAGGTCACGCTCCCAGGCCAGAAGCTGGCGCACGACGGCGATCTTGGCGTCATATTCGCCAGCGGCCGACACGCCGGCATAACCCTTGGCGCCCGCCTCCTTGTAGGCCCAGTGGGCGGCGACGCCATGCTCGGCATGCTCGTGCATGGCCTGCGTGCGGATCTGGATCTCGATCGGGCGGCCGGCCGCGTCGCGCACCACGGTGTGCAACGACTGGTAGCCATTGGGCTTGGGCTTGGCGATGTAGTCGTCGAACTCGCTCTGGATCGGATCGAAGCGCTGGTGCACCCACGACAGCGCGGCATAGCACTCGCGCGTGTCGCGCACGATCACGCGCAGGGCGCGCACGTCGAACACCTTCTCGAAGTCCAGCGACTTGCCACGCATCTTCTTGACGATGCTGTGAATGTGCTTTGGCCGGCCGTGCACCTGCGCATGTACGCCCTGGGCGCGCAACTCGGCCTCAAGTTGCACCCGCAGCTGCTCGACATAGGCCTCGCGCTCGGCGCGCTTCTCGTCGAGCAGGCGAGCGACTTCGCGGTAGGTGTCGGGCTCCAGGAAGCGGAAGGCGAGGTCTTCCATCTCCCACTTGATCTGCCAGATGCCCAGGCGATTGGCCAGCGGCGCGAACACCTCCAGCGCCTCGCGTGCCATGCTGGGCGCCACGGGCTGCCGGGACGCCGCATGCCAGCGCAGGGTCTGCAGACGCGACGCCAGCCGCAGCATCACCACCCGCAGGTCGCGCGAGAACGCCATCAACATCTTGCGCACCCGCTCGGCCTGTTCCTGCCGCGTATGAGCGGCGTCGGCGGCGCGTGCCTGGCGCTGCACCTCCACCAGTTGCGTGGTCTCCACCGCCAGCGCGGCGTAGCTGTCGCCGAAGGCCTTGGCGATCACCTCGCGCGGCTTGTTCAGGTGCGGGCAGGCATAGACCAGGTAGCTGGCCGCCTGCATGGCCTCGGAGCCGCCCATCTGCTTGAGGATGGCCGCCACCGCGTCGGCATGGGCCAGCACGTTCTCGCCGCTTTCCAGGCTCTCGCCGGCGATCAGCGGCTCGGCGAAGGCCCGGGCACGCGCCAGGGCGTCCGCCTGGCGGGGCAGCGACTGCTCGGCGGCGGTGACGAGTTCGGAAACGGTGGTCGGGTCAGGCGCCTGCGGTGCCAGCGTCTTCATGGGGCGATGCCTTGTCCCGCAGCAGGAAGGAAACCACCGGCTCCAGCTGTTGCGGCGTCACGAGCGTCGGCGCATGGCCGATGCCCTGGAATTCGATGAGTTGCGGGTGCGGACCCCGTTGCGTCATGGCCTGGGCCGTGTCGTGCAGCAGCACGTCGGACTCGACGCCGCGAATCACCAGCGTCTCGGCGCGAATGTGGTCGTACAGCTGCCACATCTGGGCTTCGCCGGCCTGGATGTCCGCCTCGGTGAGGTGGCGCAGGGGCACGGCGATGGCCGGATCGTAGTGAAGGGTGAAGCCGCCATCGGGCAGTGGCCGCACCATCGGAACCGACAGCGCCATCCATTGTTCTGGCGTGTGCGGGCCAAAGCCCACCGACACCTTGGCCATGGCGTCGGCCGCATGCTGGACGGTGTCGAACCGGCCGCCGCCGCCCAGGTTGTCTCGCAGGCGCACCACCGCCTGCCAGCTCATGGAAGGCCCCACATCGTTGAGCACCAGCCGCCGGATGGGCGCCGGCAGCGGCAGCTTGGGCGTGCCGGCGATGGCCATGCCGATCAGGCCGCCCATGCTGGTGCCCACCCAATCGAACCAGGCCACCGGCGCATGCCGGTCCAGGTCGGCCAGCAGGGCCAGCATGTCGGCGGCGTATTGCGGGATGGCATAGCCCATGGGGTCGGCCAACCGGGGGCTGTGCCCGCGGCCCACGACGTCGGGGCAGACCACCCGCAGCGCACCGGGCGCCGCTGCCAGCAGGGCCTGGGCCAGCACGTCGAAGTCGCGGCCCTGGCGGGTGAGGCCGTGCACGCAGACGATCACCTGCGACGCTTGCGGCGCACCCCACTGCCAGTAGGCCATGCGGTGCGAACCGGCAGGACTCTTGCATGCGACGTGGAACAGGCGCGGCTCGGTCATGGTGTCAAAAATGAGGATACTTGCGCCACATCCTAATTGATCGGAGAAACCACATGCTCAAAGGCAAGACGGCCCTCGTGACGGGCTCCACCAGTGGTATCGGCCTGGGCATCGCCCGGCAGCTGGCGCGCCAGGGCGCCAACATCGTGCTCAACGGCTTCGGCGACGCCGCCACGCCCCGCGCGGCCATCGAGGCGCTGGGCGTGAAGGTGGACTACCACGGCGCCGACATGAGCCGCCCGGCCGAGATCGAAGACATGATGAAGTTCGCCGCCGACCGGTTCGGGCGGGTGGACATCCTGGTGAACAACGCCGGCATCCAGCATGTCGCCCCGGTGCACGAATTTGCCCCCGAGCGCTGGGACGCGGTGCTGGCCATCAACTTGTCCAGCGCCTTCCACGCCGCGCGCCTGGCCTTGCCGGCGATGCGCGCCGCCAACTGGGGCCGCATCATCAACGTGGCCTCGGTCCACGGCCTGGTGGCCTCGGCGGACAAGTCGGCCTATGTGGCCGCCAAGCACGGCCTGGTGGGCCTGACCAAGGTGATCGCGCTCGAAAATGCCACCACCGGCGTCACCTGCAACGCGATCTGCCCCGGTTGGGTGCTCACCCCTTTGGTGCAAAAGCAGGTGGACGCCAAGGCCGCCGCCAACGGCTGGACCAACGAAAAGGCCACCCAGGAGCTGCTGCGGGAAAAAGAGCCCTCGATGCAGTTCACCACGCCCGAGGAACTGGGCGACCTGGCGGTGTTCTTCTGCTCGCCGGCCGGCAACAATGTGCGCGGCGTGGCCTGGAACATGGATGGGGGCTGGGCGGCGCAGTAGCCGGCGTCATCCACGCCATGGTGGTCAGGGCCACCTACTGGCACGCCCCTTCCATGCGCGAGACGATCAGCACCGACCCATCGGGCAGCTGCGGCCGGATGGCGATTTCGCGCCATCGGCAGTTGGCGATGCGATGGTCTCGGTACTCACCTTGGCGGGTTTCGTCGCCCGAGGGGAAGAAGCCCACCAGGCGGCCAGACACCCTCCCCGCCGCAAGCTTGCCGACAAAGCGGGCCCGCTCGCCGGCGGCCGCCGTGTCTTCCTTGAAGTCGATCCGCAGCGCGGCCCCGTCGATGGCCACGCTGGCGGTGCCCGCGCGCGTGAACACCCGGGCCTCGGGTGCCGGCGAGCCGTACGCCGCGTAGTACCAACGCCAGCCCGCCGAGGGCTCGGCCGCCATGGCCGCGGCCATGGGCCACGCAAGCAGGGCGCAAAGCAGGGCCTTCACCGCGTCAAGGGTCCGACCAGGTCGTAGCCGTTGTGCCATCGTGCCCTTCCTGAGACGGGATGAACATTGCGAAACCGGATCGTGTCCCGGACCACGGCCGAGGGCATGACCACCGAGAGCAAGGCCGCCGGATCAAGCCGCTCGCGGGCCTTGCTCCACCACTCGAAATGCAGGTGCGGGCCGGTGGCACTGCCATTGGCGGGCTGGGCATACCGGCCAAGGTACTCGCCACGCAAGACCACCAGCCCTTCATAGACCATTATCGAGTCTGGTTCGACATGGGCATAGAGAAACAGCGACGCATCGCTGACCGTGCGCACCTTGACGCGGAAGCCGTAACCTTGGCGGTGATTCTCGGGGTTCTCCCAGCCGACGGACTCCACCACGCCGGCCGCGGCCGAATAGAAGCGCCGGTCCCGCTGCGAAGGATGGGCGAGCGCGTTGAAAAGATAGTCGAGCGCGCCGGTCATCAGGCCTTCATCGAAGCGCCCGCCGCGCACCATGGCGCCGACCGCGCCGAGCACCGCGGTCTTGAACGCATCGGCGGCCATGTCCCGCAGGTCACCCAGATCCCCCGCACCGGACCCACCGAGCTGCGCCGTCCCGGCCGCCACCGCGCCGTCACCGCAGCGCCCGCCGCCGGCCGCCGCGCTGATGCATCCCGCCGCCGCATGCCCCAAGACCTTGCTCACGCTCCCCGCCCCTCCGGGCACGAATTCGCCGACGCCGAAGAACAGCGCGCCGGTGAGAGCCCCGTGCAAGGCGCCCTTGAAGCTGCCACTGCTGATCGCGCCCGACATGAACCCCGCCACCGCCGCATTGGCCACCCCCGCCGCCGCCGCGCTGCCGCCGAAGGAAGCGGCGGTGAACAGTTGGCCGGCACCCACCATGTTGCCGATAACGGCCGGCCCGAAATTCACCGCGACGGCAATGGCCGCGACGGTCCGTAGCACGCGGCGCCAGCTGAAGTACCCGCTCGGATCGGTGTAGGCCAGCGGGTTGTTCAGCACATAGGCATAGCGGTTGTGGCTTTGCAGATCGCGCGGTGACTGGATGAAGGGGTCGGCGCTCATGAAGCGGCCGATCAGCGGGTCATACACCCGCCCGTTCATGTGGATGACGCCGATCTCGTCCAGATGCTCGTGCATCGTGTAGCCGCGCTCGGTGGCCCAGCCGATGATGCTGTCGCTGGCGTCGGGCATGCCATCGACATGGCGGCGTTTGCCCCAGGGGTCATAGGCCAGGCGTTCGACCAGTTGGCCGCCCTCGTCGGTCATCGCCGCGATGCTGCCCAGGTGGTCGTGGTGGAAGTAGCGGGTGGCGATGGGTTTCTGACCTGCCAGCGCGCCCGTGCGCGTGACAACCATCGCGAACACCATGCCGCCGGCCTGCAGATAGTGGCGGTGCTCCGTCAGGCCCGAGTCCTTGACCTCCTTCTCGTAGCTCAGGGCCTGCTCGCCTTCACCGTGCAGGTACCAGGTGCTGCCTGAACTCAGGGCGCTGGGCGCGTTGCCGGCGATGCGCACCTGCTGGCGAATGCGCTGGTGCTCGGGGCCGTAGACAAAGCTCAGGCGGTCCGCGGCGGCGGCGCTGGCAGGGGCACCCTCGACAGGGAACTCGCTGTAGCTGAACTCCCGGGGTTTGTTGAAGCTGGTGTAGCTCTCGCGGCGGTGGGTGTGACGCGCGTGCGGCAGATCCTGGCCGACGGTGTAGAGCAGGTTGCCGTTGTCGTCGAAGGCGTAGCTCAGGGCCCGGGTGCCGGTCAGCGCAAGGCTGGCGGCCGGGGCCGTGTCCAGCGTGATGTGAGCCAGGCGCGTGGGCCGGGCCGGGTCATACCAGTAGCTGCCGACATCGCTCTTGTAGCGGATGTTGCCGCGCGCGTCGTAGAGCACCTCTGTCGCCTGGGGCCTGGCAAGGCTGCCGCCCATGACGGTGTACAGGCCGAGGCGGTTGAGACTGTCGTAGGCAAAGCTTTCGCGGGTGCCCACCCCGGGGGAGGTGTCGGTGCGCGAGGTGAGGTTGCCCAGGCCGTCGTAGCCGTAAGCGTGATTCAAGACAGTGCCGGCCTGCTGGTTTCGCAGACGGCCGGTGGCGGCATCGAAGGCGCGCACGGTGACCAGGTTGCCCTGGCGAAACCGCGTGATGCGGCCCTGGGCGTCCATGGCCAGGACTTCGTAGCTCACCGGCGCCGCGGCCGGCGCGGTGGTGCCTGCCTTGGGCGGCTGGCTTCCCGTGACGCGCCACAGGAAGCCACCCTCGGTGTATTCGTAGCGCGCCTCCAAGCCGGTCGGCCAGCGCTGGCTGGCGATGCGACCGGTGGCCTCGTCGTAAGTGACGCTGATGACCGCCGGCTGCGCGGGGTTGTCCAGCACGGTGGAGGTGCTTTGGGGGCGGCCCAGGCTGTCGTAGCGGTGCAGGCGCCGGTAGCCGTTGTCGGCGGTGGCCTCGCACAACTTGCCGATGCTCTTGCCGCAGGCGGTTCGATCGAAGCGCCGGTCGTAGCTCCAGCGGCTGGTGAGGTCGGGCTCGGTGCGCTGCACCAGGCGGCCCAGCGCATCGTAGTCCTGGGTGATGGCCTGGCCCAGCGCATCGCGCTGCCACACCAGCTCGCCGTGGGCGTTGTAGGCGTATTGCCATTCGCCCATGGCCGGGTCTTGCATCGCCACCTTGCGGCCACGCAGGTCGTAGCGAAGCCGGGTCACCAGGCCTGCGGCGTCGGTTTCGATCAGCTGGCCCAGGGCGTCATGGCGATAGGTGACGGTGTTGCCCTGCTCGTCGGTGACCTCGGCCAGCTGGCCCTGGGCGGTCGTCTTGCTGGTCTTGCGCTGGCCCTTGGGATTGATGACCGTGGTGGACAGGCCGCTGTAGACAGTGGTGACGCTGGCCTGGCCATCC
>JAZKDA010000170.1:0-4186 GCA_040387815.1 Pseudomonadota bacterium | reverse complement strand
CGATGGCCTCGCGCAGGTCGTCCTCGTGCGGCAGGAACACGATGCGGAAGTGGTCGGGGGCCGGCCAGTTGAAGCCGGTGCCCTGCACCAGCATGACGCGGGTTTCCTCCAGCACTTCGAGGAAGAACTGGCGGTCGTCCTGGATCGGGTAGACCTTGGGGTCCAGGCGCGGGAACATGTACAGCGCTGCCTGCGGCTTGACGCAGGTGACGCCCGGAATGGCAGTGATGAGCTCGTAGGCCAGGTCGCGCTGGCGGCGCAAGCGCCCGCCAGGACCCACCAGTTCGTTGATGCTCTGGTAGCCACCCAGCGCGGTCTGGATCGCCCATTGCCCCGGCACGTTGGCGCACAGGCGCATGTTCGTGAGCATGTTCAGGCCTTCGATGTAGTCAGCGGCGACCTTCTTGTCGCCCGAGACCACCATCCAGCCTGCCCGGTAACCGCAGGAGCGGTAGCTCTTGGACAGCGAGTTGAAGGTGAGCGTGAGCACGTCTTGCGAGAGGCTGCCCAGCGCCGTGTGCTTGACGTCGTCGAACAGCACCTTGTCGTAGACCTCGTCGGCCAGGATCACCAGCCCGTGCTCGCGCGCAATCGCGACGATCTCCAGCAACAACTCGGGCGAGTACAGCGCGCCGGTCGGGTTGTTGGGGTTGATGACCACGATGCCCTTGGTGCGCGGCGTGATCTTGCGGCGAATGTCGGCCAGATCGGGCATCCAGCCGTTGGCCTCGTCGCACATGTAGTGCACCGGCGCGCCGCCCGACAGCGAGGTGGCGGCGGTCCATAGCGGATAGTCGGGCATGGGCAGCAGCAGCTCGTCGCCATCGTCGAGCAGCGCATTGGTGGCCATGGCGATCAGCTCGCTGGCGCCGTTGCCCAGGTAGACATCTTCGAGCGTGACGCCCTTGATACCCTGCTGCTGGGTGTAGTGCATCACGGCCTTGCGCGCGCCGAAGATGCCCTTGCTGTCCGAGTAACCCGCCGAGGCCGGCAGGTTGCGGATCATGTCCTGCTGGATTTCCTCGGGCGCATCGAAGCCGAACGGCGCAAGGTTGCCGATGTTCAGCTTGATGATCTTGTGGCCCTCTTCCTCCATGCGCCGGGCCGCATCCATGATGGGGCCACGGATGTCATAGAGGACGTTGGCCAATTTGGCCGATTTCTGGATGGTCTTCAAAGCGACTCCGACAGGCGACTCTCGGGTGAAAACCTATAATTTGACCATAGTTGAACAGGCATGAAACTCCAACCCGACCGCTCCAACGTCCCGACCGTCACCGGCGTGGGCCCCGGATGGGTCGCCGTCAATGGCGAACGCATCGAGCGCAGCCTGATCTTCTCCTCGGACGGCCAACGCATCGAATGGCCCGTGCGCAGCTTCGAAGAGCTGTCGGAAAGCCACTTCGAGGCGCTGTCGGGGCTGGCTGTCGAGGTGGTGATCTTTGGCAGCGGCTCGCGCATCCGCTTTCCCCGCCCGGCCTGGATCGCCGCCCTTGCGCAGCGGCGCATTGGCGTCGAGACCATGGACACGGCGGCAGCCTGCCGCACCTACAACATCCTGGCCCACGAGGGGCGCAGCGTTGCGGCGGCCCTGCTGGTGGAACCCGCGGTTTGACAGGCCGCGATCGCATCCAGGCCGCACGCGCACGCCTGCCCCGCCCCAGCCCCGGGGGTAAATCGGTTAAAATCAAGCCTCTCGCCGGGATGCCCACCCCGTGCCGCAACGAGTAACCCCTGTCACACGAGAATTCAATCCATGGCGATCGTTGTCAACAAGCCCATTCCCGAATTTGAAGCGAACGCCACTGGTGGCATCAAGGTGTCCAACACCACGCACCTCGGTCAGGTCATGGTGCTGTATTTCTACCCCAAGGACAACACCCCTGGCTGTACCACCGAAGCGATGCAGTTTCGCGACAAGTACAAGGACTTCGTCAAGGCCGGGGCCTCCGTGTTCGGCGTCTCGCGCGACAACATGAAGTCGCACGACGAGTTCAAGGCCAAGCTTGAGCTGCCCTTCGAACTGATCGCCGACACCGAAGAGAAAATGTGCCACATGTTCGGTGTGGTCAAGAACAAGATCATGTACGGCAAGAAGGTCAAGGGTATCGAGCGCTCCACCTTCCTGGTCGGCGCCGACGGCATTCTCAAGCAGGAGTGGCGCGGCCTGAAAGTGCCCGGCCACGTGGACGAAGTCCTGCAGGCCGTGAAGCTGCTCAAGAAGGCGGCCTGAGGCGCTGCATCGGGCGCTGACGTTTGGTCACAACAGCCACGGGGCGTCATTGCCGCGCTGCAACGCGCATGCATAATGCCCTCATGCTCTTGACTCTGACGCCCCGCGTCACCGCCGCAAGCGATTCCCCAGCCGCCTGGCTTGTCCGGCGGCTTTTTTGTTTCTGGCTCATCTCAACAGGAAACGCGACTCCTTATGCCCCTGCCACCCGCACCCACCCAGCGCGCCGCCCTGCTCCCGCCGCATGCCTTCGAGGTATCCGCGCGGCCTTCGCACAAGTCGGCTCGAAAATCGGTGGCGCAGGAAACGTCTGGCGGCGCGCCCACTGAAGACACGCGTCCCAAGGCGGCTGACTCGCGCGGCGCCGACGTGCATGCTTATGTGGAGAGCTTCGTCGACGAGGAAGACGACATCGTTGTGATCGAGGACGCCCCGGTCGCGCCCGCCTTGCCTGATCGGGGCGCACGCCGCAAAAGCGCCGCGGCGCCGGCCGTTGACACCCGCGCGCGCAAGCCTAAGGCCCGCGGCACCGGCGTGACAAAGTTCTTCGTTCTCGACACGAACGTGCTGATGCACGACCCGATGTGCCTGTTCCGCTTCGAGGAACACGACATCTACCTGCCGATGATCGTGCTGGAAGAGCTCGACGGCAACAAGAAGGGCATGACGGAGGTGGCCCGCAACGCGCGCCAGGCCAGCCGCTCACTGGACGCGCTGGCCGGCAAGAACGGCGCCGACATCGGAAAGGGGCTCAAGCTCGACACCACCGGGCACACCGAAGCCGGCGGCAGCCTGTTCTTCCAGACCCACGCGCTGGCCCAGCCGGTGCCGCCGAACCTGCCGCAGGGCAAGGCCGACAACCAGATTCTGGGCGTGGTCCAAGACCTGCGCGACAAGCACCCTGGCCGCGAGGTGGTGCTGGTGTCCAAGGACATCAACATGCGGGTCAAGGCCCGCGCGCTGGGCCTGGCCACCGAGGACTACCGCAACGACAAGACCATCGATGACCTGGATCTGCTCTATTCGGGCAGCCTGGCCCTGCCGCCGGATTTCTGGGCCAAGCATGGCAAGACGGTCGAGAGCTGGCAGAGCGGCCAGCACACCTTCTATCGCATCAGCGGCCCGATCGTGCCGCAGCTGCTGATCAACCAGTTTGTCTACTTCGAGGCGCCCGGCGAGCCCAGCCTGTATGCCCGCGTGACCGAGATCCGCGGCAAGACCGCTGTGCTCAAGACGCTCAAGGACTACGGCCACCTGAAAAATGCGGTGTGGGGCGTGACCACGCGCAACCGCGAGCAAAACTTCGCGATGAACCTGCTGATGGACCCGGAGGTGGACTTCGTCACCCTGACCGGCACGGCCGGCACCGGCAAGACGCTGATGGCGCTGGCCTCCGGCCTGACCCAGGTGCTGGACGACCGGCGCTACACCGAGATCATCATGACCCGCGCGACGGTGAGCGTGGGCGAAGACATCGGCTTTCTGCCAGGGACCGAGGAAGAAAAAATGGGCCCGTGGATGGGCGCGCTCGACGACAACCTGGAGGTGCTGGGCAAGACCGAGACCAGCGCCGGCGAATGGGGCCGGGCGGCGACCAACGAGCTCATTCGAAGCCGCATCAAGATCAAGAGCATGAACTTCATGCGCGGGCGCACCTTCCTGAACAAGTACGTGATCATCGACGAGGCGCAAAACCTGACGCCCAAGCAGATGAAGACGCTGGTGACGCGGGCCGGCCCCGGTACCAAGATCATCTGCATGGGGAACCTGGCGCAGATCGATACGCCCTACCTGACCGAGGGTTCGTCGGGGCTGACCTTCGCGGTGGACAAGTTCAAGGGGTGGCCGCACAGCGGGCATATCACCCTGGCGCGGGGGGAGCGCTCGCGGCTGGCGGATTTTGCGTCTGAGGTGCTTTGAGCGTCGGGCGTCATTCGCTGTCCTCGAGTGAGA
>JAZKDA010000169.1:0-3184 GCA_040387815.1 Pseudomonadota bacterium | reverse complement strand
AAGAAGGCATCGTCAAGACCGGCAGCTTCAGCATCGACCAGGGCGTGGGCGTGCGCGCGGTCAGCGGCGAGAAGACGGCCTTCGCCTATTCCGACGACATCTCCGAAGCCTCCCTGCTCGACGCGGCCCGCACCGTGCGCTCGATCTCGTCATCCCTGCGCTCGGGCCGCGCCAAGGTGCCCGCGCGCAAGGTGGCGGCCAGCCGTTCGCTCTATGGCGGGCTGGACCCGATCGCCACGCTCGACAGCACGGCCAAGGTGCAGCTGCTCGAGCGCGCCGAAAAGCTGGCCCGCTCGCGCGATCCGCGCGTGGCGCAGGTGATGGCCGGCCTGGCCAGCGAATGGGACGTGGTGCTGGTGGCCCGTGCCGGCGGCACCCTGGCGGCCGACGTGCGGCCGCTGGTGCGGCTGTCGATCACCGTCATCGCCGAGCACAACGGCCGGCGCGAGGTCGGCTCGCACGGCGGCGGCGGCCGCTTCGGGCTGGCCTATTTCACCGACGAGATGGTGGCCACCTATGTGGATGCGGCGGTCAACGCCGCGCTCACCAACCTGGAGGCACGCCCGGCGCCGGCCGGCGAGATGACGGTGGTGCTGGGCTCGGGCTGGCCCGGCATCCTGCTGCACGAGGCCGTGGGCCACGGGCTCGAGGGCGACTTCAACCGCAAGGGCTCTAGCGCGTTCTCGGGCCGCATCGGCAAGCGCGTGGCCGCCAAGGGCGTGACGGTGCTGGACGACGGCACCATCGCCGACCGGCGCGGCTCGCTCAACGTCGACGACGAAGGCCATGCCAGCCAGCGCAACGTGCTGATCGAAGACGGCATCCTGCGCGGCTACATCCAGGATTCGCTCAACGCCCGGCTGATGGGCGTCAAGCCTACCGGCAATGGCCGGCGCGAGAGCTATGCCCACGTGCCCATGCCGCGCATGACCAACACCTACATGCTCGGCGGCGACAAGTCGCCCGACGAGATCGTGGCCAGCATCAAGAAGGGCTTGTACGCCACCAACTTCGGCGGCGGCCAGGTCGACATCACCTCGGGCAAGTTCGTCTTCTCGGCCAGCGAGGCCTTCTGGGTCGAAAACGGCAAGATCCAGTACCCCGTCAAGGGCGCCACCATCGTGGGCAACGGCCCCGACGCCCTCACGCGCGTGAGCATGATCGGCAACGACATGCGGCTTGATTCGGGCGTGGGCACCTGCGGCAAGGAGGGCCAGAGCGTGCCGGTGGGCGTGGGCCAGCCCACGCTGCGCATCGATGGTTTGACGGTGGGCGGCACCGCCTGAGCGGGCGTCGTCGCAAACCTGTGCTAGATTCGACGCCTATGCCTCGCACCCCCGTTTTCTTTTTTGGCTACTTTTGGCACTTCTCCAGCCCCGGCGGCCGAGAGACCTGCGCGTAGCTAGAACGAGCGCAAGGAATCCCGAAAAAACCGCCGGACCCCCGGCGGTTTTTTTATGCCCTGAATTTTTTAGAAACCGAAAAGGAGCCACCCGATGTCCCCGAAACCTTCCGCCTCCAGCGACGCCTGGTATGCGCACCCCGTCGACAAGACCAGCCAGACCGACGACCAGCGCATCAAGGACATCACCGTGCTTCCGCCACCCGAACACCTGATCCGTTTCTTCCCGATCCAGGGCACGCCCGTCGAGAAGCTGATCACCGACACCCGCCGCAACGTCCACAACATCATGACCGGCAAGGACGACCGCCTGCTGGTGGTCATCGGGCCCTGCTCCATTCACGACCCGGCGGCGGCGGTGGACTATGCCCGTCGCTTGAAGGACGTGCGCGCCAAGTACGCCGACTCGCTGGAGATCGTGATGCGGGTGTACTTCGAAAAGCCCCGCACCACGGTCGGCTGGAAGGGCCTGATCAACGATCCCTACCTCGACGAAAGTTTTCGCATCGATGAAGGTTTGCGCATCGCGCGCCAGCTGCTGATCGACATCAACCGCCTGGGCCTGCCGGCCGGCAGCGAGTTCCTCGACGTGATCTCGCCGCAGTACATCGGCGACCTGATCGCCTGGGGCGCGATCGGCGCGCGCACCACCGAGAGCCAGGTGCACCGCGAACTGGCCTCGGGCCTGTCGGCGCCCATCGGCTTCAAGAACGGCACCGACGGCAACATCCGCATCGCCACCGACGCCATCCAGGCGGCGGCGCGCGGCCACCACTTCCTGTCGGTGCACAAGAACGGCCAGGTCGCCATCGTGCAGACCCAGGGCAACAAGGATTGCCACGTCATTTTGCGCGGCGGCAAGGCGCCCAACTACGACGCCACCCACGTGGCCGCCGCCTGCAAAGACCTGGAGGCCGCCGGCCTGCCGCCACGGCTGATGGTCGACTTCAGCCATGCCAACAGCAGCAAGCAGCACGAAAAGCAGCTGGACGTGGCGCGCGACGTGGCCGGCCAGATCGCGGGTGGCTCGCGCAGCATCTTCGGCGTGATGATCGAGAGCCACCTGGAAGGCGGGGCGCAGAAGTTCTCGCCGGGCAAGGACGATCCCAGCCAGCTGGCCTATGGCAAGAGCATTACGGATGCTTGTCTGGGGTGGGGGCAGTCGCTGGAGGGGCTGGAGGTGTTGGCGCAGGCGGTTAAGGCGCGGCGGGGGTGATTTTTTGTCCTTGTCCTTGTTTTTGCTTTTGTAGCGGTCGTGGCAAGCCGGGTCTCGCCCCGGCGGGCGAGTCACTTTCTTTGTCTCGCCAAAGAAAGTAACCAAAGAAAGGCGACCCCACTGTCCGCGTCCCCTGGGTGCCTGTCGGCACCCAGGGGCAGCCTCCGGTGCTCGCGGCGGGCGGGGAAGCGCTCGAACTCGCCCCTGCGGGGCTCAGACAGTCGCGCTTCCTGATCCGCCCGCCGCTGCGCTCCTCGGCGCGGCCACAGGGGCTTTGGGGTCAACACGGCCTGCGGCCGTGTCCTTCGTGTTTTTAGGGGCTGGCACGCTGGCGCCTCTTCGGCGGCCCGCGCGTTGGCATGCACACATTTCCTGGTCCCCCGCCTGCGCGGGGGTGACGAGTCAAACCTCCACACACGCGCCTAGGCCCCGCGATGGCAGGGACCGAGTATCAGGCAAGCGCAGCGAGCCGTTCGGCGCCGAGCGCAGCGATGGCCCGTAGGGGCCCCCGCCCCTGTGTATGCGCCGAGGAGCGCAGGGATGCGGGGCTCGCGCAGCGGGGGTCC
>JAZKDA010000168.1:16502-19148 GCA_040387815.1 Pseudomonadota bacterium | reverse complement strand
CTTCGAGCAGGCGGCGGGCTTTCTGCGTATTCGCGGCGGCGACAACCCGCTGGACATGACCGGCGTGCACCCCGAAACCTATCCGGTGGTCGAGCAGATCATCGTCAAGCTCGGCAAGCCGGTGCAGGAGCTGATGGGGCGCGGTGAGCTGCTCAAGCCGCTCAGGCCCGAGCAGTTCGCCAGCGAAAAGTTTGGCCCGGTGACGGTCAAGGACATCCTGACCGAGCTGGAAAAGCCCGGCCGCGATCCGCGCCCCGACTTCAAGGTGGCGCGCTTCAATGAGGGCGTGGAGGAGATCGCCGACCTCAGGGAAGGCATGGTGCTGGAGGGCACGGTGAGCAACGTGGCGCAGTTCGGCGCCTTCATCGACCTGGGCGTGCACCAGGACGGTCTGGTCCATGTGAGCCAGCTGGCCAACAAGTTCGTCAACGACGCGCGCGAGGTGGTCAAGACCGGCGACATCGTCAAGGTGAAGGTGCTGGAGGTCGACCCGGTGCGCAAACGCATCAGCCTGAGCATGAAGCTGGGCGATGCGGCGCCACGCGGTGGGCGCAATGCCCGTGGTGGCGACGTGCGCGGCGGCGACAACCGCTTCGAGCCGGCGCGCGGCCGTGGGCCCCGGCCGCAGCCTGCGGCACCGGCCGGCACCGCGATGGCCGGCGCCTTCGCCAAGCTGCAAGGGCTGCGCAAGTAGGCCCGCCCATGCCGCACCCGCGCCTGACACCGGCGATGCGGTCCGTGCTCGAACGCATGGCCCGCGCCGGCCATCCGCCGATGCACACCTTGGCGCCACACCAGGCGCGCGTGGCCTATGAAAAAGGCGCGGGCGTGCTGGAAGTGCCCGTGGCCAAGCTGCACCGCGTCGAGGACTTCAGCATTCCGGCCCGCGACGGCTACGCCCTGCCGGCGCGCCTGTATGCCAACGAAGCTTCAGGAGAGGGCGCCGGCCCGCCGGTGCTGCTGTACCTGCACGGCGGCGGCTTCACCATCGGCAGCATCGCCACCCACGACGTGCTGTGCCGCGAGTTGTGCCGCCTGAGCGGCTGCGCGGTGGTGTCGCTGGACTACCGGCTGGCACCGGAACACCGCTTTCCGCAGGCGGTAGACGACAGCTGGGACGCGCTGCAGTGGCTGGCGGGGCAGGGCGCCGCGCTCGGCCTCGACGGCGGCCGGCTGGCGGTGGGTGGCGACAGCGCCGGCGGCACGCTGGCCGCGGTGTGCGCGATCCTGGCGCGCGACGCCGGCCTGCCACTGGCCTTGCAGCTGCTGTTCTACCCCGGTTGTTCGGCCCGCATGGATCTACCTTCGCACGCACACTACCGGGAGGGCCTGCTGCTCGACGCCACGTTGATCGACTGGTTCTTCGCCCACTACATCGCCGCCGACGCGCGCGACGACTGGCGCTTTTCGCCGCTCAACGCCGACGATGTGGATGGTGTCGCGCCGGCCTGGGTGGGCCTGGCCGAACTCGACCCGCTGGTCGACGAAGGCATCGCCTATGCCGACAAACTGCGTGCGGCAGGCGTGCCGGTGCAGCTGGAGATCTACCATGGCGTGGTGCACGAGTTCATCAAGATGGGCCGCGCGATCCCCGAGGCCCTGCAGGCCCACCGCGACGCCGCCCACGCGATGGCGCACGCTCTGAGAGGTTGAACATGACCAGGACGCACCCCGCCACCCGTGCCGATTTCCGGTTCTTCCACCGCCTGCGGGTGCGCTGGGCCGAGGTGGACATGCAAAAGATCGTGTTCAACGCGCACTACCTGATGTACTTCGACACCGCCGTCGCAGACTATTGGCGAGCCCTGGCCTTGCCTTACGAAGAATCGTTGCGGCAGCTCGATGGCGACCTGTACGCGAAGAAGGCCACCGTTGAATATCACGCCTCGGCCCACCTCGACGAGTTGATCGACGTGGGCGTGCGCTGCGCGCGCGTGGGCACCAGCTCGACGGTCTTTGCCGGCGCGATGTTCCGGGGCGACCAGCTGCTGATCACCTGCGAGCTGCTGTACGTGTTCGCCGATCCGGCCACGCAGACCTCGCGGCCGGTGCCGGCCTTGCTGCGCGAGGTGTTCCTGGGTTTCGAGGCCTGCGAGCCGATGCTCGATCTGCGGGTCGGCCCTTGGGACGCGTTGGGCGAGGCGGCTGCGCGCATTCGCACCCAGGTCTTCGTCGAGGAACAGCGGGTGCCGGCCGACATGGAATGGGACGAGGCCGACGCCACGGCGCTGCATGTCGTGGCCTTCAACCGGCTCGGCCAGCCGGTGGCCACCGGGCGCCTGCTGCAAGATGCGCCAGGGGTCGCGAAGATCGGACGTGTGGCGGTGCACCCGGTGCTTCGCGGTTCGGGCGTCGGCCGGCTCGTGATGGACCGCCTGATGGACGCCGCCCGCGAGCGGGGCGACCATGAGGTGGTGCTGCACGCCCAACGCAGCGCGCAAGCGTTCTACCGCCGCCTGGGCTTTGCGGTGCGGGGCGAGCCCTTCGACGAGGTGGGCATCGCCCACGTCGAAATGACGGCCAGCCTGCGGCCGGTGGCCCCTACCTGACCATGGCCAGAACCAGGCCCTCGGCGAAAAGCAGCGACGGTCATGCACAGGCAGGCAGCTGGGCCGCCATGGCGCTGGCGTTGACGGTTTTTTTCGC
>JAZKDA010000168.1:15234-16492 GCA_040387815.1 Pseudomonadota bacterium | reverse complement strand
GCGCTGGGCGTTCCGGGCGAGGAGATGCTGCAGGACACGCTCAAGTCGGCCATCGTGTCCTTCGGCGCGCTGTCGTCGGCGCTGTTGTTCTTCTTGCAGCAGCGCACACTGCGCGACGCCCCGGTGCGCTGGCATGCGGTGATGTGGCTGCCGCTGGCGCTGCTGCTGTATGGCCTGGCCAGCATGGCCTGGGCGCACCGCTACCTGGCGGGGGTCGAGACGGTGCGCTGGTTCGTCTTTGGCCTGCTGGTGTGGCTGGGGCTCAACACGCTCACCCGCCAACGCCTGCCCTGGCTGGCGGCCGGCGTTCATGCCGGCGCGGCGGTGGCGGCGCTGTGGGCGGTACTGCAGTTCTGGTTCGACTGGCGGTTTTTTCCGCAGGGGGCGCGTCCGGCCTCGACCTTCATCAACCGCAACTTCTTCGCCGAGTTCGCGGTGTGCGCGCTGCCCTTTGGCCTGGTGCTGCTGGCGCGGGCGCGGCAGTCCCCCATGATCGCGCTGCTGGGCGCCAGCAACGGCCTGGTGATCCTGGCCATCTTGATGACGGGGACGCGCTCGGCGCTGATCGCCCTGTGGCTGCAACTGCTGGTGCTGCTGCCCCTGATCGCCTGGTTGTACCGGCGCGAGTTCGCCTTCGTTTCCTGGGGCGGCACGCAGCGCGCGCTGGCGTGGGGGCTGCTGGCCGGGGTAGTGCTGATCGGCGGCATGGTTCCCACCGGCAGCCCGGCGATCGCAGGCGAGGGGCGCGGCCTCACGGCGCTGGAACGGGCCGTGGCGCGCACGCAGGAGATCCGCCCGGGCGACGAGTCGCTCAACATCCGCATGGTGATGTGGCGGGCCACGCTGCGCATGATCGCCGACCGCCCGCTCGCGGGCGTGGGTGCCGGGGCCTGGGAGGAGGAGCTGCCGCTCTACCAGACCGCAGGTTCTCAGTTGGAGACCGACTACTACGTCCACAACGAGTTCCTGCAACTGGTTGCGGAATTCGGCATCGTGGGTTGGGTGGTGCTGGCGCTGCTGACGGCCTATTTGCTGGGGGCCGCATGGCGCACGGTGCGGCCGGCCGGCACCGCCGCACTGCCGCAAGACGCACAGGCCGAGGCGCCCTGGCGGGCCATCGTGCTCACCTCGCTGCTGGCGCTGATGGTGGTGAGCAACATCGGCTTTCCGTGGCGCTTGGCGAGCACGGGCGCCTTGTTCGCGCTGTGCCTGGGCGCGCTGGCCGCGTCGGACGCCCGCCTGGGGTTCACCGGCCGGG
>JAZKDA010000168.1:12330-15224 GCA_040387815.1 Pseudomonadota bacterium | reverse complement strand
CATCGCTGCCATGGCGGCCGGTGCATTCGCGTGCGGCGGTGATCGTGCTGTCGGCCTTGCTGGTGGTGGCGGCCTTCATCACACGGCAGGCGGCGGTCAGCGAATACAAGCTGGTCAGCGCCACGCGGATGGCGCTGGGCATCACCGCGTCGGGCGACCCCAACAGCCCGCGCTGGAACCAGAGCAAGGCGCAATTGCTTCAGATGGTGCGCGAGGGCGTGGCCATCAACCCGCACTACCGCAAGGTCACGCCCATGGTCGCCGATGAACTGGCGCGCTGGGGCGACTGGTCCAATGCGGTGTGGATCTGGGAGTCGGTTCTGTCGTCGCGGCCCAAGATCGTGGCCATCACCACCAACGTCGCGCGCGGCTATGCGGCGATGGGCCAGCCAGACCGTGCGCGTGAATACCTTTCGCGGGCCAAGCGTCTGGCGCCCGATGCGCCTGCGGTGCGCTCACTGGAGGTGGTGCTGCTCGCGCGCGGCGGCCAGGAGGCGCAGGCGCTGGTGTTGGCCCGGGATGCGCTGGCCCGAGACATCGCCGATTTCGACCTGGTCAATGCCACCGTGGTGCTGGCCACGCGCGCCGGAGACTTCAGCCTGGCCCAACGGGCGCTGGAGCTGCGCCTGAAAGCCTGGCCCGAGCGAAGGGTCGAGACCTGGCTCCAGATCGGCCAGTTGTACGAGATCGGCTTCAATGACCCGGCCAAGGCGCTGGACGCCTACGGCAAGGCGCTCGATCTGGCGCCACCGGCCCAGCGCGGCCAACTGCGGCAGCATGTGCCGCAGGGCCATTGGCAAAAGCTGGTGGAGGCCGGGCGGGCGCCAGCCTGAGGTGGTGGCTGTACTCGGGCCTTAAATGTCGGCCAGCAGCGGGTAGGGCAGGGCGCCCAGCACGACGGCGGGCCCGTCGGCGGTGCCCGCGGTGAGCCTGCCGCCCTCGGTGGCCGTCAGCTGCAGCGACACGATGGCGTCCCAGCCGCCGCCGGGCGCGGGCGCCGCCTGCGCCACGAGGCCGCAGGGCTGCTCGGCATCGGACTCATGGAACAACTCCATCCCCGCCGCCAAGGCCTGCTCGCAATGCGCCGGGAACGCCCGCCGCTTGAGCGTGCCGCGAAACTGGCTGCGCGCCACCACCTCCTGGCCGGGGTAGCAACCCTTCTTGAAGTTCACGCCACCGACCGATTCGTAGTTGAGCATCTGCGGCACGAAGGCCTCGAACACCGGGGCGCTGACCTGGGCCACGCCGCTGCGTACCTCGCCCCAGCGCCACAGCGATTCGTCCAATGCGGGCGCATCGGGCGGGGTGGCGCCCACGGGTGCGAGCCACAGCGCGAGCGGCTGGCCGTCCGCTGGATACAGCCCGACGACGTGCGCGCCGTCTTTCGCGACGTGTTCCCAGGGCGCCGGCGCGCTGCCGCCAGCCGCCTGGCCCACCGTCACGCCGGCAAGGCCACGCAGCGCAAAAGCCTCGGTAGCGTCCGACAGCCGCACCTTGGCGCGCAGCACGAACATCGACAGGCGCTTGAGCGTCTGGGCCAGCAGGTCGCGCGAGACCACCAGGGCGAAGTCGCCGGGGGCCAGGGGCAGGGCGACAAAACTCGCCTGCATCCGGCCCTTGGCATTGCAAAAGGCCGCCAGGCGCGCCTGGCCGGGGCCTAGCAGGGCGAAATCCTGCGTGAGCTGGCCCTGAAGAAATTTGGCGGCGTCCTCGCCCTCCGCCCGGATCACGCCCAGATGGGACAGGGGTGCGGCGCCTACAAGTGATGAAGTCATGCTCAATTATCATCCCCGCTCCATGACCTGATGCAGCCTTGGTGCTGATGTCCGTGCGGCGTTTCCTGTTGATCGTGTTCCTGTTGGCCGCCCTGCTTGCCCTTGGCGGCGGCGCTGCTGCGCTCTGGTGGATCTACCGGCCCCTGCCGATGGCGCAGCCATCGGTCGACCTGTCGGTCGAGCCGGGCACGCTGCCGCGCGAGGTTGCGCAGGCCGTGGCCGACGCGGGCGTGGACGTGTCGCCCACGCTGCTGTTTGCCTGGTTCCGCTTGTCGGGCCAGGCCAGGGACATCAAGGCCGGCAGTTACGAACTCGAGCGCGGCATCACGCCGCACCGCCTGTTGCAAAAGCTGGCGCGTGGGGAGGAAACCCTGCGGGCGGTGACCCTGATTGAAGGTTGGACTTTCCGGCAATTTCGCGCGGCATTGGCCAAGGAATCCGACCTCAAGCAGGATCTGAAGGGCCTGACCGACGACGCGGTGATGGCCCGCATCGGCCGGCCCGGCCTGAGCGCCGAGGGGCGTTTTTTCCCAGACACCTACACCTTTGCCAAGGGCAGCAGTGACATCGCCGTGCTGCAACGCGCGCAGCGCGCCATGGACCGCCAGCTGGCCGCCGCCTGGGCCCTGCGCACACCGCGCTCGGTGCTGCGCACGCCCGACGACGCGCTGGTGTTGGCCAGCATCGTCGAAAAGGAAACCGGCCATGGCGCCGAGCGCACGGCGATCTCGGCCGTGTTCCACAATCGCCTGCGCATCGGCATGCCACTGCAGACCGACCCGACCGTGATCTACGGCATGGGCACGTCGTTCGACGGCAACCTGCGCCGCGACGATCTGCGCCGCGACACCCCCTGGAACACCTACACCCGCCCTGGGCTGCCCCCCACGCCCATCGCCATGCCCGGGCGCGAGGCCTTGCGGGCCGCTGTACAACCGGCCGACAGCGGCGCCCTGTATTTCGTGTCCAAGGGCAACGGCACCAGTCACTTCAGCACCACGCTCGACGAGCACAATCGGGCGGTCAACAAGTACCAGAGGGGCCAATGAGCGCAGCGCCGAGCGTGGGGGTGGTCCAGTGAGCACAGGCATCTTCATCAGCTTCGAAGGCATCGACGGC
>JAZKDA010000168.1:7916-12312 GCA_040387815.1 Pseudomonadota bacterium | reverse complement strand
AGTCGACCCACATCGACACCCTGGCCCAGGCGCTGGCCGATGCCGGCCGCACCGTCGTGCGCACCCGCGAGCCGGGCGGCACGCCGCTGGCCGAGCAGTTGCGGGGCCTGGCGCTGAACGCCCCCATGGACGCCCTGACCGAGGCGCTGCTGATGTTCGCGGCGCGGCGCGACCACCTCACCCAGGTGATCGAGCCAGCGCTGGCCCGAGGCGACGTGGTGTTGTGCGACCGCTTCACCGATGCGACCTTTGCCTACCAGGGCGGCGGGCGTGGCTTCGACCTGGCGGTGCTGGGCCAGCTGGAGCACTGGGTGCAGGGCCGCCCCGACGGCAGCCTGCGCCAACCCGAGCTCACCCTGCTGTTCGAGTTGTCGCCCGAAGAGGCCGCGCGGCGGCTGGCCGGTGCGCGCGTGCCGGACAAGTTCGAATCGCAGCCTGTCGAGTTTTTCCGGCGCGTGGCGGCCGGCTACGTGCGCCGCGCGCAAGCCGAGCCCGCGCGGTTCGCCCGGATCGATGCCTCACAGTCTCGCGATGTGGTGTGGTCCGCGGTGCGCGCGGCCGTGGCCGCCAGGGGCTTGCTGTGATCACGCCGCCATGGATCCTGGCGCAGCAGGCGCGGCTGATGCGGCAACCCGGCCATGCCTTGTTGCTGCAGGGCCCGTCGGGCGTGGGCCAGTACACCTTGGCGCTGGGTCTGGCACAGGCCTGGCTGTGCGACCAACCGGGCGACGCCGGCGCCTGCGGCCAATGCGCCAGCTGCCACGCCATCGCCGTTCGCACGCATGCCGACCTGTGCGTGCTGATGCCCGAGACCGTGATGCTCGCCCTGGGCTGGCCACTGGCCGAGAAGGCGCAGAGCGAAATCGACGACAAGAAGCGCAAGGCGAGCAAGGAAATCCGTGTCGATGCCATGCGCGACGCGGTCGAATTCTCCCAGCGCACCAGCGCCCGCGGTCGCGGCAAGGTGGTGCTGGTCTATCCCGCCGAGGACATGAACGCGATCACGGCCAACACCTTGCTCAAGACCCTGGAAGAGCCGGCCGGCGATGTGCGCTTCATCCTGGCAAGCGAGGCGGCGCACCAGCTGCTGCCCACCATCCGCAGCCGTTGTCTGGGGCATACCATGGCCTGGCCGACCGAAGCACACGCCTTGCGCTGGCTGGAGGGCGAGGGCGTTGCCGGGCCCGACGCGGCCGTGCTGCTTCGCGCTGCGGGCGGGCGGCCCGAGGACGCCCTGCGCGCAGCGCAATCGGGCCGCAGCGCCCGCCAGTGGAGCCAGCTGCCCAAGGCGGTGGCGCGTGGCGAGGTGGCGGCCCTGGCGGATTTTTCGCCGGCCGAGGCGCTGCTCGCGCTGCAAAAGCTCTGCCACGACCTGCTCTCGGTGCGGGCCGGGGCGGCACCCCGATTTTTCCTGCCGGCCGACCTGCCGCCGCCGTCCAGCGCGACCCAGCTGGCCGCCTGGTGGCGCGAGCTCGCCACCGCCTTGCGCAGCGCCGAGCATCCCTTCAATCCGGGCTTGATGCTCGAAGCGCTTGTGAGCCGGGCACGCTCGGCCCTACACTAGCTGCTTGTGCCCCAAACGGCCAATGCCACCATGAGCACTCCCTCCGCCAGTCCCCGTCCCAGCGTCATCCAGCTCGCCATCAAGGAAAAGGCCGCGCTGTATGCGGCCTATGTGCCGCTGTTCGAAGACGGCGGCGTGTTCGTTCCGACCACGCGCGAGTACCGCCTGGGCGACGACGTCTACGTGCTGCTTTCCCTGCCGGACGACCCGCAGCGCTACCCGGTGGCCGGCAAGGTCGCCTGGCTCACCCCGCCACGGGCGGCGGCCAACCGCACTCAGGGCGTCGGCATCCGTTTCCCATCGGACGAGAAGTCGCGCCTGCTCAAGGTCAAGATCGAAGAGGTCCTGGGCAGCCACCTCGGCTCCGAGCGTCCCACCCAGACCATCTAGCCTGCGGGTCGTCGCTGCACTTGTGGCCCGCCCTGGCGGGCCTTTCCGTTTCAAGATCCATCCATGTTCGTCGATTCCCATTGCCACCTGAGCTTTCCTGAGTTGGCCGCGCAGGTCCCCGCCATCCGCCAAGCCATGGCCGCCGCCCAGGTGGACCGGGCGCTTTGCATCTGCACCACGCTGGAAGAATTTCCCGAGGTTCACGCCCTGGCCACCACCTACCCCAACTTCTGGGCCAGCATTGGCGTGCATCCAGACAACGAGGGCGTGACAGAACCGACGGTGGCCGATCTGGTCCAGCGGGCCGGCCTGCCCAAGGTGGTCGCCATCGGCGAGACCGGCCTGGACTACTACGGCATGGACACCCGCAAGGGCGGCCGCACCATCGCCGACCTCGATTGGCAGCGTGCTCGCTTTCACACCCACATCCAGGCGGCCCGGCAGGTGGCCAAGCCGCTGATCATCCACACCCGGGCAGCCTCAGCCGACACGATCGGCATCCTGAGGGAGGAGGGCGAGGACGGCTCGGCCGGCAGCGCCGGCGGCGTGTTTCATTGCTTCACCGAAACCCTGGAAGTGGCGCGGTCGGCGCTGGACCTGGGTTTTTACATCTCGTTCTCGGGCATCCTGACCTTCAAGAACGCGACCGACCTGCGCGAGGTGGCGGCCTTCGTGCCGCTGGACCGCCTGCTCATCGAGACCGACAGCCCCTACCTGGCACCCGTTCCCTACCGCGGCAAGACGAACAACCCCTCGTATGTGCCCTATGTCGCGGCCCAGATCGGGCAATTGCGCGGGCTGGACGCGCAAGCTGTCGGGCGGCAGACTTCGGCCAACTTCGATCGACTTTTCAGCGGAGCGCGCCTTCGAGAAGACACTGGCCAGTCATGAGAAACTACTTTAGATATATTGTTTATCTTATTGTCGCAATTGGTTTTTCTGGTGCGAATGCAGGGTCCTACGAGGACTTTTTCGCGGCCGTCAAGCGCGACGACGCCTGGGTCGTCCAGGGGCTGCTCAGCAAGGGATTTGACGCCGACACGCCCGGCCCGGACGGCCAGACGGGCCTGATGCTGGCGATTCGCGAGCCCGCGCCCAAGGCGGCGGCCATCTTGATCGACTGGCCCCGCACCAAAATCGACCTGCGCAACAAGGCCGACGAGACCCCGCTGATGATCGCGGCCCTCAAGGGGCATGTCGATCTGGCGCGCCGCCTGATCAAACGCGACGCCGACGTCAACAAGCCAGGTTGGACGCCTTTGCACTACGCCGCCACCGGCGGCCACGTGGAGATGATGGACCTGCTGCTGGAGCACCATGCCTTCATCGACGCGCAGTCGCCCAACAAGACCACGCCGCTCATGATGGCCGCGATGTACGGCTCGGCCCAGGCGGTGAAGTTTCTGCTGCAGGCCGGGGCCGACGTGAACATGAAGAACCAGCTCGGCATGACCGCTGTCGACTTCGCCTTGCGCGCCGACCGCAAGGAAGCCGCTGAAATGATCGCCCAGCAATCGCGGCGCCAGCGGTCTGGTGGACGCTGGTGACTGGATGCCATGTGTATTGTCGGAATACGATGTGCATTGCCATCGGCACCGGAAAACTGAGCTAAGCGCGCGTCAGCATTGGAGAAACTGCCCGCGCCCAGCGTGAGCAAAATGCTCGCGCCGGCCACGCCGACCACCTTGCGCATGGTGTTCAGGACGTCTCGAAAATAGTCTGCGTCGTCGTCCTTGCCCATCTTCTCGGCCCGCTCCGCCTCAAAGTCGGCCACCACCGCCGCCGGCTGATCTCCGAGAATTTCCGCGATCTTGAAGGCCAGCACCGGGCCAGGAACCACCTTCCCCTGCTGGTACTTCGCTATGAGGCTCGACGGGACGTTGAGCGCCTTCGCAAGCTTGTAATCGCTGGAGATGTTGAGTTTTTGCTTACAGGCGGCGAGGTATTCAACGGCTTTCATGGCTGGCTTCCTAAGGGAGAGTCCCTAAAGGGCGGACTTTAGCCCCATGCCGTACGCCACTGCAATGGCTGCTGGCTGACGCTGCCTGTTTTCACTGCATGCTTGCACCACGTCACGCATGCAGCTAAAGTCGCGCTGTCCCCGGTACCTCATCCATAACCCGGCGGGCTGGCGCTTTCAACCGAGTTCCCGAGGGAACCGGGGACACCCCTTAAGCGCTGGGCCGCAGAAAGCGCCACATGTCCACTTCCTCAAACTCGGCCCGAATGGCTGAGCCAGCGTTTCCCCGTTGCCAGACCTGCAGTCACTGGGATCGGTCAGGCCCCACCCAGAGCATCGAAGGTCACCAGATGTGCGTGGCCAAGAAGCTGGACGCCATGAACCAGCTTGATGGCGCGTTCATCCCGGGCGTGCCCATCGCGTTCCTGTCCACCGGCCCGCAGTTCGGATGCGTCCACCATGTCGTGAGGCCGGCGTGAAAA
>JAZKDA010000168.1:5109-7906 GCA_040387815.1 Pseudomonadota bacterium | reverse complement strand
AAACCACCTTCAAGCGCCCCGACGGCCGCGACCTGGTCATCGAGCCTTCCTACACGTTCCGCAATGTGCGCATCTGGATCAAGGGATCGGACGAGATCATCACGATCCCCCTGGAACTGGCCGGCGCCGCCGCCTTCGCCATTGAGCAGGCCGGCGAAGCCATCGAAGCGCGTGACAACCCGCCCGAGCTGCCCAGCCATGCCATCCAGTGCGGCGCCTGCGTGTCGCCCCGTCCCGACTGCATGGGAGCCGTGATCCCCGGCATCGGCAACCGCTGCGGGGCAATGGCCGAATCGAATACTTCCTCGCCAAGCGAAGACGTGTCGGCAAAGGGGGAGGGGGCTTCGGCTTCCTCCCCCGCGTCGTTGGCCTTTCCCCGCTACGGCCACTGATGCCCGCGACCCAGCCGGCATTGGGCCTGCCCACCATGAACCCGCTCTGCCAGTCAGTGCGGGCCGCCCACCGCGCCGCGCAGGCCGCCCAAGCGCTCACCCCCGAGCAGCTGCGCGAGGCCCGTGCGCATGCCCTGACGGCCGCCTATGCGCTTCGCATGGCCTACCGCCTCTTGACCCCTCACACCGTCCTGTCGGCCCACTGTGAGGCCGCCGGCAAGACCGCCGCGCGCCTGGCTGACTCCGTGGCCCTTCGCCTGGAGGGGAAGGCCTCATGAGCGCCCGTCAAGGGGGTCTAATGAACCCTCGGTATACACGCGAAATCCATACACAGCAGCGCGCGGAAGTGGGCCGCAAATCGCAGGCCCGCCGGCACAAGCTGCTGCGAACGGCGCAGTCGATCCTGTTCTCCCTGACCCCGCGCCAGATGGGCCGAAAGTCCTTCGGCGGCACGGCCAAGAAGCAGCACCGCACCGTCTGGTGTCATCGGCACGTCGTCACCGAGGGCGGCATGCCGGTTTTCCGCCAGCACGACGGAAGCCGCTCCCGCCTGGGCAAGGTCAAGACGTGCGGATCGGTGTGGGCCTGCCCGGTGTGCGCCTCCAAGGTCGCCGAGCAGCGCCGGCGCGAGATCGCCCCGGCCATGGTCAAGCACGTCGAGGCCGGCGGCCATGCCTACCTGGTCACCTTCACTTTTCCCCACGCCAAGGGCCAGGCCTTGGCCGATCTCATGGAGCCCTTCACGAAGGCGCGCCAGTCGTTCCAAAACTCGCGCGCCTGGAAGGCCGTGATGGATCGAGCGAACAAGATCGGCGTGATCAACTCGCTGGAAGTGACCTACGGCAGTGCCAACGGCTGGCACCCGCACTTGCACATGCTGGTTTTCTGCGACCCGGCCGCCTTCGCCGAAGGCCCCGCCGACGAGGCCGGCCGCCTCACGAGCGCCGCCATCGAGCACTTGCGCGGCGAGTGGGTGCGCCTGCTGGAAAAACGCGGCCTGGTCGACGCCACCAATCGCAGCTGGGCCAACGTGTACAGCCTGGACGTGAGGGGAGGGCAGCAGGCCGCTGAGTACATCGCCAAGTGGGGCCACGACGAATCGTGGGGTATGTCGTCGGAGCTCACAAGTTCACACGCCAAGACCGGCAAGCGCGACACCTGGGGCACCACCGACCACTACACCCCGTTTCAGCTGCTGGCCCTGGCCATGGAGGGCGACGGGCATGCCATCTGTGCCTTTCGTGAGTTCGTCGGCGAGTTCGACGGCCGGCGGATGTTGACCTGGTCGCGCGGCCTCAAGGATCACTTCGGCGTGGACGAGGTGGAAGACGAGGAAGCCGCCGCTGAGCCTGAATTGGCGCTGCCCGACGAGCACCAGGTAGGCGAGCTGTACCAGGAACAGCTGCAAGTGCTGGTCAAGTTCGGCCGCCTGGGGGACTTCCTGGCCTTCATCGCCGAGCACGGACACGGGGAGGGCGGCCAGCGGCTGATTGACGACTGGGTCGACGTGGTCGCCCGGAGCGGAGGGCGCCACGGTAACGGGAACATCCTGGTCGACCGGCTCCAGGTGACGGACTACAGCTACTTTCACGTCCCCGAGGAAATGCCTGCATGAGCACCCCGGAAGTCATCGCCATCGACACCTTGCACAAGGTGCGGCTGACCCGCACCGAGCGAGCGATCCGGCTCGAAGTGCTCATAGGCGGCATGCCGGTCTTCAAGCGCGAGCTGTCGCCGTCGATCGCGCGCCAGCTGGGCGACGCGCTGGGCTTCATGTCCAACGATCTGCAATTCACCGCGCCGGGCGGCACCCGGCAACCATCCTGAAAGGCAACCATGCTTCCGACCTCGACCCCCGCCCGCTCTCCCGTCCAAGTCTCCAACAGCGAACACCCGCGTTTCGGCCAGGCCGGCGTGACGATCCGCACCCCGCTCGGCAATGACGATCTGCCGGTCGACTCCGCCGTCGTCGTGCTGTTCGACAGCGACAAAGGCGACGACTTCGAAACCGTCGCGCGCGCCGATCTGCGCCAGCTCTGAACCATGGCGCTCAAGGAACACGGGCCATGCCCGATGATCGAATGCACCGGGACCGCCGTGTTCTCGACGTCGGCCGGCGGAAAACGCAAGTGGACCTGTTCCTACTGCGACTCGGCCGGCTTCGCTGACCAGGGCGGCGACGCCTTCGGCCGGATCGAGGCCCGGCTCAAGCCCAAGGCCCCGGCCGCATCGCCCGCGGCGCCTGCGTCGGCCCCGCGGCCCGCGCGCACCCTCTTGGACGCCTGATGGACGCCACCACCACCACGCCGGCCACCGCCGGCCCCGATCCGCTCGACGCGCTGGCCGCCGACATTGGCCGCGACCAGGCACAGGCCACGCCGTCGACCCCGGAAGACGTCGCACAG
>JAZKDA010000168.1:4436-5099 GCA_040387815.1 Pseudomonadota bacterium | reverse complement strand
GCTGCCGCCGAGGCACAAGCCAAGATGCTGGCCGGCATCGCCACCTTCACCGGCAAGGCCCTACGCGCCGTGCGCGCCGGCATCGCCAGGCGCCTGCCGGAGATCCGCGACGAGTGGACCGACGCCGACCTGCAGGCCGTCGCCGACGCCGCGCCGCCGGTGGCCGCCAAGTGGCTGGGCCGGCTGGGCCCGCTCATGGGTGCCTACCCCGAAGAGTGCATGCTGATCCTGGCCGCCGCGCCCCTGGTGGCCGGCTACGTCAACGCCGCCACCGCGCACGCGGCGCAGACCGGCCGCACCCTCGACGCGCCCGCCGCGCCGACTGCCACCACCGCCCCCGCCCCGACCGACGGGACGCCGGTCTACCGCGTCGGCTGACGGTGAACGAAAAGGCCCTGGTTCACGCGGTCTTCGGTGCGCGCGGCACCGGCAAAACGGCCCACATCAAGCAACTGATCGAGCGCGCCGCGCCGCCGCGGCTGATCGTGTGGGACTTCAAGCACGATCCGACCTTGCGCGACCTGGGCACCCCGTACACCGACCTGGCCGCCTTCGTGCTCGCGGCTCTGACCGCGTTCGCCTATGCCGAGCTCGTCACCAAGTACCCGCGCGCGGCGGGCGCGGCGCTCTACACGAACAAGGCCTTCGGGATCCAGTTCTTCA
>JAZKDA010000168.1:2885-4426 GCA_040387815.1 Pseudomonadota bacterium | reverse complement strand
CGCCTTCGTGCTCGCTATGAAGGCGCCGACGTTCTGCCTTCGGTATCTCCCATCGCATGGCCCCGGGCTTGATCAGGAGTTTCACCGCTTCTGTGAAGCTGCCTGGATAACGTCGCGACTCTGGATGTTCGTCGACGAATTGCCGGAAGTCTCGAAGCCAAGTAAGGCCCCGCCGTTATGGAGGAAGTGCCTGAACGTCGGTCGTGAGTACGTGTGCCCGCGTGATGGGAAAGAAGGCTGGCTGTACATCATCGCCGCCGGCCAGCGGCCCGCCGAGTGCGATAAGTCGACCTTCTCCAACGCCGACGTGATCCACACGGGTCGGCTCACCTTCCGCACCGACTGCCGCGAAATGTCCAAGCTCCTGGACGTGCCCGAGCA
Source organism: Pseudomonadota bacterium (assembly GCA_040387815.1). Classification (GTDB taxonomy): domain Bacteria; phylum Pseudomonadota; class Gammaproteobacteria; order Burkholderiales; family Burkholderiaceae_C; genus Ramlibacter. Next base: position 4,045 of record JAZKDA010000168.1, on the reverse strand, counting down.
AGAGGTCCAGCAGCTGCCCGACCTGCATTGGATCGAGCGCCGGGCCGGGGAAGCGAACCCGGTAAAGGGTGTGCTGACGTTCGGGCGCAACGCACCGAGCAAAAAAAAACCGCCCGCGCCGCGCGCCGCGAACAAGTCCTAAGGGCACCCGCCTAAGGGCGCAAATTCGACGCCGCCGCGCGCATCCGTGATCGTTGGGCCTACTTCAACCACCGCCCACCGGAGCCGTCATGGACCTGAGCAAATTTTCTGGCACCGCGATTGCCGCCGGCATCGCCTTCGCCGTCTACCACTTCTCGAAGAACACGATGGTCAAGACCGCCGCGCTGGGCGTGTTGGGCACCGTCGTCGCCAAACAAATCCCCTACGTGCAAGACGCGCTGGCTTGATCGGAGCACCGACTCATGAACAAGCAAATGCGCCTTGATCCGTTCGGCAACGTCGCCAACTCTGGCGTGGCCGTGACGGACATGAACAAGTTTCTGGGCTCCGTCCTCGAAAAGATCACGCTGATCCTGGGCGGCACCTTCACCCGTTCGATGATCACCCTCATCGAACTGAAGGCCAACGGCAAAGTGATCTTTCAGACCACCGGCGCCAACATCGAATCGGTCAACCTGTACCAGGGCGCCACCACGGCCGCCACCGTGTGCAAGATCGATCTCATGGACCGCCGCGCCGTCACCCCCAACGCGCGCCAGGCCGGCACCATCGACCTGTCGGCCAAGTCCGGTATCACGTCGCTGCGCCTCGAAGTGACGATCAGCGGCGCGACCTCGCCCACGCTCACCGGCTTTTGCGACGTCGCACCGCCGACCGAAGACCCCAACGAAGCCGGTATCCGCTGGCTGATGACGCGCAAGCACCGCGCGACTGTCGTGATCGGCGCCGCTGGCACCTTCGCCATTCCGGTCCCCCACCTGGACCCGGCCGGCGGTGGCTCCAACTTCCGCCGGATCGTCTTCTACTCGGCCAACATGACCGGCTTCAAGACCGTGCGTGAAGGCGTCACCGAGCACGAGCTCAACAGCGTCGCCGAGATCAACACCGTCGCGCAGGACAATTTCAAGGTGCCACAGGCCAGCGTCGTGGTCTTCGACCCCGTGCAAGACGGCCAGCTGACCGGCCGCACCTGGGACACGCGCCCGGCTTCGGGCGTG
>JAZKDA010000168.1:0-2875 GCA_040387815.1 Pseudomonadota bacterium | reverse complement strand
TCCGCGCAGTTCTACGGCACCTTCTCCGCCGGTGAAACGATCACCGTGGAGACCGAAGAGCTCCTGCCCTTCTCGGCCTACTGATCGCCGCCATGACCGAGGCCGACCTGGTCTATCAGCAGGACAGTCAACGCACCGCCCGTGCGTTCATCGCGTTCCTGGGCACCGCGTTTGGCGTGGATCAAGCCATGCCTGGCGCCGATGGCTACGCCGTCAATTACCCCAACGGGTACCAGTCCATCGGCCCCACTGGCGTGGGCGTCGAGGGCAAGCCCATTTCCACCGCTCAAGGCGCGTTCGCGGGCCTGCCTTCCGGGGTTGTGCTGCTGGGCCTGGCCGTCGTCGGCTATCTGCTGGTCAAGGGCTGAGCGATGGCGCTGCCGCCGATCAGCGTTTCCGCGTCTTCGGGCGCCGATGGCACGCTGTCCAGCTCGGGCAGTCGCTACGGCTTCGACTCGTCGGGCTGGAGCGTGAACCTTGGCGGATCGGGCACGGCCTTGCAGTCGGCCGGCGCGCTGCCTGTGTGGCTCGTGCCGGCCCTGATCGTGGGGGCCGCATGGCTTGTGTTGCGCACCAAGCGCTGATCCCGCGCGACTGGAACGACGAGGCGATGGCGGCCATGCTGCCGTCTCTGGCCGCCAGTCCGTGGGGGCCGCTGTCGTCGCCGCGCGATGCATTCGGCAATGCCCACCTGTACGAGTTCACCCACGGCCGCAGCCATGCGCTGATGGCCGTGCGCCCGGTTGACCTGGCGCGCGGCCGTCGCCTGGATGTGGTGGGCCTGGTCTCCGATGGCGACCGCCTTCCCGCCGCCGTGCTCGATTTCGAGCTGGTGCGCCTGGCGCGCGGCTATCAGGCCTGCCTGCTGGCCCAAACCACCCAACGGCCCCACCTGGTCAAGCAATGCCTGCGCACGGGCTGGCTCACCACCGGCGCCGTCATGTTGAAAGTTGTCCCGTGAGTGAGAGCAGCAGCGAACAGCAGCAAAGCACGGCCAACACCGATAACCGCCGGGTGATCGGTGAGCGCGGGATCTCGGCCGAGAGCAGCACGGTGCAAATCACCGCCCTGGACGGCCAGGTTGCCAACGCCGCGATTACCGCCAGCACGGACGATCTGAAGGCCGCGCTGAACTACTCGGATCACGTCACCGGCCGCGCGTTTGACTTCGCCGCCGGCGCGCAAAACACGGCCCTCGATAGCCTGAACCGGGAAGCGGCCTTGATCAACACCGCCTATGCCGATGCCAAGGGGCGCGGCGCTCTGACCGACAAGATTCTGATCGGCTCGCTCGTGATGGCGGGCCTGGTGGCACTGGCCGCGCTGCGCAAAGGATGAACACGTGAAAGCATTCAAGGTCTACCCGTTCTCTGTCGCCGCTGGTGGCTCGCAGGTCATCCTGGCCGAAGGCTCTTTTGTGCGCATCATGGCCGCGACGAGCGAGGTCAACCTGACCATTGACGGAGTCGGGCCCTTTGGCCCCATCGCCGCCGGCCAGGGCTTTCGTGATCGGCCATTCAAGCGCATCGTGATCTCTGACGCCAGCGGCGCGGCCAACGTCGGCAGCGTCATCGTCGCTGACAACGACTTTGTCGATCAGACCCTGTTGGGCACCGTCTCCGTGATCGACGGCGGCAAGCTGCTCACCCTCGCGCAAAAGACCTTCGCCACTCGCTTGAGTGTCGCGGGCAGTGGTAACTACACCGCGATTCAGCTTTGGAACCCCGCCGGCTCCGGCAAGCGCCTGGTCATGCGGCAGTTCGTCGGCTTCAACAACGGCACCAACACCAACGACATGTATTGCGGTCTCACCGCGACGCAGCTGACCCTTCTGTCGGGCAACGGCAAATCCAAGCTCTCCGGCGGCGCCGATTCGACCGCGCAGGTGCGCTACCAGAACCCTGTGGGCGTTGCCACGGGCCTGGCTCAGACCGGTGTGATGTTCGTGAAGGTGCCCGTGAGCGACTCCGAGCCCTACGTCATCAAGCCCGGTTACGGCTTCGTGATCCAGACCGAAGACGTCAACGCCACCTTGAAGGTCGGCATGACCTGGATTGAGGAGCTCGACGTGTGAAATGGACGATGCCGCTCGCTCTGGCCGTCGTGTTGGCCGCCGCCCTGGTCCTGGCATCGACGCCAGGGCAGGGCGCCTGGCTCGCCCCGGACTACACGCCGCCCGAGCCTGACCAGCCGCCCACCGACGAGCACCAGCAGACCACCACCATTTTCGAAGACGCCCTTGTGATGATCACCCCCAGCACCTACACCCCCGCCGAGGTCGCGCCCGACCAGGCCGCCGCCAATGAGCGCGCCTTCCGGGACATGCTGGCCTATGCCGAGGGCACCAGCGGCCCCGACGGCTATCGCACGCTGTTCGGTGGTGCGCTGTTCGATTCGTTCGACGATCACCCGCGCGTGTACACCCCATTTCGGAACAAGGCCGGCCAGCTGCTGCGCACGTCGGCCGCGGGCCGCTATCAGTTTCTGGCCCGCACGTGGGACTCGCTGGCCGCCCGGCTGGGCTTGCCCGACTTCGGCCCCGACAGTCAGGACGCCGCCTGCATGGAGCTCATACGCGAGCGCGGCGCCTTGAACGATGTACGCGCCGGCCGCCTGGCTGAGGCCGTGCGCAAGTGCGCCCCGATCTGGGCCAGCCTGCCCGGCGCCGGCTATTCGCAACCCGAGCGCAAGCTCTCCGCCCTGCAGGTCGCCTACGCGAGCTCTGGCGGCATCTTGGAGACCTGACACCATGCCCGCACTCAAACCCGACCGCCTGGCCTTGTTCGGCGTGCTGGCCGTGGCCGCCCTTTGGTACACCCGGCGGGCCAGCGCCGCCACCTACGGTGCTGGGCGTCGAGGCCGCCAGCGCCTGCGC
>JAZKDA010000167.1:0-8990 GCA_040387815.1 Pseudomonadota bacterium | reverse complement strand
AGCGACATCTCGCAATTCGAGCTGCAGGTGCGCACCCTGGCCGGCCTGCCGCTGGAGGCGCCGCGCCAGCACAGCCCGGCGATCATGCTGAACCTGCTGGGCGACATCTGGTGGCGCGAGGGCGCGCAGCTGCCGGTCGAGCCCGACTGGGCCGCCGTGCTGGCCCTGCCCGGCACCCACCTGCACCTGTACGGCAAGACCGAAGCCCGGCGCGCGCGCAAGATGGGCCACCTCAACGTCACCGGCGCGTCGGTGACGGCCGTGCGCGAGACCGCCCTGCGGGCCTGCGCCCTGCTGGGCATCGCGCCGTTCTGAGCGGCCAAGGCGCAACCCGGTGATCCTCGACGGCCACTCCAGCGCCGCCATCGGTGAGGCAGCCGCGGCGCTGGCCGCCGGCCGCCTGGTGGCCTTTCCCACCGAGACTGTCTACGGGCTGGGCGCCGACGCCGGGAGCGACGCGGCGGTGGCCGGCATCTTCGCGGCCAAGGGCCGCCCCAGCGACCATCCGCTCATCGTGCATGTCGCCGATGCGCCGGCCGCAATGCATTTCGCCCGCGAGGTGCCGGCGGTGGCGCAGCGGCTGATGCGGGCCTTCTGGCCCGGTCCGCTCACGGTCATCCTGCCTCGCCGCGAAGGCGTGGCCAGCGCCTCGGCCGGCGGCCAACCCACCGTGGGCCTGCGCTGCCCCTCGCACCCGGTGGCGCATGCCCTGCTGCGGGCCTGCGCCGCCACGCAGCCGCCGGTGCACGGCCTGGCCGCGCCCAGCGCCAACCGGTTCGGGCGGGTCAGCCCCACCACCGCGGCCCACGTGCGGGCCGAGTTCGGCGAAGAACTGCTGGTGCTCGACGGCGGCCCCTGCGAGGTCGGCATCGAATCGGCCATCGTCGACTGCAGCCGCGGCGTGCCGGTGCTGCTGCGCCCCGGCACGCTCACGCACGAGCGCATCGCCGCCGCCTGCGGCGAGCGCCTGTGGCTGCCGCACGAGATGGCCGGCGCTTCGCCGCGCGCCTCGGGCACGCTGGAATCGCACTACGCGCCCCAGGCGCGGGTGCGGCTGATGGACGCCGGCGCCCTGCAGGCCGCGCTGGACGTGCTGGGCCCCGAGGGCGCCGGCATTGCGATCTGGTCGCGCGCCGTGCTGCGCACCGCCTCGCGCAAGGTACTGCGCCGGCGCATGCCCGACGACCCGGCGCAAGCCGCCCGCCAGCTGTTTGCCGTGCTGCGCGAGTTCGACGCGGCGGGCGTGCGCCTGATCTGGATCGAACCCCCGCCCGATGCGCCCGAATGGGCCGGCATCCACGACCGCCTGCGCCGCGCCGCAGCCGGTGACTGAATCCCACCCCCGAAGCGCCTTCGGCGCCCGGTGCTCGCCGCCAGAGGCGGCGGCTCTTCAGGCCGTCCTGACCTGCGCAGGCAGGTCAGGAGCCGCGGCCCTCAGCCCCTCAGGGGGCGCCACCAGCGGCCCGGCAAAGCCGGTTCCGCGGTGGCCGCTGAGGAACTCCCTTTTCATGCCCCGACGGTCGCTAAACTCTCCTATCTTTCCTGGAGACGATTTCTATGGCATTCCAAAGCCTGCGCCGCGCCCTGCTGGGCGCCGCACTTGCCTCGGCCGCGCTGCTGGCGGCCTGCGGCGGCGGCAGCGTCGCATCGCAGCTCGTGCCCACGCGTGTCGTGGCCTTCGGTGACGGCATGGCCGATGTCGGGCAGACCGGCAAGCGCTACACCGTCAACGACGGTTCCGTGAACGTGTGGGTCGCACGCCTGGCCGAGTTGTACGGCCTGGGCCTGACTTCAGCGGCCAGCGGCGGCACCGGCTACGCCACCGGCAACGCCCGCGTGCTGGCCAAGCCCGACGCGGTGGGCAATGCGGCCACGCCGACGGTCAAGGAGCAGATCGACGCATTCCTGGCTGGCGGCGCCTTCCTCGGCCAGGACCTGGTGGTGGTCAACGCCGGCACCGCCGACATCGTGACCGAGACCCAGCTGATGCTCGCCAGCAGCCAGAGCTCGGCTCAGGCGCGGGCCAGGATCGGCCAGGCGGGCACCGACCTCGGCGCGCAGGTGCGCCGGCTGGTCGATGCGGGCGCCAAGCATGTGGTGGTGGTGGGCCCCTACAACCTGGGCCGCTCGCGCTGGGCCACCGACGCCGCCATCAGCGGCACGTTGCAGGACTTCAGCACCTTCTTCAACCAGTCCTTGCTGATCTCCATCGTCGATCTGGGCGCCAACGTGCTCTACGTCGACCTGCCCCTGTACTTCAACCTGGTCACCGCCTCGCCGTCCACCTACATGGGCACCGGGGCCACCGTCGCCGGGCCGGTCTGCACCTCGGTCGCGGGCGCCGCCAGCGACAGCATCGGCCTGGGTCTCGGGCAGGTCAGCTCCTATCTGTGCGACAGCACCACGCTGGAGGTGGGCAGCAACCCGGCGCTGTACTTCTTCGCCGACAAGATCTACCCGACCCCGGTCGCGCACCGCCTGTTCGGCAACTACGCCCACGACAAGATCCGCACGCGCTGGTAGGCTTTCAGCGCGCTGGCTGCGGTTCGCGCGCCGCCCACTCGAGCAGCGCGTCGATGGCTGGCCGCACCGCTGCGGCGCTGGGGTGGTTGGCGATCGCCACCACCACCCAGCGGCGCCCGCCGCTGCCATGCACATAACCCGCCACCCCGGTCACGTCGCGCAGGCTGCCGGTTTTCAGATGGGCCAGGCCGGTGCTGCGAAGCCCGGTGCGGCGGGCCGTGCCGTCCAGGCCGGCCACCGGCAGTGAGGCCACGAACTCCGGCATCAGCGGCGAGGCCCAGGCCAGCTGCAGCAGGCCCGCCAGCTGCCCGGCCGTGATGCGCTCGTCGCGCGACAGGCCCGAGCCGTTGCCGGTGAAGGGCGGCTCCCCCGTCAGGCGCTCGCGCCACCACTGCCGCAGCAGCTCGCGCGAGCCGGCCAGGGTGCCGGTGCCACGCTGCTGCAGGCTGAGCGTGAGGAACAGCTGCTGGGCCATCACGTTGTTGCTGAACTTGTTGATGTCGCGCACCACCTCGGCCAGGGGCGGTGAAGCGACTTCCAAGACCGGCCGCAGTCCCACCGGCACCCGGCCTTCGCGTACCGTGCCGCCCAGCTGCCCGCCCATTTCGTGCCAGATGCCGCCGACCGTCCGCGCCGCATGTCCGGCCGGATCGGCCGCCGCCACCGGCCAGCTGCGCATGCCGCAGGCCGCCGGGTAGCGCCCGGCGAAGCGCACCCGCGCCGGATCGCTGAAATCGGCCTTCAGCGCGCCGCGCCAGTCGCCACATTCGCCGGGGGCCAAGGGCACGCTCGCGGGCGACGCGGTGCCGGCCAGGGGCGGCTCCATCTGCACCCGCGCGGTGTCGCCATTCGGCGCGAAATGGAACACCATCGAGCGGTAGTTGAGCAGCAGCGCGTCCGGCGCGGCGTTGTAGGGCCGCAGCGGCTCGCCGTCGAAGGCCGCGGGGTCTTGGGGCGAAAGCTCGAAGGCACTGCGGTCCAGCACGATGTCGCCGGCGACGCGCTGCACGCCCAGGCCCTGCACGCGCCGCAGCAGCAGCCACAGCCGCTCCATCACCAGCTTGGGATCGCCCTGTCCCTTGAGGTACAGGTTGCCCTGCAGCACGCCGCCCTCGACCGGCCCGTCGAGGTAGACCGGCGTGTTCCAGGTGAAGGCCGGGCCCAGCAGCTCCAGCGCCGCGAAGGTGGTGACCAGCTTGCTGATGGACGCCGGGTTCAGTGCCACATCGGCGCGGTGCATCAGGCGCGGCGGCATGCGCGCGTCGGCGTCGGCCACCACCAGGGCCACCGCCTCGCGCGGCAGCCGGGCGCGCGCCAGGGCGGCCTCCACCTCGGGCGGCAGTGCCTGTGCCTGCGCCTGGGCCGAGAGTGCGCACAGTAAGGAAACGAGCGCAAGGCGGACGGCAGCGAGCATTCGCGATTATGGGCACGGGATAATCGGCGACCCGCCCTCCGATCCCCTTGTCTTGTGACCGCCCTCCCGCTCCTTGCCTTTGACACCAGCACCGAAGCCCTTTGCGTGGCCGTCGGCTGGCACGATGCGGCCGGACAGCCGCGCGAGCTCTCGCACGAGGGGGCGGGCGGGCGCGAGTCCTCGGCCAGCCTGATCCCGGTCGCGATGGACCTGCTGGCGCGCGCCGGCCTGCCGATCGGGCAGCTTGGCGCCATCGTGTTCGGGCGTGGCCCCGGCTCCTTCACCGGCCTGCGCACCGCCTGTGCCGTCGCCCAGGGGCTCGCCTGGGGCGCCGGCGTGCCGGTGCTGCCGGTGGACACGCTGCTGGCGGTGGCCGAACAGGCGCGCCACCAGGCGGGCGTGTCGCAGGTGGTGGCCCTGCTGGACGCGCGCATGGGTGAGGTCTATGCCGCCACTTATGCGCACGACGGCACGCGTTGGCAAACGCTGGCGGCGCCGGCCCTGTGCGCACCCGGCCAGCTTCAGGTGCCGCCGGGTTTCGTCCTGGCCGGCAATGCCTTCACTGTCCACGGCGCGTTGCTGCCGGCCGGGCCTCGGCGCGTCGGGGCGCTGCCCAGCGCCCAGGCCTTGTTGCGGCTGGCGCCGCGCATGCTGGCCGATGGCGCGGCCGTGCCGGCGGCTCAGGCCCTGCCGCTGTACATTCGCGATAAAGTCGCTCAAACCACCCAGGAGCGGGCCGACGAACGCGCGGCGCGCCAGCCACCCATCGCGTCCCCGAACCCGTCATGAACGCCGTCGTCCGCCCCGCCGAGGCCACGTTCGAACCCCTGACCGAGCGTTGGCTCGACGACGTCCTGGCCATCGAGCTGGCCGCCTACGAATTTCCCTGGAGCCGCGGCAACTTCGCCGACTCGCTGCGCGCCGGCTACCAGGCCCAGTTGCTGGTGGCCGATGGCCAGGTGCTGGGCTACTTCATCGCCATGAAAGGCGTCGACGAGGTGCATCTGCTCAACATCACCGTCGCGCCCGAGCACCGGGGCGAGGGCTGGGGCCGCGTGATGATGGAGGCGCTGGCCATCTGGGCCCGCGGTCAGGGCGCGCAGTGGCTGTGGCTGGAAGTGCGCGAGAGCAACCGGCGCGCGCGCCACATGTACGAGGTGGGCGGTTTCCAGTCGGTCGGCCAGCGCAAGGCCTACTACCCCGCCGCCCAGGGCGCGCGCGAGGACGCGGTGGTCATGAGCCTGAAACTGTGACAAGCGCATGAGCCTCGACCTCGACGCACGGCAACGGGCGATGCTGGCGGAGATGGGAGTCCGCCTCTTTGAGGCGGACCGTCCGCGCCGTACTGACGGCACCCCCCCCGAGCCCCCCCGCCGGGCGGGGGGGTGGGCGGCGCCAGCCGCTGGTCCCGGGCGCGGCGGGGCGTTGTCGCGCGCCGGGGGCGGCGCGGAGGCGGGGGCCCTCCCTGAAACTCCGCCTGCGCCTGCACCATCGCGTGTGCCAGTCGTCAGTACGCCGGTCGTCAGTGCTCCAGTCATGCCGGCAGGCGCTCCCGGTCTCGTCGACACCATGGACTGGGAGACGCTTGAGCAGACCGTCGCCGCCTGCCGGGCCTGTGGGCTGTGCGAAGGCCGGCGCAACACCGTGTTCGGCGTCGGCGACCGGCAGGCCGACTGGCTGGTGGTCGGCGAAGCGCCGGGCGAGCAGGAGGACCTGCAGGGCGAACCCTTCGTCGGCCCGGCCGGCCAGCTGCTGGACAACATGCTGCGCGGCATCGGCCTTGCGCGTGGGCAGGGCGTGTACATCGCCAATGTGCTCAAGTGCCGCCCGCCCGGCAACCGCAACCCCCAACCCGACGAAGTGGCCCAGTGCGAGCCCTACCTGCGCCGCCAGGTGGCCTTGCTGCAACCGCGGATCGTCCTGGCCATGGGCCGCTTCGCCGTGCAATCGCTGCTGGGCACGACCGAGCCAATTGGCAAACTGCGCGGCCGGGCGCACCAGTACCAGGGCGTACCGGTGGTCGTCACCTACCACCCGGCCTATCTGCTGCGCAACCTGCCGGAAAAGGCCAAGGCCTGGGCGGATCTGTGCCTGGCGCTGGAGGTGATGGGGGGGTAGGTGCGTCATCTCCGCGAAGGCGGAGATCCAGGAGCGAGGTATATCTGGCGCGAGCGGACGTCGCCTCGCGCAGTCTCCTCAAAACCGCGGCAAATCCGGATGCTTGATCTGCCCGCCGCGCACCAGCATCTTTCCGTACTCGGCGCAGCGCTGCAGCGTCGGAATCACCTTGCCCGGGTTGAGCAGTCCCTGCGGATCGAAGGCGCGCTTGAGGCCGAACATCTGCTCGTTCTCGGCGGCGGAGAACTGCACGCACATCGAGTTGAGCTTTTCCACGCCCACGCCGTGCTCGCCGGTGACCGTGCCGCCCATCGCGACGCTGGTCTCCAGGATGTCGGCGCCGAACAACTCGCAGCGGTGCAGCTGGTCGGGGTCATTCGCATCGAACAGGATCAGCGGGTGCAGATTGCCGTCGCCCGCGTGGAACACATTGGCGCACCGCAGCTGGTACTTCTTTTCCATCGCCTGGATGGCCAGCAGGATGTCGGCCAGGCGCTTGCGCGGAATGGTCGAATCCATGCACATGTAGTCGGGGCTGATGCGCCCCGAAGCGGGAAAAGCGTTCTTGCGCCCGCTCCAGAAGCGCAGCCGCTCGGCCTCGTCGCGGCTCACGGCAAGGGCCGTGGCGCCCGCCTGGCGCAGCACCTCGCTCATGCGGCCGATCTCCTCCTCGACCTCCTCGGGCGTGCCGTCGCTTTCGCACAGCAAAATAGCTTCGGCGGTGAGGTCGTAGCCGGCGTGCACGAAATCCTCCACCGCCGCCGTCATGGGCTTGTCCATCATCTCCAGCCCGGCCGGGATGATGCCGGCGGCGATGACCGAGGCCACCGCGTCGCCGGCCTTTCGCACGTCGTCGAAGCTGGCCATGATGCAGCGCGCCAGCTGCGGCTTGGGCACCAGCTTGACGGTGACCTCCAGCGTGACCGCCAGCATGCCCTCGCTGCCCACCACCACCGACAGCAGATCGTAGCCGGGTACGTCCAGCGCCTCGCCGCCGAACTCGACCGGCTCGCCTTCCACTGTGAAGCCGCGCACCCGCAGCACGTTGTGCAGGGTCAGGCCGTACTTCAGGCAGTGCACGCCGCCGGAGTTCTCGGCGACGTTGCCGCCGATGGTGCAGGCGATCTGGCTGGAGGGGTCGGGCGCGTAGTACAGGCCGTAGGGCGAGGCCGCCTCGCTGATGGCCAGGTTGCGCACGCCGCACTGCACGCGCGCGGTGCGGCTCTTTGCGTCGATGGCCAGGATGCGGTTGAAGCGCGCCAGCGACAGCGTCACGCCCAGCGCATGGGGCATGGCGCCCCCCGACAGGCCGGTGCCGGCGCCGCGCGCCACCACCGGGACACCGAGCGCGTGGCAGGCTTGCAGCACGGCCTGCACCTGGGGCTCGGTTTCGGGCAGGGCCACGGCCAGCGGCCGCTGGCGGTAGGCCGTGAGGCCGTCGCACTCGTAGGGCGTGGTGTCCTCGGCGGTCCACAGCAGCGCGCCGTGCGGCAGCAGGGGCGTCAGGGCCTGCACCACCTGCTGCTGACGCTCGGCGCGTTGCAACAGGGCGGGGTCGTGGGGGGCGTTCATGCGCCGCAGTGTAGGGCGGCCGGCGCGGCCCGTGGATGAAGAGATTTCAGCCGATGCCGGAAAAACCGGCCACGCGGTGTGGGCGGGGCCGCGGCTTCAGGTCAGGGATTTCTTGAGCCAATCGGCGAAGGCGGCGCACTCCCAGCGGTCCAGCGTGCCGGCGCGCCAGCACAGGTAGTGCGCGTGCGGGCTGGGCACGCTGCGCGGCGACAGGCGCACCAGCTGGCCGGTCTCCAGCCACGGCTGCCCCAGCTTCAGCCGCACCAGGGCCACGCCCAGCCCCAGCGCAGCGGCGTCGCACATCAGCCCGATGTCGTTGAAGGACGAACCCTCGGCCGGCTCGGGCGCATCGATGCCATGCGCCAGGAACCAGGTGCGCCAGGGCTCCAGCGGGCTTTTCAGCAGCTTGGCGCCCAGCAACTCCTCGGCGCTGTCCAAGGGGCCGTTCTCGCGCAGGTAGGCGGGCGATGCCAACGGGGTGACCTCGTCGGTCATCAGGCACAGGTGTTCGACATCGGCATAGCGGCCGGTGCCGAAGCGGATGGTCAGGTCGCCGTCTTCGGCCACCACGTCCAGCAGCGGAATGGACACTTGCAGCGTGAGGTCGACCTCGGGATAGGCCTCGATGAAGCTGCGCAGGCGCGGCATGAGGATGGAGCGTGCAAAGGTGGGCGTGACGGCCACCCGCAGCTTGCGTTTGCCGGTGGCGCCCTCGCGCCCGGGAAAGCGCCCCAGGGCGACCAGCCCCTCGCGCACATGGGCCAGGTACTCGCTGCCCTCGGTGGTCAGGGAAAAATCGGCGCGCCCGAACAGCCGCGTGCCCATGATCTGTTCGAGCTGCTTGATGCGGTGGCTGATGGCGCTGGGCGTCACGCACAACTCATCGGCCGCCTGGGTGGCCGAGCGCAGGCGCGCCAGGGCCTCGAAGGTCAGCAGGCACTGGATGGGCGGGATGCGGCTCATGGGGACATTGTCCACTTCGTCGTCATTCCCGCGAAGCCTCCGTCGTTCCCGCGCAGGCGGGAACCCAGGAACGAGGTGCGTGCGGAGGCGGGGTTTGTTGTGTGGATCCCCGCCTTCGCGGGGATGACCCCGCCCGCGGGGCGGGGTCACTTGAAGATGACCGTCTTGTGCCCGTTGAGCAGCACGCGGTGCTCACCGTGCCACTTGACCGCACGGGCCAGCACCTGGCTTTCAGTGTCGCGGCCGATGGCGGTGAGGTCTTCCACCGTCTTGCTGTGGTCCACGCGGGCCACGTCCTGCTCGATGATCGGGCCCTCGTCGAGGTCGGTCGTCACGTAATGCGCAGTGGCGCCGATCAGCTTCACGCCGCGGTCGTGCGCCTGGTAGTAGGGCTTGGCGC
>JAZKDA010000166.1:3055-5268 GCA_040387815.1 Pseudomonadota bacterium | reverse complement strand
TGGCTGCGTCCATGGGCGCCAATGTGCGGGTGGGCCTGGAGGACAACCTCTGGATCGGCCCCGGCAAGCTGGCCAGCAGCAACGCCGAGCAGGTGCTCAAGGCCCGCGAGATCCTCGACGGCCTGGGCCTGCAGGTGGCCACGCCCGACGAGGCGCGCGAGATCTTGCAGCTCAAGGGACGCGACAAGGTCGCCTTCTAAAGGCTGCCTGCAGGCACCGTCACTGGCAAGGTCAGCAGCAGAAATGACAGCGCCTTGCCGTGCGCGTCCAAGTTCAGCGATTCATTGACGCCGCCGTCCAGCACGTCTTCCAGGACGAAGTTCATGCCCTCCAGGCGCGGCAGCAAGTAGCGCCGCACGCGCGTCGGCTGGCGGCTGGCAAACAGCGCCGTGACGCGCTCGACCGTGACCTGCTCGACCAGCAGCGGATACAGCTGCGGCCGGTAGGCGAACAGCGAGATGTTCGAGTGATTGCCCTTGTCCCCCGCCCGCGCGTGCGCGAGTTGGTGCAGCAAGACGACGGTGTCGCACGATGCGGTCATGCGGCATGCTCCACGAACACATGGCGGGCCGGCGCGGCCTCGCGCGGGACAAGGCAGGCCATGTTGGACAGGCGCTGGCGCTTGGCGGTGCGCACACCGCCGCCGCCGGCCGGCCCGCACAGCCACAGCGCCGTCACCTCGCGCAGCAGGCGGTCGACCTCGCGCTCGTCGGCATGGCGGATCGCCAGCCGCAAGCGCACGTCGTCGCAGGCGCCCGTCGCTTTTTCGGACAGTGCGCGTCCCGCGTCATCGTTGAACAGGCTGAGTACGCCGATCAGGTCGGCGCGAAGCTCGACCGGCCCCATCCGTGCGCGCACGATCTGCGCCGCCAGCCGGGCCCGGGCCTGCGCATTGGGACCGGCATAGGAAATCTCCGCCTCGCCCAACCAGCCGCCTTCGTAGTAGACCAGCGCCTTCAGGGTCGCCGGCCGGGGATGGCCGCGCACACCCGACAGGCGAACCGCGTCGGGGCCGACCTGCGCCAGCGTAGCCTGGGTGATGTCGGCCACCACATCGGGCGTGAGGTAGGCCGCCGGATCGTGGATTTCATAGAGCAGTTGCTCCTTGACCACCGGCAAGTCGACGCGCCCGCCCGTGCCCTCGGCCTTGCTGACCGTGCAGCTGCCGTCGGGTTCGATCTCGGCGATGGGGTAGCCCACAAGCGCCAGGCCGGGCACGTCCTTGAAGCCTGGGTCAGCGAAATAGCCGCCGGTCACCTGGGCGCTGCATTCGAGCAGGTGCCCCGCCATGGTGGCGCCGGCCAGCCGGTCCCACTCGTGCGGCAGCCAGCCGTAATGCGCGATGGCCGGGCCGAGCACCAGGGCCGGGTCGGCGACACGGCCGGTGATCACCACCTGCGCCCCCTCACGCAGGGCCTGCGCGATCTCGAAGGCGCCCTGGTAGACGTTGGCGCTGACGATCCCGTGGCTTCGGCCTTGCGGCAGCAGCCCAGCCAGCACCGCGCTGCCGCGTTCATCGGACAGATCGTCGCCCTCGATCACCGCGATGCGCGGCGCCGGCAGGCCCAGTTCGGCGGCGATGCGCACCACATGCGCCGCCGCGGCGCGCGGATTGGCCGCACCCATGTTGCTCACGATGGCGATGCCGTGCGACAGGCAGTCGTCCAGCACCGGCCGCAGCTGGGCGTCCAGCAGCGGCTCGTAGCCGGCGCCGGGGTCGCGCCGCTTGACCAACTGCGCTGACGCCAGGGTGCGCTCGGCCAGGTTCTCGAAGATCAGGGCCGCGGGCAGGCCGCGGCGGATCAGCGTCGCGACCACGGGCGCCGCGGCGTCGGTGCGGTCGCCGGAGAAACCGGCCCCGCATCCCACGAGCAGGTGTTGCATTGTCTTGGCCAGGTCCGTGCGCAGGGACGGGTCAGGGCGCCACCAGCACGATGCGCCCACGTACCTTGCCCTCTTCGAGCAGGTGCAGGGCCTCGTTGGCCTGGCTCTTGGGCATGGGCGTGACCGGGATCGGCTTGAGCTTGCCTTCGCGCGCCAGCGCGGCGACGTCGCGCAGGTCTTGCGGGTTGCCGGTGTTGGTGCCCTGGATGGTGCGCGGCCGGAAGATCATGCCGGCCAGGGAAAGCTCGATCTGCCCGCCGCCCACGCCCACCAGCACCAGCTTGCCGGCCTTGGCCAGGCATTCCAGGCCCACCGCCGCAGTGGCTCCA
>JAZKDA010000166.1:0-3045 GCA_040387815.1 Pseudomonadota bacterium | reverse complement strand
GGCGGCGTCACCGTGCTGGGCGCGCCGAGCGTCGGCGGCGGCACCGGCATGACGTCGAGGGCCTTGTGGTCCAGCACCTGCGTGAAGTCCTCGAACAACAAGATGCGCACGAAATCGATGGCCGCCTTCACCGGACCACCGGTGGCGGCCATGATGCGTTCGACCAGTCCGTCGGACTTGCCGTCGACCGCGGCGCTGGCGCCCATCTCGAGCGCGGCTTCACGCTTGTCGGCGGCAATGTCGACGCTGACGATGTTGCGGTGACCCAGCGCGCGCAGCATGGACACCGCCTGCAGCCCCAGGCCACCGGCGCCGAACAGCACCACGGGATCGTCGGGGCCCAGCGGCTGCACCTTGCGGATCGCCGAATACACCGTGATCCCCGAGCAGGCCAGCGTGGCGGCGAAGGCCGGATCGATGTTTCCGACCGGCACCAACATGCGGGCGCTGGGCACGCACACCTCTTCGCCGAAGCCGCCGTCGTGCAGAACGCCGATGGCATGAGGCTTGGTGCACAGGTTGTCGTCGCCGGCCTTGCACACCTCGCACTCGCCGCAGCCCAGCCAGGGATAGACGATGCACAGGTCGCCGACCTTCACGCCGGTGGCGTCGGGCCCCAGGCGCGCGACACGGCCCACCACCTCGTGGCCGGGCGCGCGCGGCAGCTGCACACCGCGGTCGGCCAGCTTCATCAGCTTGCCGCCGCCCATGTCGTACACGCCGTGCCAGAAATGCAGGTCGGAGTGGCACACGCCGGCGTGCGTGACGCTCAGCACCACCTCGCTGCCCGCGGGCACCAGCGGCGCGCGCTCGACCCACTGCAACGGCTTGTTGTTTTCCACAATGGCCCAGGCACCCATATCTGTCTCCTATTCGGTGTCGTTCAGTTGTTGATGTTCATGTAGACGGCCTTCTGGTAGAGGAAGCCGTCGACCTGCGACGGACCGCCCTTCCAGCCGTAACCGCTCATTTTGTACCCGCCGAAGCCCACATTGGGGTCGATCAACCCGTAGCAGTTGACCCAGATGGTGCCCGCCTGGATGCCCTGCGACATGCGCATGGCCGTGCCGACGTTGCGCGTCCAGACCGCACCGCCCAGGCCGTAGTCGATGTCGTTGGCCATGCGCAGCGCGTCTTCTTCGGTGTCGAAGGGGATCACCGAGACCACCGGCCCGAAGATCTCCTCCTGGGCGATGGCCATGCGGTTGTCGACATTGGCGAACACCGTGGGCTCGACGAAGTAGCCGCCGGCCAGATCACCGCCGATGCGCTTGCCGCCACAGGCCAGGCGCGCGCCCTCGGTCGGTCCGAGCTCGATGTAGTGCATGACGCGGTCCAGCTGGCGCTGCGAGATGATCGGCCCCAGTTGCACCGACGGGTCGGTGCCCTCGCCCACGCGCAGGGTCTTGGCGAACGCGGCCACGCGCTCGACGAACTCATCCTGGATGCCGCGCTGCACGAAAAGCCGTGTGCCCGCGTAGCAGATCTGCCCGGTGTTAGCAAAGGCGGCCATGGCAGCGCCCGGTACCGCGGCGTCCAGGTCGGCGTCGGCGAACACGATGTCGGGCGACTTGCCGCCCAGCTCCAGCTGCAGCCGCTTCATGTTGCCGGCCGAGGCCTGGACAATCTTGCGGCCGGTCTCGGTGGAGCCGGTAAAGACGATGCGGTTGACGTCGCGGTGGGCGGCCAGTGCCGCGCCCGCGGTGGCGCCGTAGCCGGTGACCACGTTGACCACGCCCTCGGGCGTGCCAGCTTCCAGCAGCAACTCAGCCACCCGCAGCACCGACAGCGACGCATCCTCGGCCGGCTTCATCACGGCGGTGCAGCCGGTGGCCAGCGTGGGGCCCAGCACCCACCACTGGCTGATCAGCGGACCGTTCCAGGGGATGATGCCGCCGACCACGCCCACCGGCGCCTTGTAGGTCAGCGTGGTGACGCGCCCGGGCAGCGAATTGGGCAGGGTCTGCCCGCCGGTGTTCACCGTCTGGGTGGCGAAGAACTGGATGAGCTGGGAGATGTAGGCCTTGAGCCCGCGCGTGCGCTGCAGCGGCGCACCCATGTCCTGCGTCTCGAGCAGGGACAGCTCATCCCAGTGCTTTTCGATCAGGTCGTGAACGCGCGCCAGCAAGCGCTGGCGGTCATAGGGCGTCCACTTGCTCCAGG
This sequence comes from Pseudomonadota bacterium, assembly GCA_040387815.1. Classification (GTDB taxonomy): domain Bacteria; phylum Pseudomonadota; class Gammaproteobacteria; order Burkholderiales; family Burkholderiaceae_C; genus Ramlibacter. Next base: position 882 of record JAZKDA010000166.1, on the reverse strand, counting down.
GGCCCTCGAAGGCCTGGCGCGCCGCGCGAACCGCGCGGTCGACGTCGGCCGCGTCGCCCTCGGCCAGCCGCGCAAGCATCTGGCCGGTGGCCGGGTTCAGCGTCTCGAAGCTGCGGCCCGAGGCACTTTCTTCCCAGCGCCCGCCGATCAGATGCCGCTTGGCGGCCTGTGTATCAATCATGTGTCTCCTCGTTCGTGATCCGGCTTGCCAGTTGCGTCAGGAAAGGCCCAGGCAGGCGGCCGATTCTTCAGTGGCCGCCGCGATCTGTAAATTTAAATTTTCGGAACCATTGTTCCGTTCCACCGGACATGCTGCTAGCGGACCTCAGGCGCCCAGACCCGGCTCGAACACCGCGCCCGCATCCAGCAGGCCCTGGATCGCTGCATCCCCCACGCCCCAGTCGCGCAGCACCTGCAGCGAGTGTTCGCCGATGTGCGGCGGCGGCGCGATCGCGGCCTCAAGCGTGGCGCCCGGCGGGTTGCAGATCGGCAGCGGCCCGTCGAAACCGTCGAAGCTGCGCCAGGCCACCGCCTGTGTCGCTTTCACATGCTGGTCCTGCGCCATCGTCGCGTAGCTGTTGACCACCGAGTTGAGGATGCCCGCCTCGTCCAGGCGGCGCGTGAGTTCGGCCGTGGTCAGACGGCGCATGGCGTCGCGCAGCTGCGGCACCAGTTCGGCCTTGCGCGCCACCCGCATGGCCGTGGTGGTGTACAGGCCCGACTGCGCCAGGTCGGGGCGGCCGACGGCGCTGCAAAACAACACGAAATGGTCGTCGCGCCGGGTCGACACGTTCGCGGGGTGCAGGGGCCAGAGCTGGGTATTCTCCATTGTCAGCACCGACCCTGTGCCCACATAGGCAGATTCACCCACGGTGATGGGGG
>JAZKDA010000165.1:8318-28566 GCA_040387815.1 Pseudomonadota bacterium | reverse complement strand
TCAACCACACCGGCGCGCACAAGATCAACAACGTGATCGGCCAGGCCATGCTGGCCAAGCGCATGGGCAAGCCGCGGGTGATCGCCGAGACCGGCGCCGGCCAGCACGGCGTAGCCACCGCCACCATCTGCGCCCGTTACGGCCTGGAATGCGTGGTCTACATGGGCGCCGAAGATGTGAAGCGCCAAAGCCCGAATGTCTACCGCATGAAGCTGCTGGGTGCGACGGTGGTGCCGGTGGAACTGGGCAGCCGCACCCTGAAAGACGCGCTCAACGAGGCCATGCGCGACTGGGTCACCAACGTCGAGAACACCTTCTACATCATCGGCACCGTGGCCGGCCCGCACCCCTACCCGATGATGGTGCGCGACTTCCAGAGCGTGATCGGCAAGGAATGCCTCACGCAGATGCCCGAGATGACTGGCCGCCAGCCCGACGTGGTGGTGGCCTGCGTGGGCGGCGGCAGCAACGCCATGGGCATTTTTCACCCCTACATTCCGTTCGCGGGCACGCGCCTGATCGGCGTCGAGGCGGCCGGCGAAGGCATGGACAGCGGCAAGCATTCGGCCTCGCTGCAGCGCGGCAGCCCCGGCGTGCTGCACGGCAACCGCACCTACATCCTGCAGGATGACAACGGCCAGATCACCGAGACGCACAGCATCAGCGCCGGCCTCGATTACCCGGGCGTGGGTCCCGAGCACGCCTGGCTCAAGGACACCGGCCGCGCCGAGTACGTGGGCATCACCGACGCCGACGCGCTGGCCGCCTTCCACTACCTGTGCCGCACCGAGGGCATCATCCCCGCGCTGGAGTCCAGCCATGCCATCGCCTACGCCATGAAGCTGGCCAAGACGATGCCCGCCGACCAGAGCATCCTGGTCAATCTCTCGGGCCGTGGCGACAAGGACATCGGCACCGTGGCCGACCTGTCGGGCGCCGACTTCTACTGCCGCCCCAGCTGCCAGGGCCAGACCGTCAAGGGCGATGTGCGGCCTGTGGAGTTCAAGCGATGAGCCGCATTGGCAAGACTTTCGAGAAGCTCAAGTCCGAGGGCCGCAAGGCGCTGATTCCCTATGTGACAGCTGGCTTCCCCTTCGCCGACATCACGCCCGAGCTGCTGCACGGCATGGTGGCCGCTGGCGCGGACGTGATCGAGCTGGGCGTACCGTTTTCCGACCCCATGGCCGACGGCCCCGTGATCCAGAAGGCGGGCGAGCGCGCGCTGGCGATGGGCGTGGGCATGGCCCAGGTGCTGGAGATGGTGCGCGTCTTTCGCGAGCGCGACACCACCACGCCCATGGTGCTCATGGGCTATGCCAACCCGGTCGAGCGCTACGACCTCAAGCACGGCCCGGGCGCCTTCATACGCGACGCCGCAGCCGCGGGCGTGGACGGCCTGCTGGTGGTCGACTACCCGCCTGAAGAGTGCGAACAGTTCGCCGAGCAGCTGCGAGCCCACGGCATGGACCTCATCTTCCTGCTGGCGCCCACCAGCACCGACGAGCGCATCAGCCAGGTGGCGCGGGTGGCCAGCGGCTATGTGTACTACGTCTCGCTCAAGGGCGTGACCGGCGCCGGCCACCTCGACACTGGCGCCGTCGAGCAGATGCTGCCGCGCATCCGGGCGCGGGTCAGCATTCCGGTCGGGGTGGGTTTTGGCATCCGCGACGCCGAAACCGCCCGCGCGATCGGCCGCGTCGCCGACGCGGTCGTGATCGGCACCCGCCTGATCCAGATCATCGACGGCCCGGCGCGGGACGGCGTGGTCGCCGCAGCCGCAGAGTTCATCGCCGGCATCCGCCGCGCGCTCGACGCGCCGGCTGTCTCCTAGAATCGGCCCCGAAAGGTACGCACCCCATGTCCTGGCTCGAAAAACTCCTTCCACCCAAGATCCAGCCCTCCGAGCGCGGCGACCGCCGCAGCATTCCCGAAGGGCTGTGGGTCAAGTGCCCCAGCTGCGAGACGGTGCTGTACAAGACCGACCTCGAGCAGAACCAGAACGTCTGCCCCACCTGCAGCCACCACCACCGCATCGGCGCGCGCGTACGCCTGGACCGTTTCCTCGATGCCGAGGGCCGCTACGAGATCGGCCAGGAGGTGCTGCCGGTGGATGCGCTCAAGTTCAAGGACAGCCGCAAGTATCCCGAGCGCCTGAAGGAAGCCCTGGAAAACACCGGCGAGACCGATGCCCTGGTGGTCATGGGTGGCGCCGTGCACAGCATTCCCCTGGTGGCCGCGGCCTTCGAGTTCGACTTCATGGGCGGCAGCATGGGCAGCGTGGTCGGCGAGCGCTTCGTGCGCGGCGTCGAGTCGGCTGTCGAGCAGAAAGTGCCTTTCCTGTGCTTTACCGCCACCGGCGGCGCGCGCATGCAGGAAGGCCTGCTGTCGCTGATGCAGATGGCCAAGACCAACGCCGCCCTCACGCGGCTGGCGCAAAAGGGCCTGCCCTACATCAGTGTGCTGACCGACCCCACCATGGGCGGCGTCAGCGCCGGCTTCGCCTTCGTGGGCGACATCGTGATCGCCGAACCCAAGGCCCTGATCGGCTTTGCCGGCCCGCGCGTGATCGAATCCACCGTGCGCGTGACGCTGCCCGAAGGTTTCCAGCGGGCCGAGTTCCTGCAGCAAAAGGGCGCGATCGACTTCATCTGCGACCGCCGCGAACTGCGCAAGACGGTGGCCAGTGCCCTGGCCATGCTGCAGCGCCAGCCGGCCGACGCGGTCAGCTGAAGCGGTTCAGCGCATCACGGAAGCCTGTACCCCCGCCAGCACGATCCCCGCGACCTGCAGCAGCAGCAGCAGGGCCAGAGGCGACAGATCGATCCCGCCCACCAGCGGGATCACCCGGCGCAAGGGCCGCAGCAGCGGCGCGCACAGGCGCTCGATCACGTTCACCAGCGACGAATCGGCCCGCACCCAGGACATGATCGCCCCCACGATCACCAGCACGGTCGCCACGGTCAGCACCAGGCGCAGCAGGCCGAACAGCGCGGCCAGTGGCAGCAAGCCGCCCGGCCCGGCGGCGCCCACCGCCAGCCACAGCAGCGTGAACTGCACCAGCTGCACCAGATACGCCCCCACCAGGCTCGCGCTGTCCCAGCCGCGCAGTGCGGGCAGCAGCCGGCGCAGGGGCACCACCAGCCAGTCGCTCAGGGCAAACACCATGCGGCCCACCGGGTTGCCAAAGGGCACCCGCAGGCGCTGCATGTACAGACGCAGTAGGCAGGCGCCACCGATCAGGCCGGCGGCGACGTCAAGCAGAAGGGACAGGATCTGGTACAGCATGGCACACCGGCAGTGAAGCTGAGGCGATGATACCGGGGGCCCCGCACCGGCAACGCCGCGCCTCCACGCCGATGGCCGCCTTGCCCGTCGTGGGATGATCGCAAGCGAGACAATCGACACCATGCCAGCGCTCACCCTGCACTCGCTCCCGCTGTTTCCGCTCGGCACGGTGCTGTTTCCGGGCGGCGTGCTGCCGCTTCGCATCTTCGAGGTGCGCTACCTCGACATGATCGGCCGCTGCCACAAGGCCGGCGCGCCCTTCGGCGTGGTCTCGCTCACGCAGGGCCAGGAGGTGCGCCAGCCGGGCGCGCAGCCAGAAGCCTTCGCCGCCATCGGCACCCTGGCCACCATCACCGAGTTTTCGCACCCGCAGCCGGGCCTGATGACGATCCACGCCGTCGGCACGCAGCGCTTTCACATCACCGCCAGCGAGCGGCTCAAGCATGGCCTGTGGGTGGCCGATGTGGAACGCATCGCCGACGACGCCGCCGTGCCGGTGCCGGACGACCTCGCGCCCACCGCACAAGCCCTGGCCCGCCTGCTCGAAGGCCTGCGAAGCCGCGCCGCGCCCGGGCAAGCCGTGCCGGTGCCCGAGCCCTGGCGCCTGGCCGACTGCGGCTGGGTGGCCAACCGCTGGTGCGAAGTGCTGCCGCTGGCCCCGCAACTCAAGCAGCGCCTGATGGCCCTGGACAACCCGCTGGTGCGCCTGGAGCTGGTGGGCGACATCCTGGCGCGCATGCGCATCTCGGGCGAGGGCGGCTGACCTGTTTCGGCACGCGGGCCTGACCTGCGGGCCCCACCCCTCGCCGAAAAACTAAAATAGACGGTTTGGCCGCACGCCACCCTTGTGCCCCCCCATTTCCCCCACCCCCGCATCCATGTCCGACCACGCCCAACCCGCCGCCCACCCCGCGGCCGACGACAACCAGCTGATCGCCGAACGCCGCGAGAAGCTCAAGGCCCTGCGCGAGGTGCAAAGGAATGGCGGCGCGGTCCCCTTTCCCAACGACTTCAAGCCTTCGCACCATGCCATGCCCCTGCTGCAGGAGCACGGCTTCAAAGAGGCGGAAACGCTGGAGGGCGAGACCATCGTCGTGGCCGTGGCCGGCCGCATGATGCTCAAGCGCGTGATGGGCAAGGCCAGCTTCGCCACCCTGCAGGACGTGACCGGCCGCCTGCAGATCTATGTCACACGCGACAGCGTGGGCGAAACGGTCTACGCCTCGTTCAAGCACTGGGACCTGGGCGACATCGTGGCCTGCGAGGGCAAGCTGTTCAAGACCCGCACCGGCGAGCTGTCGGTGCATGCCACCACGGTGCGCCTGCTCACCAAGAGCCTGCGGCCCATGCCCGACAAGTTTCATGGCGTGGCCGACCAGGAGGTGAAATACCGCCAACGTTATATCGACTTGATGACCGACGAGGATGCCCGCAAGCGCTTCGTGGCCCGCAGCCGCGCCATCACCGGCATCCGCGACTTCATGGTGCAGCACCACTTCCTGGAAGTGGAAACGCCCATGCTGCACCCCATCCCCGGCGGCGCCAACGCGCGGCCTTTCGTCACGCACCACAACGCGCTGGAACAGGAGATGTTCCTGCGCATCGCGCCCGAGCTGTACCTCAAGCGCCTGATCGTGGGTGGCTTCGAGCGGGTGTTCGAGATCAACCGCAACTTCCGCAACGAAGGCATCTCGGTCCGGCACAACCCCGAGTTCACGATGATGGAGTTCTACGCGGCCTACTGGAACTACCGCGATCTGATGGACTTCACCGAAGCGCTGATTCGCGACGCCGCCATGAAGGCCGCCGGCAGCCTGCAATTGAGCTACGCCGGCAAGCCGGTGGACCTGGCCGAGCCCTTCGAGCGCCTGACCATCCGCGAAGCGATTGCCAAGCACACCGAAGCCGGCGCCGGCGCCGACGATGCCCAGTGGCTGATCAACGCCCTGCGCAAGCTGGGCAAGACCGAAGAGAAAGACCGTTTGTCCACCCGCTCGCTGGCCGGCCTGCAGGTGATGTACTTCGAAGAGACGGTGGAGGAAAAGCTGTGGCAGCCCACCTTCATCATGGAACACCCCACCGAGATCTCGCCGCTGGCCCGCGCCAACGACGAGCGCCCCGAGGTCACCGAGCGCTTTGAGCTCTACGTCACCGGCCGCGAGTTCGGCAACGGCTTTTCCGAGCTGAACGACGCCGAAGACCAGGCTGCGCGCTTTCTGGCCCAGGCGGACGCCAAGCAATCCGGCGACGACGAGGCCATGTTCTTCGACCATGATTTCGTGCGCGCGCTCGAATACGGCATGCCCCCCACCGGCGGCTGTGGCATCGGCATTGATCGATTGATGATGCTGCTGACCGACAGCCCCAGCATCCGCGATGTGATCCTGTTCCCCGCGCTGCGCCGGGAAAGCTGAGCCGCGTGAACACGCCGGCACCGGTCGACTACCTGGCCGGCTATCCGCCGGACCTGCTGGCGCAGGTGCAGCCCTTGCTCGCGCAAGGCCGTGTGGGCGACCGCCTGCAACGCAAGTACGGCCCCGCGCACGGCGTGCGATCCGACGGGGCCCTGTACGACTACGTGATGGACCTCAAGGCGCGCTTCATGCGCAGCTCACCGCCTTTGTCCAAGGTGGTGTGGGACAACAAGCTGCACATCATCCGCAATGCGCTGGGCACCCACACCACCGTCTCGCGCGTGCAGGGCAGCAAGCTCAAGACCAAGCGCGAGATCCGCATCGCCAGCCTGTTCAAGGACACGCCCGAAGCCTTTTTGCGGATGATCGCGGTGCACGAGTTGGCGCATGTGAAGGAGGCTGACCACGGCAAGGCCTTCTATGCGCTGTGCACCTGGATGGAGCCGGACTACCACCAGATCGAGTTCGATCTGAGGCTGTTTCTGGCGCATCGGGATTTGCATGGGGTGCTCGGCTGGGGTTGACCATCGTCGTCATCCCGCGAGGCCAAGAGGCAGTTCGGCGCGCCAGGGTCACTCAGCCCCTCTTGTCCGGAAGGCTCTCGACATGGTTCACGCACCACAACACCCAGGCTGCGAGATCCTCATCACGCTCCAAGCCCAAGGGTTCAACGTAGACGTAGCCATTCATCGGCTTGCCGGTAAAGTCCATTTCCCGAACATGCGGCTGTGCGAGTGCATCGCGATAGCGCGCCGGACCGACTCTGGCCATGAGTTTCGACCCTGATATGCCGACGAACATTTTTCCGTGGACCAGGAAGGCCAGGCCGCCGAACATCCTGCGCTCGGTGATGGCAACGCGACCTTCAAGCGCCTCGCGGACGCGTTGAGCCAGACCTTCATCGAATGCCATATTTGAGTCGCCCCAGGTTTTCCGGCAACAGCGCCGGCGAAGATGATCGCAAAGCACGAATTCGGGCAGTGAACTTCAGTCACGCCCCAGGCCGGTCAGATACCAGATAGAAACCGCCGCTACAACCATCGCCGAGAGCATTCCTACGTCACCGATGCTCATGTGCACACCGGCCGGGTCCCACGTGATCACTTCGCGCGTGATGGATGGGTAACCATGTCCGGTCATGTACAGATCAATCAAGGTGACGACAAACGCGGCCAGCACCAACGCGCCAAATCCTGCGGCGGCACTGATCCCAAGTCGAACAAGCAGGTTCAGCTTTTTCACGTTTGAATCGCCTTCGTCACGGCCAATAGTCTAAGGTGACACCGCTGCATTGGCCGGCACGGCTGGTCGGCACAACCCTCTTACTATCCGGGTGCTTGGCGCGGTACAGTTCGTCATGCAGTTGATTCCGCTCTACGAAGCTCTCGCCCTCGACCTCAAGAATCTTGGGGTCGAATGTGTTTTTTGTCTGATGAGCGATGACACGGCCCAGCTCTTGGCCAGCCTCGATTCAGCCGGGGTGAGAGTGCTGACCGCTCGGCACGAGAACAACGCTTGCGCCATGGCGGCGGGTTATGCGGCTGCGACGGGCCGGGTCGGTATCGCGGTCCTCGGGCGCGGCCCCAGCGCATCCAATGCGATCCACGGCATGACCTTCGCTCACCGCACAGGCTCTCCTGTGCTGCTGATCGTTGGCGACACAGCGATGCCAGCGGCATCGCCCATGCCCCTTGGCCCCGACCTGAAGGGCTTCGAACTCGCGCAAGCCATACGTGCAACCGGCATCCCGAGCTGCACAGCTTCTGTCGCAATGTCTGCGCGGCAGGCTCTGGCCATGGCCTACGAACAAGCACGCCTGGGGGCATACGCCTATCTGCTGCCGCATGACGTTCAGATGAGCCAGGTCGATCCCCAGGCAACGCAGCCCACGCAAGTGTCCGCACCCCTTGCGTCGTCGCGGCCAGCTCGCGGTGCCGCCATTTCGGCTGCCGTTCATTTGCTGTCGCAAAGTCGCAAGCCCTTGATCGTCGCCGGACAGGGTGCGCGAGCGCCAGCGACGCGCGACGCCTTGATTGCCTTGGCGGACCATCTGGGCGCGGCGCTTGCCACGACGATCAAGGCGAAGGATCTGTTCCGTGGGCACCCTTTCGATTGTGGTGTGGTCGGTTCCTTTTCGCACGGGGGCGGGCGCCGTCTCATTGAACAGGCGGACTGCATTTTGGCTGTCGGCGCCAGCCTCAACGAGCGCACCACAAGTTACGGCAGCGCATTCGCGCCCGACGCTCCGGTGATTCAGATAGATCAATCAAGGGGCAATTTAGGGCGCTGGTTCCACTGCGATGTGGCCATTGCCTCGGATGCGAAGACGGCCGCGCAGCAGCTCTTGGCGGCACTGCCGGCCCGCCGCCCGCAGGACATGGACATGCGGTCGGCGCCGCTGCGTGAGTGGCTGGCGAGCTACGATCTGTCCCAGGATTTCAAGGACGTTTCCAGTGAACAAACCCTGGATCCTCGGCGTGTCGGCATTGAGTTGGACCGGCTGTTGCCGCAGAAGCGAACCCTCGTCTATGACGCGGGCAACTTTCTTTCGATTGCGCCATATGTGTCGGTTCCCGATCCGGCATTCTTCAAGTTCACGGCGGACTTCGCCTCCATCGGCATGGGATTTGGCACAGCACTGGGGTTCGCATCCGCGACCCCGGAACGCACGACGGTCCTGATCGTCGGCGATGGCGGTTTCTTGATGACCCTGAGTGAACTCGAAACCAGCGTGCGAGAAGACATTCCCCTTGTGATCGTGTTGCTCAATGACGGCGCATACGGTGCTGAACTTCACCTGCTGAAACTCAAAGGCATGCCAACCGCACTGTCGCAGTTCCCCATCGTCGATTTCGCGCCGATCGCCGATGCGCTGGGCTTTACGACAGCGACCGTTCGCAATATCGAAGAACTGCGCGCGCTCGAGCCGCTGCTGGCAAAACCCGCCGGCCCCATTCTTCTCGACATCAAGATCAACGGCACTGTCGCGGCGCCCTTCATGTCAGAAGGCTCAAAGCCAAATTAGGAAGGCACCGCCAGCGTTGCAGTCAAGGCCCCGCGCAAGGCATTGCACACCACCAGGCCCTGCGCGAATGCCAGTTCGTCGCGATGAATGCTGCGCTCGCCCGCCTGCCATTGCGGGTCTTCCAGGACCACCGCCCGCATGACACCGGGCAGCACGCCGTCGCTGACCGGCGGCGTCCACCAGCGGCCGCCGAGCTTGACGAACACATTGCTGCGCCCGCCCTCGGTCAGGCGGCCGTCGGACGTGAAGAACAGGCTGTCGAAAGCGCCGCAGGCCTCGGCGGCGCGTACGCCGGCGTCGTAGTCGGCGCGCAGGGTGGTCTTGTGGCGCGCCAAGGCCGCGGGGCGGGCCACCGGTTGCGGGGCGAGGATCAAGCGCACCGGCTCGCCTGGCAGGGGAGCGAGCGGGGCGCTGGTGAGGCTCAGGCGGCCGTCGTGCGCCAGGGCCAGGCGAACGCGATGCGCCACGTCGGTGGGCAGGCCTTGCACATGCGCGTGCAGTGCTTGGCGAGCCTGGGCTTCGTCGAAGGCAAAGCCCAGCGCCTGGGCGCTGGCGCTGATGCGCTGCAGATGGCGATCGAGGTGGGCAAGGCCCTGGCCCGGCGCGGCCAGCAGGGTCTCGAACAGCTCGAAGCCCGGATCGAGCGCGGTGAGAAAGCGCGCCTTGAGCCGGCACTCCTCGAACTCGGCCTCGGGCTCGCTGTCGATGACGATGCCCGCGCCCACGCCCAGCTGCGCGGGGCGCAGACCATCGGCCTCCACGCCGCCCAGTACCACGGTGCGGATGGCCACCGAGAGGCAAAAATCGCCACAAGCCGTGGCGCCGGACGCGCCCGCCGGCGGCGCATCGAGCCAGCCGATGGCGCCGGTGTACAGGCCACGCGGCGTGGTCTCCAGGCCGGCAATGAGTGACATGGTGTGGTGCTTGGGCGCGCCGGTGATCGAGCCGCAGGGGAAGGTGGCGCGCAGCAGGTCGGCAAAGCCGACACCGGGCGCGAGTTCGGCCTGCACGGTGGAGGTCATCTGAAGCACCGTGCCATGGGACTCGACCGCAAACAGCGCCGGCACTTTCACCGAGCCGATGCGGGCGACGCGGCCCAGATCGTTGCGCAGCAGGTCCACGATCATCACGTTCTCGGCGCGGTTCTTCGGGTCGGCTGCCAGCCAGCGCGCCGTGGCGTCGTCGCGCGCGGCATCGCCGGTGCGCGGGGCGGTGCCCTTCATGGGCCGGGCGGTGAGCAGGCCACGCTCGTGGCGCATGAACAGCTCCGGGGAACACGACAACACATGCCGCGGCTGCCCCGCCCGGGCCGGCAGGGCGATGAAGGCGCCGTAGGGCACCGGCTGGGCCGCGCGCAGGCGCCGGTACAGGGCGACGGCGCTGCCATGCATGCGGCCGTCGAGCCGATAGGTGTAATTGACCTGGTAGGTCTCGCCGCGCCGGATGGCGTCTTGAATGCGGGCGATGGCCTCGCCGAATGCGACGCGATCGACGCTGGGCTTTGGCGCAAGAACGCCTGCGGGCGTCGGGGTGTCGCAACCATCGTCCTGCGTCTTCAACCAGGCATCGGCCTGCTGCGCCGACAAGTGCTGCAACGTGGCGAACAGGAGCACGCGCAAGGCCGAATCGCCGGCCCCCGCTGCAGCGCCGCGTTGCAGCCGGTCACCCCACTCGTAGTCGGCCAATACCACCGCGTGCAGGCCGGCGCGCTGGTCAGCTTCTACGTCGCGCCAGATCGCATCGAGCGTGGCCGGGTCGGCGCAGGCATGCTCGCGCGCAAAACCCGTGTACAGGCGGCTGCTCGGTTGCCCGGGGCGGGCGCCGAGGTCGTCAAACAGCGCGAAGACAGGGTCGGTCATGCTTTGGGTCGGACGCCGCCGGGTAGTCGCGAGGCAAGGGGGCGCAGCGGATCAAGGCAGCAGGTCGAGCGCCCGCATGTAGCGCGGCTCGGCCATCAGCGCGTCCCACGAATGCGCAGGCCGCTGGGGCAGCAGCTCCAGCCGGCGAATCTCGCTGGCTTCGCTGGGGCGCCACCAGGCGTTGCGGCGGGCGCCGGCCAGGCCGTGCAGCAGTTCGTCGACCGCGGCGCCGCCCTCGGTCTCGACCGACTGGTTGCACAGCAGGACCATGTCGCAGCCGGCATTGAGCGCAACCACCGCCGCCTCGGTGTAGCTGACCTCGCGGCCGTCGATGCGGCGGGCGCCGGCCATGCTCAGGTCGTCGCTGAAGACGGCGCCCTGGAAGCCCAGCTTGCCGCGCAGGATGTCGCCCAGCCAGCGCGCGGAAAAGCCGGCGGGCCGCGCATCGACCTTGGGATAGATGACATGCGCCGGCATCACGCTGGTGAGCGTGGTGCTGAGCCACCCGTAGGGCGCGGCGTCGTCGGCCAGGATGGCCTTGAGGCTGCGCTTGTCGACCGGGATCTCGGTGTGCGAATCGGCCTTGACGAAGCCATGGCCGGGGAAATGCTTGCCGCAGTTGGTCATGCCGGCCTGCAGCAGGCCGTGCATCAGGCTCCTGGCCAGCACGGTGGCCACGCGCGGGTCGCGGCCGAAGGCGCGGTCGCCGATGACGCCGCTCTCCCCCCAATCCAAGTCGAGCACGGGGGTGAAGCTGAAATCGACGCCGCAGGCGCGCAGTTCGGCGGCCAGCACATAGCCGCAGGCGGTGGCGGCGTCCTGGGCCCGCATGGCGCTGGCGCCGGTGCCGCCGTCTTTCATCCACAGCTCGCCCAGGGCGCGCATGGGCGGCAGGCGGGTGAAGCCGTCTGTGCGAAAGCGCTGCACGCGGCCGCCCTCGTGGTCGACGCAGATCAGCAGATCCTCGCGCACGGCCTTGATGTCGGCGCACAGCTGCGAGAGCTGATCGCGGTTCTCCCAGTTGCGGGCGAACAGGATGATGCCGCCGCACAGCGGGTTGGCCAGGCGTTCGCGGTCGGTGCCGGTCAGGGCCAGGCCCGCCACATCGAGGATGACGGGTGCGTGTTCGGTCATGGAGGATCTTCTTTCTTGTGGTCGACGAACTCGACGACGACGAAGCTCGCCGCGTAGTCGGTTTCGTCGGTGACGGTGACATAGGCCCGCAGGCCTTTCGATTCGAACCAGGCCTTGAGCTGGCCGTGCAGCACGATCACCGGCTGGCCGGTGGGCAGCTTGGCGATCTCGCAGCTGCGCCAGGTCATGGGCATGCGCATGCCCAGGCCGACGGCCTTGCTGAAGGCCTCCTTGGCCGAAAAGCGGGTGGCCAGATAGCGCAGGCCGCGCTCGGGCCAGCGGGCGCTGCGGGCGCGCCAGGTGGCCAGCTCGCCGTCGGCCAGCACCTTGCGGGCAAAGCGCTCGCCATGGCGCTCAAGCGAGGCGCGGATGCGCCGCACATCGCACACATCGGTGCCAATGCCGTAGATCATGCGGCCCCCTGCGGCCCCAGCGCGGCTTCGGCAAGCCACTCGAGGCGGCTTGCCTCCTTGCGCAAGACGGCCAAGGTCAGGACCTGCGCATGCAGCGGGGCCTCGCGGCTGTTCCACTGATCGGCCACGGTCAGCGCCATCTGGGGCATGGAATAGCTGGCCAGCAGCAGGTGCGGCAGAAAAAAGCCGGCATCGGGCATCCACGGCGCCAAGGTGCCGCTGAACAGGGCGCGGTGCAGCCGCCAGAGGTCGCCGGCGCCCTGCTCCGGCATGAGGAAGACATGCGCCTGCTGGCCATCCCACATCACCGGCAAGGCGTAGCTCAAGGTGAGCGGAAACGGCCGCATGCGCGCGGCGACCTCACGCACATGGGCGATGAAGTCCTCGTCCGACAGTTCGTGCGGGTGATGCACCAGGCCGAGGAAGGCTGGAATGTGAAAGCCATGGGGCTGGTGCTTGACGCGCCAGGTCTGCAGGCGAAACCCGTCGCCCGGCGCCCATTGAGGCAAGGCCACGACCTGGAGCATGGCATCAGCCCTCGAACGCGCGGGCGATGCACGCGAGATAGGCGCGCGCGGCCTGCGCATAGCCCAGCTCCAGCGCATCGGCGATGAGGGCGTGGCCGATTGACACTTCGGCAACGCCGGGGACGGCGCGCAAGAAGTCGGTGAGGTTGTCGCGGTTGAGGTCGTGCCCCGCATTGACACCCAGGCCCACGGCCCGTGCCGCCTCGGCCGCCTCGGTGAAGCCGCGCAACACCTGCGCCTGCTCAGGCGTACCCCAGGCGCGGGCATAGGTCTCGGTGTAGAGCTCGATGCGATCGGCGCCAGCGGCGCGCACGGCGGCCATCATGTCGGGGCGCGGGTCCATGAACAGGCTGACGCGCACGCCGAGCGCGCGGGCCTCGGCGATCAACGGCGCCAGGCGCTGGGCAACGGCCGGGAAATCCCAGCCGTGGTCGCTGGTGAACTGGCCTTCGCTGTCGGGCACGAAGGTGGCCTGGTGCGGACGCAACTCGCGCACGAAGTCCATCAGGTTGTGGAAGGGATTGCCTTCGATATTGAACTCGATGCCCGGGCGCGCGGCCAACAGCGCATGCAGCTGGTGCACGTCGTCGGCGCGGATGTGGCGGGCGTCGGGCCGCGGATGGACGGTGATGCCCTGCGCGCCGGCGTCCAGGCACAGTACAGCCGCGCGCTCGACGCTGGGAATGCCCAGGTGCCGGGTGTTGCGAAGCAGGGCGACCTTGTTGAGGTTGACGGAGAGTGCGGTGCGGCGGTGCATCATGGTGTGCCGCCGGCCACGGACGTTGGACCGGTCATGGCGCGCTGGTCAGAGCGCCTGCAGGTCGATCATCAGCTGCCGGGTGCGTAGCGTGGAAACACCGCAATGGTAGTGGAGCAATGCACGCAATTGCGGCTTGAGCTCGTTCATGCTGGCGGCGGCCTCGCGCAGCGTGGCGTGGAAAGGCGCGGCGTCGTTCAGCGCCGCCTCCAGGGCCACCCAGCGCGCGCCGGGCAGGCTGGCGCGGTCGTCGGCATCGGCGCGCGCCCGCACCAGGCCGCCTTCGGGCACCAGGCTGTAGCGGTCCTCGGGCTGCAAAGGCGTCATGGCCAGGGTCTGGGTGTCCAGCGCCGGCAGCAGGCCGGTCTGTCGCAGCACCAGCAGCTCGAAGGCGCGCAGCGCCGGCTGCAGCGCCAGGGCATGCTCGGAGGCCAGCACCTGCACGGTGGATCGGTAGATGTCGAACAGGGCCGGGTGCGGGTCGTCGCGCGCCAGGAGGCGCAGCAGAAGCTCGTTGAGGTAGTAGCCCGACAGCAGCGCCTCGCCGGTGGGCATGACCTGCCCGCCCGCCCATTCGGCGTCCTTCAAGGTGCGGATCTCGCCCTCGGCGCCGAAGGCCAGGCGCAGCAGCTGCAGCGGCAACAGCACCGGGCGGAAGTTGGAGCTGGGTTTCTTGGCGCCCTTGGCCACCAGCGCGACACGGCCGTGCTGGCGGGTGAACACCTCGAGAATCAGGCTCGATTCGCTCCAGTCGTAGCGATGGAGGACAAAGCCGGGTTCGTCGGAGATGCGGCGCGGTCGCACGGGAGGACGGAATGAACCGCCGTCACTCGTAGCCGAAGCTGCGCACGCGGGCCTCGTCGTCGGCCCAGCCGGTGCGCACCTTGACCCAGATCTCGATGAACACCTTGGCGCTCAGCAGCTTCTCGAGCTCCTGGCGGGCTTCGGTGCCGATGCGCTTGAGCCGCTCGCCCTTGTCGCCGATGACCATGGCCTTGTGGCTGTCGCGCTCGACCACGATGGTGGCGGCAATGCGCACCATGCGGCCATGCTTGGGGCTGGGCTCTTCCTCGAACTTGTCGATGACGACAGTGGAGGTGTAGGGCAGCTCGTCGCCGGTAAAGCGGAACAGCTTCTCGCGCACGGTCTCGCTGGCGAGGAATTTCTCGCTGCGGTCGGTCAGCTCGTCTTGCTCGTACGACCACGGCTGCTGCGGCAGGTACTTGGCGACGATGCCGAACAGGCGCTCGATGTCCTTGGCATTCTTGGCCGACATGGGCACGAACTCGGCGAAATCGTGGCGCTGCTGCATGTCGCGCAGCCAGGGCGCGATCTCGCCGCGGCGGTGCACTTCGTCGAGCTTGTTGGCCACCAGCAACGCCGGGATGCCGGGCTTGAGCAGGGACAGCACCTTGGCGTCGGCCAGGGTGAAACTGCCGGCCTCGACCACGAACAGCACCAGGTCGACGTCGCCGACGGCGCCCAGCACGGTCTTGTTCAGGGATTTGTTCAGCGCCGTGTTGTGGCGGGTCTGGAAGCCTGGCGTGTCGACAAACACGAACTGCGTGGCGCCGCGCGTGCGGATGCCGGTGATGCGATGCCGCGTGGTCTGCGCCTTGCGCGAGGTGATGCTGATCTTCTGGCCGACCAGGGCATTGAGCAGCGTCGACTTGCCGACGTTGGGCTTGCCCACGATGGCGATCAGGCCGCAGCGCGGGTCGGCGGCAGCCACGGAAGCAGGAACGGGCGCGGGCGGGATGCCGGACGGGCCGGCCGCGGTTGCCGGCGCCTGTGTCGGACCGGGCGCCTGCGGCGGCGGTGTGGACGGGGGATCTGTCGCGTTCATCCTGTTTTCCTGCTCTTGAGCGCAAGCATCATCGCTGCGGCGGCGGCCTGCTCGGCCGCGCGCCGCGAAGCGCCAATACCGCGTTCGACGGCGCGCAGTTCGGGAATCTCGCACTCCACGTCGAAGGTTTGTTTGTGGGCGGCACCCAATGTGGCGGCCACCCGGTAGATCGGCAGCTTCATGCGCCGCCCTTGCAGCCACTCCTGCAGCTCGGTCTTGGGATCCTTGGCGGCGGCGGTCATCTCGGGGCGGATGTCGACGTCTTGATAGAGCCGGCGGACCAGGGCCTCGGCGGTGGCGAAGTCGGCATCGAGGCAGACCGCGCCGATCACCGCCTCAATGGCGTCGGCCAGGATCGAGGGGCGGGTATTGCCGCCGGAGCGGGCCTCGCCTTCGCCCAGGCGCAGCACCTCCGCCAAGCCGAGCGTGATCGCCAACTGGTGCAGGGTTTCCTGGCGCACCAGGCTCGCGCGCACCCGGGACAGGTCGCCCTCGGGCAGCTCGCGCAAGCGCTCGTACAGAAGTTTGGCGACGGCCAGATTGAGGACCGAGTCACCGAGGAATTCAAGGCGCTCGTTGTGCTCAGCCGAGAAGCTGCGGTGCGTGACGGCGCGCACCAGCAGTTGGGGATCGGAGAAGCGATGCTGCAGCCGCTGCTGCAACCCCGCCAGAGCGGCATGAGGCGCCGCTGGCGCGGCTGGGGCAATGGCCATCAGCTAGGGACTGCTAGAGGGACTTGCCCTCGTAATGGATCTTGAGGGACACCGGTCCGCCCAGGGGCAATTCGCGGTCATAGGAAAAGCGCACCACCACGTTGCCGTTGGCGTCCTTGCTGACGTCCAGGTCCTTGCCCTGGATCGACTTGATGTTCTCGATTTCGGCGGCCTTGTCGAAGATGACCCGCACCTCGGCCGGCGTGTTGCCTTCCTTGGACTTGTTGGCCGCGCGCAAAACACCCTGGTATTCGATGAACGTCGGAACGACGCGCGCCACCAGCAGCCCGCCGACAGCCAGAACGGCGATGACGAAGGTCACGCCCAGGATGGAAATGCCGCGTTGCCCGACGGCGGAACGATACTTCATGCAATCACCTCGCACTTTTTGGAAGAACCCCTCATTCGAACCCGCCGATACGCCCCAGGTCGCCAAAGTTCATCCAGATGAAGAATGCCTTGCCGACGATGTTGCGATCGGGGACGAATCCCCAGAACCTCGAATCCAGTGAATTATCGCGGTTGTCGCCCATCATGAAATAGTGGCCGGGAGGAACCTTGCACGCAACCCCCTCGACGCTGTAGCGGCATTGGTCGCGGCCCGGGAAATCCTCCGCGCCGGGAATGAAGGCCGGGCGTTGCGGATCGATCAGGATGCGGTGGGATTTCGCGCCGAGCTGCTCCTGGAACTGCTTGGCATAGCGCATGGCCTCGCGCTCGAAGAAATCCTCGACCGGCTGCGTGGCCACCGGCTGGCCGTTGATCGTGAGCCGCTTGTTCAGGTAGGCGACCTCGTCGCCCGGTACGCCCACCACCCGCTTGATGTAGTCGAGGCTGGGTTTGGGCGGGTAGCGAAACACCATCACGTCGCCGCGCTGGGGCGGCGTGCCCTCGGTCAGCTTGGTGTTGACCACCGGCAGGCGCACACCATAGGTGTACTTGTTCACCAGGATCAGATCGCCCACCAGCAGCGTCGGGATCATCGAACCCGAGGGGATCTTGAAGGGCTCGAACAGGAACGAGCGCAGCAAAAAGACCGCCAGGATCACCGGGAACAGGCCGGCCGTCCAATCGAGCCACCAGGGCTGCATCAGCAGGCGCTCGCGCGCCGGGGCGAGGTCGGCGCCGTCGGTCTGGGTGATGCCCTGGGCGGCCAGGCTGGCGCGGCGCTGGAGGGCGTCGGCCTCGAACCGGGCCACGGCCCGGCGGCGTTGCGGCAGGAAGTACAGGCGCTCGGCCACCCAATAAACGCCGGTGACGACGGTGGCCAGCAACAGGAGCAGGGCGAAATTGCCTTCCAGCGCGCCCATGTACCAGGCGCCGGCGTAGGCGGCGAAGGCCGCGAGCACCGCGGCGGTCAGCGCCTGCATCAGTCTTCCACCTGGAGAATGGCCAGAAATGCTTCCTGAGGGACTTCGACCGATCCGATCTGCTTCATTCTTTTCTTGCCTGCCTTCTGCTTTTCGAGGAGCTTGCGCTTGCGGCTGATGTCGCCGCCGTAGCATTTTGCCAGCACGTTCTTGCGCAGCGCCTTGATGGATTCGCGCGCAATGATGTTGGCGCCGATCGCGGCCTGGATCGCCACGTCGAACATCTGCCGGCTGATGATCTCGCGCATCTTGGCGGCCACCGCGCGGCCCCGGTACTGCGCCTGGGTGCGGTGCACGATGATGGACAGCGCGTCCACCTTCTCGCCGTTGAGGAGGATGTCCACCTTCACCACGTCGGAGGGGCGGTATTCCTTGAACTCGTAGTCCATCGACGCGTAGCCGCGGCTGACGGATTTGAGCTTGTCGAAGAAGTCCAGCACGATCTCGCCGAGCGGCAACTCATAGGTGAGCATCACCTGGCGGCCGTGGTAGGCCATGTTCAGCTGTACGCCGCGCTTTTGATTGGCCAGCGTCATCACCGGGCCGACGTACTCCTGCGGCATGTACAGGTGCACCGTCACGATCGGCTCGCGGATCTCCTCGATGCGGCCCTGGTCGGGCATCTTGGAGGGGTTCTCGACCATGATCACTTCGCCGTCGCCCTTGAGCACCTGGTAGACGACGCTGGGCGCGGTGGTGATCAGGTCCTGGTCGAACTCGCGCTCCAGGCGCTCCTGCACGATCTCCATGTGCAGCAGCCCCAGGAAGCCGCAGCGAAAGCCGAAACCCAGGGCCTGGCTGACTTCGGGCTCGTAGTGCAGCGAAGCGTCGTTGAGCTTGAGCTTTTCCAGCGCGTCGCGCAGGCTGTCGTACTGGTTGGCCTCGGTCGGGTACAGGCCCGCGAACACCTGCGGTTGGATTTCCTTGAAACCGGGCAAGGCCTCGGTGGCGCTGCCGGCGTTGTTCGGAAGCTTCTTTTCGAGCGTGATGGTGTCGCCCACCTTGGCCGCCTGCAACTCGCGGATGCCGGCGATGATGTAACCCACCTCCCCGGCTTCGAGCGATTCGCGCGGCGCGTTGGCGGGGGTGAACACGCCCAGACTGTTGGCCTCATAGACGGCGCCGCTGGCCATCATCTTGACGCGCTCGCCCTTTTTCAGGCTGCCGTCGACCACGCGCACCAGCATCACCACGCCGACGTAGCTGTCGAACCAGCTGTCGATGATCATGGCGCGCAGCGCACCCGTCGGGTTGCCCCGCGGCGCCGGCACCTTGGCGACGATGGCCTCGAGGATCTCGTCGATGCCCATGCCGGTTTTGGCCGAGCATGGAATCGCGTCGCGCGCGTCGATGCCGATCACGTCCTCGATCTCGGACTTGGCGTTTTCCGGATCCGCCTGCGGCAGATCCATCTTGTTGAGGACCGGCACCACCTCCACGCCGAGATCGAGCGCGGTGTAGCAGTTGGCGACGGTCTGCGCCTCGACACCCTGGCTTGCATCGACGACGAGCAGCGCGCCTTCGCAGGCGGAGAGAGAACGCGACACTTCGTACGAGAAGTCGACGTGGCCCGGCGTGTCGATCAGATTGAGGTTGTAGACCTGTCCATCACGCGCCGTGTACTGGAGCGCGGCGGTCTGCGCCTTGATGGTTATCCCACGCTCTTTTTCGAGGTCCATCGAGTCGAGCACCTGCTCTTGCATCTCGCGATCGGACAATCCGCCACAGCGCTGAATCAGTCGGTCGGCGAGGGTGGACTTGCCGTGATCGATGTGCGCGATGATCGAAAAGTTTCTGATGTGATTCATCAACGGGAAGACTTAAGTGATTGAATTCAAAAGGGCGCGCACAAGAAAAAAGGGCGCGTCGAGTGGCGACGCGCCCTGAACCAACAATCAATGGCAACTGCGATAGTTGGAACTTCATTGTAGGCAAAAAGCCCCGGCCGTCCACCGACGCCATGGCCGGCAAGGGCAAGTTGCAGGGCAGCAACATGAAAGTTATTCACAGCTTATAAACAACGTCTGAACGCCGCCACAGGGACAACATGTGGGTGATCTGTGGACGGGAAAAAGTTATGCCTGGGGCACACCACATGGTGGCAATTTGCCGCTTCTATATGCAATCAAACCGCCAAGGCAAGCAAGGATTCTATCGAAGTGTGTCGAACGACCACCCGGAAAGTCAGTGAGCACCAACCGCCATCATGCTCATCCATTGATCCGGCAAAAAAAACTGGCGGCGCTCACCGCGGTACAAAAGCCCTAAACCCGAGAGCCTCTGAGGGGCTTTGAGGCGCGGGGCCACCACGGATCCGGCTTTGCCGGGCCGCTGTGGCGGGGCGCCGCCTTGGAGTGGGGCGGCTACCCGAACCGAGCCGCTGTGGGGATGCGTCCGCCCTTCAACGCTGAGGCCTGATCAGGAGGTAAGTGGCCAGCTCACCCCGGCGCAAAAGCAATGGAACCGGCTTGGTGCGATCGATCTTGCTGATGGCCGCATCGAATTCGCGCACGTTGGCGACCTCCGTGTTGCCGACCGAGACGATCACATCGCCCTCGCGCAGACCGGCGCGCGTTGCCGGATCGGCCACCGTCTCGACCCGCACGCCGCCCTTGAGCTTGAGCTCGCGCTTTTGTGCGTCGGTCAGGTCCACGACACCGATGCCCAGCGACTGCGCGGCGGCCGATGCCTGGGGCCGCGACTCGGGCTGCGCGGGCCCGGCGGCCCGGCGTTGGGCGCGCTCAGGCTCGATCTCCGCGATCTGCACCTGCAGATCCCGGGTGGCGCCACGACGAAACACGGTGAGCGTCGCCCGGGAGCCAGGCTTGGTGCCACCCACGAGGCGGGGCAGATCGCTGGCGCGGTCGATCGCCTCCGCCGCATGGCAGGCAAGATAGCCGCGCCG
>JAZKDA010000165.1:0-8308 GCA_040387815.1 Pseudomonadota bacterium | reverse complement strand
GCACGATGATGTCACCGGCCTCGACGCCCGCGCGCTCGGCCGGCGAGCCGCTCTCGACGCTGCGCACCAGCGCACCCTGGGGCTTGCCCAGGCCGATCGACTCGGCGACGTCCTTGGTGACCTGGTCGATCTGCACGCCGATTCGCCCGCGCGTGACGCGGCCGGTCGAGCGCAGCTGGTCGGCGACACGCACCGCCTCGTCGATCGGAATCGCGAACGAGATGCCCATGAAGCCGCCCGAGCGCGAGTAGATCTGGCTGTTGATACCGACCACCTCGCCACGCAGGTTGATCAGCGGTCCGCCCGAGTTGCCTGGGTTGATCGCGACGTCGGTCTGGATCAGGGGCAGGTAGTCGCCGGTGTCGCGTGCCTTGGCGCTGACGATGCCGGCCGTGACGGTGTTGTCCAGGCCGAAGGGTGAGCCGATGGCCATGACCCATTCGCCGACCTTGAGCTTGGTGGCGTCGCCGACCCGCACAAAGGGCAGGCCGGTGGCTTCGATCTTGAGCACGGCGACGTCGGTTCGCCGATCGGGCGTTCCCACCACGCGCGCCTTGAATTCGCGCTTGTCGGGCAGCGTCACCAGCACCTCATCGGCGCCATCGACGACATGCGCGTTGGTCATGACGAAGCCGTCGGCCGACAGGATGAAGCCCGACCCCACGCCACGCGGCTGAGCCTCGTCACTGTCGGGGCGGTTCGGGCGCGGCCCCTGCCGCGGCGTGCCCGGCGCGGGTTGGCCGAAGAAGCGGCGGAAAAACTCCTGCATTTCGTCTTCCGTGCCGGGCGGCAGCTGCGCGCTGCTGGAACGGGCGCGCTCGAGCGTGCGGATATTCACCACCGCCGGGCCCACCTGCTCGACCAATCCCGTGAGGTCAGGCAGGCCGACCTGGGGCGCCGACTGGGCCATGGCCTGCGGCATCGGCAGCAGCGCGGCGGCGGCCGCCAGCGTCAGCGCGCCGGCCAGCGTGCGGGCGCGCAGGTTCATCCAACCGTTGGGTAGCATGTTCACCTCTGAAAAATGAAATCGTGAGGGTGCGGACCCCCGGTCTGAACCCTCATCCTTGAAATGGTTCATCGCCAGAGCCCCGACGCGACACGCAGATGGGGGCTTACTTGCGGCGCTCAAGGTTCTGAGCGAAAGCACGCAAGGTCTGCGGCGGGACTTCACCCACGGCCGTGAGCCACCAACCCTGGATGCGATGCGTGAGCGTGTGCGTGGCGCCAGAGGCCATCAGCCCCTCCTGCAGGTGGCGCTGGCGGTCGTACGGCTCGACGAACAGCGACACCGACGCCAGCCCGTCCGAGAACGCCCATTGCATGGCTTCACCGGCGGCGGCGCGCCGCCGATAGCAGTTGGTGGGCTGGAAACCGGCGACGCCGGCCTTCAGGGCCCAGCCCTCGGCTTCGGCGGTGGTCTTGACCGCCTCGCTGCGCTCGACACGCCAGCCCTCGGGCGGAACCATCATCTGCGCGAGCTTGCTGGTGCGAAGGGAGGGGTCGAGCGCCAGCTCGGAGAACGCCGCCTGCTCGAGCACGTCGCCCTCCAGGCCGAGGGTCTGCATCTTGATCATGAGGCCGGTGCGGCGCTCGCTCCAGATGCGATAGCCGAAACGCAGCGGGTCACGTGGCGCCAGGTGGACCACGTCGGCGTCGAACCCCGCGACGCGCTCCGCGCCTGCCACGCGCACGGTGTAGTACTCGCCGATCGACGCCTCGGTCGACTTGGGCAGTTGAGGGAAGCGTCCCAGCGATTCGCGGCGCTCGGTGCGCACCAGCTTCTGCTCGGGAAAAAAGGTGACGACCTCGTCGTTGTGGCGGAAGGTGCTGCGCGGCGCGCCGGTGAGGTTCTCGACCCGCTCGACCTGCCGCTCGGCATCGCAGGCATGCCAGATTCGGGCACTGGACATGGCGCCGGCATTGGAAGAGACCACAAAGGTGCCGATGTAACTGTGCTGCCGCGGCGCCATTTGAAGGCGATTAAGCCACTCGGCGATACCGCGGTCACCCGGTTTGGCGCCGGCGGGCGGCTGCGCGAAGCCGGCGCCGGCGACGGCGCCGAAAGCGGCGATCAACAGCCAACGGCCGATGCGGCGGATCGCGGGTGACGGCAGGCTCAGAGGGTTCATGGTGGCCGTATTCATGGATGCCGACGGTCAGCGGGCCGGGCCTTCAAAGGTGGCATTGCGCAGGAACCGGGCCGGCATCTGCAGGGCGGTCGTGTCACCCAGCTGGCGGTGCGCCGCCAGCAACTCATCGAGCGCCGCATCGCGGATCATCACGCCGCCCTGGGCGGCGGGTGCCGTGGCCACTTGCGCACCGGCCGGCGCCGTGGCCAGCTGCGCGCCTGCGGGCGCCATGCCCTGCGAGGACAGGATCGTCCAGCCCACGGCGACCGCCGCGGCCACCGATGCCAGCCCAGCGACGAGCTTCCAGCGGAACACGCCGTCGTTGGCTGGCTCGGCCGCCACGATCGAGTCCGAAACCCGCGTCTCGACCGCGCTTGCGACCGCACGCTCAACCGCCAGTGCCATTGGCGCCGCCTCTGCGGCCAGCCGCTGAGAAAGTCGGCGCATGAACTGGTCGGAGGGTGTGCCGGCGGCCAGCTCAGGCGAACGCATCACGTCACCGATGAGGTGCCATGAGCGCCAGGCCGACACCGCATCCGCGTCTTCGCCCAGCGCCCGCAGCCCTTGGGCCAGCTCGGCGCCGCTCAGTTCACCATCGGCCAGGGCCGAGAGCAGTTCTTGGTTGTTCATCTTGTTCATCGACTCACCTCGTGCAGCGGCTACCAGCGCTTGCCGCTCTGGTTCTCCAGCATCGGCTTGACCTTCGCGGAAATTGCTTCCCGCGCCCGGAATATGCGTGAACGCACAGTCCCGATCGGGCAGTTCATGGCTTGCGCAATCTCTTCGTAGCTCAGGCCTTCGATTTCGCGCAGCGTGACCGCCTGGCGCAATTCCTCGGGCAGGGCTTCCATGGCCTTGTTGACCGTGGCGGCAATTTCCTTGGCGGCGAGCACCGTTTCCGGCGTCTCGGACGTGGTTAGTTCGTTCTCCACCGCGGAAGTTTCATCGTCGTCGTCACCGCCCGACCGAAGGGAGCTCTGCGACACCAGCGGATCGCGCTTGAGGTCCATCAGGGCCTTCTTGGCAGTATTGACGGCGATCCGGTACAGCCAGGTATAAAACTGGGCCTCGCCCCGGAACTGGGCCAGCGCCCGGTAGGCGCGGATGAACGTTTCCTGGGCGATGTCCTCGACCAGGTTGGTGTCGCGCACCATGCGCCCGATCAGGCGCTCGATCCGGCGCTGGTACTTGATGACCAGCAATTCGAAGGCCCGCTGGTCGCCGGCCACGGTGCGCTCGACGAGGACAAGGTCGGCGTCCTGGGGTGTGGGAGCGGGGGATGGCGGCGGGCGGTTCATGGGAGGCTGGCCCCGCCCAGCGGCTGCGCCGGGGGCTCATGGGGGGCGGGCGAATATACCGCACGGCGCAACGCTCGCCAGTGTGCGGCATCGGTGCCTGACTCCAGCCAAAGCCACCGCGACCACCGGCGGCCCGCGGTGACGCAGCGCACCAGCAGCACACGCTGCAGATCGAGCGACACCGCAACCGATACCTCTTGATCCGTTTGATCGGGTTCAAGAGCGTCCTCCGCCCCGAAGCCGCCGCGCCAGCGCCAGGCCGCACCGTCCCAGATGAGCTGACCATGCGCTTGCCCAAGATACCAACGCCAGCCCCACACCGCGCACCCGGCCACGACGCCGGCCCATAAGGCCCCACGCCATCCGTCGACCGGACCGGGAACGAGCCAGGACAGGCCTGCCGCCAGGCCGGTGAGCCAAAGCCCGGCCAACAAACACGCACCAAAACGCGAACGCCCCACCGGGTAGGACACCGAGGGGGCGCTGCGCATGGACGATGAGGCGGTCAGACGCGTTTGAACACCAGCGTGCCGTTGGTGCCGCCAAAACCGAAGTTGTTCTTCACGGCCACGTCGATCTTCATGTCCCGGGCCGTGTTGGCGCAGTAGTCCAGGTCGCACTCGGGATCCTGGTTGAAGATGTTGATGGTGGGCGGCGACTTCTGGTGGTGCAGGGCCAGCACGGTGAAGACCGATTCGATGCCGCCAGCGCCGCCGAGCAGGTGCCCAGTCATCGACTTGGTGGAGTTGACGACGATCTTGCGGGCATGGTCGCCCAGCGCCAGCTTGATCGCATTGGTCTCGTTCACGTCGCCAAGGGGCGTGGAGGTGCCGTGCGCATTGACGTACTGCACCTCGTCGGCATTGACGCCGGCATTGCGCAGGGCCGACAGCATGGCGCGCCGCGGGCCGTCGACATCGGGCGCGGTCATGTGGTGGGCGTCGGCGCTCATGCCGAAACCGGCGACCTCGGCGTAGATCTTGGCGCCGCGGGCCTTGGCGTGTTCGTACTCCTCGAGCACCAGCACACCGGCGCCCTCGCCCAGCACGAAGCCATCGCGGTCCTTGTCCCAGGGCCGCGAGGCGGTCTTGGGATCGTCGTTGCGTGTCGACAGGGCGCGTGCCGCGGCGAAGCCGCCGATGCCCAGCGGCGACACCGTGGACTCGGCACCGCCGGCGATCATGATGTCGGCGTCGCCGTACTCGATCATGCGGGCGGACAAGCCCACCGCATGCAGGCCGGTGGTACAGGCCGTGACGACCGCGATGTTCGGCCCCTTGAAGCCGAACTTGATCGACACATGGCCGGAAATCATGTTGATGATGGATGCCGGCACAAAGAATGGCGATACGCGGCGCGGACCGCGGTTGACCAGCTCGCTGTGCGTGGCTTCGATCATGGGCAGACCGCCGATGCCCGAGCCGATGTTGCAGCCGATGCGCGTGGCCAGTTCGTCGCCCAGGGCCTCGCCAGTGGGCAGGCCCGAATCCGCGACCGCCTGCGCCGCGGCCGCCAGACCGAGGTGAATGAAGCGGTCCATGTGCCGGGCTTCCTTTTCGGGGATGTAGTCCCCGATGTTGAAACCCTTGACCTCACCCGCGAAGTGACACGACAGGACGGTCGCGTCGAACTGGGTGACAAAGTCGATGCCGGACTGACCGGCCAGGAGCTGGGCCCAGGACTGCGCCACCGTGTTCCCCACGGGGCTCACGCAACCCAGACCGGTTACGACAACGCGGCGGCGGGACATCGGGTGATCAGGCCTTCTGGTGGGCGACGGCGTAGTCGATGGCGTTCTGGACGGTCGTGATCTTCTCGGCGTCTTCGTCGGGGATCTCGATGCCGAACTCGTCTTCCAGAGCCATCACCAGTTCCACGGTGTCAAGCGAGTCGGCGCCGAGGTCGGCCACGAAGGCCTTTTCATTGGTGACCTGGGACTCTTCCACGCCGAGCTGCTCGGCGATGATCTTCTTGACACGTGCTTCGATATCGCTCATGGGTTCCCTCAAAGGGTTGTGAATGAATCCGCGATTTTAGCTGGCGCAGGGGTCGGACCCTGCCTGCCAGCGCCGGGCGGATAAAACCGGGTGGGATGAACGTGGGAAGTTGTGCTGAAATTGATGTGAACAGGCCCTAGGCCATGTACATGCCGCCGTTGACGTGCAGCTCCTGCCCCGTCACGTAGCCGGCCTCAGGCGACGCCAGGTAGGCCACGGCATGGGCGACGTCTTCGGGCCGGCCCAGCTGGCCCAGCGGAATCTGCCCCAGCAGCGCCTTGCGCTGTTCTTCAGCGAGAGACGCCGTCATGTCGGTCGCGATGAAGCCTGGCGCGACGCAGTTGACCGTGATGTTGCGGCTGCCGAGTTCGCGCGCCAGTGCGCGCGTCATGCCGGCCACGCCGGCCTTGGCCGCCGCGTAGTTAGCCTGGCCCGGGTTGCCCGAGGCGCCCACCACCGAGGTGATGCTGATGATGCGGCCGTAGCGCTGCTTCATCATCGTGCGCATCACGGCCCGGCTCATGCGGAACACCGCCTTGAGGTTGGTGTCCAGCACCGCGTCCCAGTCTTCGTCCTTCAGGCGCATGGCCAGCATGTCGCGCGTGATGCCGGCGTTGTTGACCAGCACCTGCAGGCCGCCGTGGGCTTTGACGATGCCCTCGACCAGGGCTTCGGCCGCAGCGGCGTCGTTCACGTCGAGCGTGGCGCCGCGGCAGCCCTCATGCGCCGCCAGCGCCTCGGTGATGCGCTGCGCGCCGGCGTCGGTGGTGGCGGTGCCAATGACCTTGAGGCCGCGCGCCGCCAGTTGCGCCGCGATGGAAGCGCCGATGCCGCGCGAGGCGCCGGTGACCAGGGCGACCTGGCCCGCGAAAACGGTATTGCTCATGCCAGAAGGCCCTTGACTTCAGCCAGCGTGGCCGGATCGAACAGCGCCGTGCCGGTCAGCTGCGCGTCGATGCGCTTGGCCATGCCGGCCAGCACCTTGCCGGGGCCGCACTCGACCAGCGTGTCGATGCCGCGGGCCTGGATCGCGCGCACGCATTCGACCCAGCGCACCGGCCCGAAGGCTTGGCGGTACAGCGCATCACGGATGCGGGCGGGGTCGGACTCGACCGCGACGTCGATGTTGTTGACCACCGGGATCGCGGGTGCGGCGATGGCCGTATCGGCCAGGCGCTCGCGCAGGCGGTCGGCGGCGGGCTTCATGAGGCTGGAGTGAAACGGCGCCGACACCGGCAGCGGCAGCGCGCGCTTGGCGCCCAGGCCTTTGAGCACCTCACAGGCCTTGTCGACGGCGGCCTTGCTGCCGGCGATGACGGTCTGCGCGGGATCGTTGAAATTGACCGCCTGCACCACCTCCGCGGAGCCGGCGCCGAACGTCGCCGTCACTTGCGCGCAGCCCTCGACCACCTTGGCAGCCTCCATGCCGAGGATGGCGGCCATGGCGCCGACGCCGACCGGCACGGCCTCTTGCATGGCCTGGGCGCGAAAGCGCACCAGGGGCGCGGCCTGCGCCAGCGTCAAAGCGCCGGCCGCGACCAGCGCCGAATACTCGCCCAGCGAATGCCCGGCCACGGCCGACGGTTGCGCGCCGCCTTCGGCTTGCCAGGCGCGCCAGGCGGCTACGCCGGCCACCAGCATCACGGGCTGGGTATTGGTGGTCAGGGCCAAGGCTTCTTTCGGCCCTTCGTGGATCAGCTTGGCGACGTCCTCGCCCAGGGCGTCTGAAGCCTCCAGCAGCGTCTGGCGCACGGCGGGGTGGTCGCCCCAGGCATCGAGCATGCCCACAGCCTGCGAGCCTTGGCCCGGAAACACAAAAGCGAAGGGTTTCATTCTGGTTCTTCTTCAGTAATCGAGCAGCACGGCGCCCCAGGTGAAGCCGCCGCCGACGCCTTCGAGCATGAGCGTGTCGCCGGGCTTGACCTTGCCGCCACGCACGGCAGCGTCCAGTGCCAGGGGGATCGACGCGGCGGAGGTGTTGCCGTGCTGGTCGACCGTGACGATCACCTTGTCCATGGGCAATTTCAGCTTGCGAGCCGTGCTCTGCATGATGCGGATATTGGCCTGGTGCGGGATCAGCCAGTCGATGTCGTCGGTGGTGCGGCCGGCCTTGGCCAGCGTGGCCCGGGCGGCGTCTTCGAGCACGCCAACGGCCAGCTTGAACACGGCCTGGCCGTCCATCTTGAGCAGCGGATCGCCGGTGACCTTGCCGCCACTGACCGTGCCCGGCACGCACAGGATGCCCACGTGCTTGCCGTCGGCGTGCAGGTCGGTCGCCAGGATGCCCGGGGTGTCGGACGCTTCGAGCACCACGGCGCCCGCGCCGTCGCCGAACAGCACGCAGGTGGTGCGGTCGGTGAAATCGAGGATGCGCGAAAACACCTCGGCGCCGATCACCAGCGCCTTGTTGGCCGAGCCGGTCTTGATCATCGCGTCGGCCACCGTGAGCGCATAGACGAAACCGCTGCACACGGCCTGCAGGTCGAACGCCGGGCAGCCGGCGATGCCCAGCTTGTGCTGCAGGATGGTCGCGGTGGACGGGAACACCATGTCGGGCGTGGACGTGGCCACGATGATCAGATCGATCTCGGACGCGGCCACGCCAGCGGCTTCGAGCGCGTGGCGCGCGGCCTGCAAGCCCAGGTCGCTGGCGGTGACCTCGGGCGCGGCGAAGTGCCGGGCACGGATGCCCGTGCGCTCGACGATCCAGTCGTCGGAGGTCTCGATGCCTTGCTGGGCCAGTTCGGCCACCAGGTCGGCGTTGGTCAGGCGCCGGGGCGGCAGGTAGCTGCCGGTGCCGGCAATGCGGGAATAGCGTGTCATGAGTCTCCGTCAGCTCGCGGCCGGTACCTCGGCAGGCTGGCTTTCGCTCGCCGCGGGGGCC
>JAZKDA010000164.1:12596-13299 GCA_040387815.1 Pseudomonadota bacterium | reverse complement strand
TTGGTCCCACACCGTTATCACCGGATGGTGGTTGCGGCCCTTGACGTCACCACGCGTGGTGCCGCTGGTCATGAAAATGCGTTCGCAGTCTTGCGGGGGAATGCAACTGAGGGTGGCGTCCTTGAAGGCGCTGATCGGCACCGGCGGAATGTCGCGCCAGCCATTGACGCGCCGTGGCGTGACGCCGCGCCGCTGGCAAAAGCGCCGCAAGGGCTCGTCGTGTGCGTACTGGAAGGCGAACAGTTCGCAGGCCAGGGCGTCAAATTGCGCGTCGGTGCAGCCATCCTGCGCGAGAAAGGCGAGCAGGCGCTCGACCAGCGCCTGCATGGCGGCCGGGAGCGTTGCGTGGTGGGCGTTCATGGCAGCGGGCGCGGCACCATCGGCCGCGGCGCAAAAGCGTGGTTGAGCGGCCCGCCACCCGCGCCGGTGCGCACGGTGGCGCCGGCTTGCAGCGCCCCGCGCACGTAATCGCGCGCCAGCCGCACGGCCTGGGCCAGGTCGGCGCCCAAGGCCATGTGCGCGGCGATGGCGCTGGACAAGGTGCAGCCCGTGCCGTGGGTGTTGGCGGTGGCGATGCGCGGCGACCGCAGCCACAGCGGCGCGGCATCGCGCGTGAGCAGCAGGTCGCTCACGGTGTCGCCTTCCAGGTGCCCGCCCTTGAGCAGCACGGCGCGGGCGCCCCGCGCCAATAACTCGCGCGCGG
>JAZKDA010000164.1:8120-12586 GCA_040387815.1 Pseudomonadota bacterium | reverse complement strand
AGCATGGCGGCCTCGTCGAGGTTGGGCGTGACCAGCAGCGCACGCGGGAACAGCTCGCGCACCAACGATTCCACCGCCGGCGGATCGATCAAGGCCGCGCCGCTGGTGGCCACCATCACCGGGTCGAGCACCACCTGGCGCAGGCCGTGACGGTCGAGCGCGGCGGCCACGGCCTCCACCGTGGGCGTGGAATGCAGCATGCCGATCTTGACCGCGTCGACGCCGATGTCCTCGACCACCGCGTCGATCTGGTCGGCCAGCATCGCCAGCGGCACGGCGTGGATGGCGCGCACGCCCAGCGTGTTCTGGGCGGTGAGCGCGGTGATGGCGGTCATGCCGTAGCAGCCGAGCGCGGCGAAAGTCTTGAGGTCGGCCTGCACGCCGGCGCCGCCGCCGGAGTCGGATCCGGCGATGGAGAGCACGCGTGGATAGCATGCATTGCGAACGGGTAAGGGCATCGGGCCTCCTTCGGTGGGAACACGGTGCTCCGAAGGAAGGCCACCCTGAAGGCCGATGGCCCCAGGGCATTGCTCTTCTTACGCCGGTATGAACCGGATCAAGTTCTCGGGTCTGGATCTCAGCACGTTGGCACGTACACCCCGGAGCGACCTCGATTGTGACACCGTTTGCCGCCCGCCGGCCTCAGCGGGGCTCGCGCACCGCAAGCGTGGCAATGTGGCTCAGCCGTGCGTGTCAGCATCTGGTGGCATCGATCACGTCCGGTTACCTACGACCGGCGTGGGCGCCCGCCGACAAGGACGAGTCAGCGCCGGGCCTAGGCTCGATCCCGGAACGCCAAGGAGGCCCATCATGAAGAAAAGCACACGCTCAGGGAAGTCAAACGACGGTGCGGGCCTCCTGCGTTCCGCCATATTCGCAACGCTCATGCTGACGCTCGCGGCGGGCCTGTCGGCCTGTGGCGGCGGCGGCTCGGACGATGACGTCGCCAGCGCCTTTGGTTCGACCGGACTGCAAAGGTCCGCAAGCCCCACGGCCGAAACCGCAGCCTCAGCGCCATCCGGCGATACACCGTAGCGCAGGCCGCCAGACAGGCGGGAAAGAATCGCTAGCGCACGGGCCGCTGCCGCCTCAACGGGCCTGACGCTGGCCCGCCCGTGACATCTTCTGACCCAGATACTCCAGGCCAAAAATATCGCCGACCTCACCATAGCCGGTGAGGTTCTCCCAGCGGTATCGCATCACCGACTGGTAGCTCACGTGGCAGGGGTTGAAGGAGTACCAGGGGTGGCCGGCCACGGCCGTACCGTGGATCTCGTAGCTCCTGCCGCGCACGTCCGTGGCCAGAATGCGGATGCCCGTGGGCAGCATCTGCGCGCGCTGGGCCTCGATCCGCGCCTCGGTGATGGCATACACCTGCCCGTCTTGCACCGCGAAACCGAAGCGGATCTTGTCGTAGCTCACCTCGCCATTGTTGATGTCCAGCGGCACTGCCAGATGCATGGCCAGCGCCGGGCCGAAGTTGACCGACACCCACGAGACCGAACGGGTGCCCAGCTCGCCGCGCGGACCCCAGCTGTGGTCCATGCCTTCATAGCAGTCGACCTTGTACTCCTTGCCGCGCAGCGTGAGGCTGCCCGTGACATGGCCCTTGGCTTCGAAGTGGCCGTTCATCCAGGCCGTGCCCATCCGCGGGTCGACAGTGGCCTGCGCCAGCAGCGGGTTCTCGTTCGGATCGTGCGGATCGAAGGGCTGGTGCAGCGCCTTGAACTCCAGGTCGAAGTTGCAGCTGCCCACCCCGCTGCGATAGGAGAACTTGTAGGCCTTGGGGCCGTCTGTGGCTTCCACGCTCAGGCCGTTTTCCAGCGTGTACTTGCGAAAGTTCTTCGGACAGGGCAGGTGCATCTGCGCGTCGGTGTAGTCGACTTCGTAGGGCTGCAGGCACAGCCCCTCGCTGACCAGCACCGAAGACAGCGCCACGCCCAGGTTGGGCCGTGCCAGCACGTACAGGTTGCCGAAGATCCCCGGTTCGGGAATGAAGAAGGGAAGAAAGGTGGTTTCCGTCCAGGTGCGATCCGAGGGGTCGCGCTCGTGGAAGTCGGCGTCAGCGTCGACGATCATGGCGTTGGTGCTTCTCGAGGGGTGGATGAAATCGGCTTATTCCTCGGCGCGAAAGCCGATGGACTTGATCACCGGCTCCCAACGTCTGGTGTCGGTGGCGATCAGCGCCGCAAGTTCACGCGGGTTGCCAGTTTGGGGTTCCATGCCGAACCTGGCGAAACGCTCGCGCAACTCCTGCGTGGAAGTGACCTGGTTGATGGCCACCGCCGTGCGGGCAACGATGTCGGCGGGCGTACGCGGCGGCAGGAAGAAGCCGAGCCAGGCCTCCGACACCACATCCTTGAAGCCGGATTCGACCATGGTG
Organism: Pseudomonadota bacterium; assembly: GCA_040387815.1. Taxonomy (GTDB): domain Bacteria; phylum Pseudomonadota; class Gammaproteobacteria; order Burkholderiales; family Burkholderiaceae_C; genus Ramlibacter. The sequence goes on along the minus strand of JAZKDA010000164.1, from coordinate 10,203 downwards.
GGCGCATTGGGCATGAACGGGTTGCGCTTGTCGCCGAAGGTGGCCAGTGCGCGCAGGCGTCCACCCGACAGGTGGGGCAGCACTTCGCCCACAGCGTTGATGCTCACCGGAATCTGGCCGCCCATCAGGTCTTGCAGCGACAGCGCGCCGCCCTTGTACGGGACGTGGGTGAGCTTCACGCCCGATGCATGCTCGAGCATGGCGCCGGCGAAATGCAGCGTGGTGCCAGCGCCCGACGAGCCGTACGAAGCCATGCCCGGGTTGCTCCTGGCCAGGGCCAGATAGTCTTTGGCGTCCTTCACGGTCGCCGGCACCATCGGGCCGGCCGACAGCACATAGCCCGACTTGGCCGCCAGGGCCACCGGCGCCAGATCGGCCACCGGGTCATAGCCCAGGCGGGAGAAGGTGTGCGGGTAGACGGTCAGGCAAAAGTCCGGCGTGAACAGCAGCGTCGTGCCGTCGGGCTCGGCGCCCTTGACCGCCTGCACCGCCAGCCGTCCCGAGGCGCCAGTGCGGTTGTCCACGACCACGCCGGCGGGAAAGTGCGGCTTGAGCGCGTCGGCCAGGGCCCGCGCCAGGGCATCCGTTCCGCCGCCCGCGGCAAAGCCGATGATGATCTTCACGGGCCGCTGCGGCGCCTGGGCACCGGCCCAGCGCGGCATGCCGATGGAGGCCGCGGCCAAGGAGGCGCCGGCGGCAAGAACAGTCCTGCGGGATGTCGTCATGTTCGAATCTTTCATGAGCAAATACAAGCCAAGGTGGCGCGTTCAGGCCTGAGCACGGGCGGCCAGAAGTGATTCCAGCGAGGGAACACCGGCGGCTTCGGGGTCGAGGCCCAGGGGGGAGAACCAGGCGCGATGCAGTTGCGTCACGCGCTGTGAATGGCGCAGCACGATGGCTTCGAGCTGCGCGCGGGGGGATGGATCGAACGCGCGCGAGCTGCGCACCCACGCGCTGATGCTGGCGTTGAGGCTCGCGGTCTCGGCGACGAGGCGATCGGTGTCCGGCACGGAGGCATCCAGCAGCGTACGGGCCCGGTCGCAGGCAGCCAACGCGTGCTCGCGCACTGTTTGCGGCGCGCCGGGGATCGCCTGCAGCAGCTCCTGCGCCATGGCGTGGGCCAGATGCAGCTCGAGCCACTGGCGCGCCATCGCCAAGGGCGCACGCTGGGCCACAAAGCCCAGGAAACGACAGACCAGGGCCAGCTGCTCCTGGGCCAAAGGGTTGTCGCGGTCGAGGGCGGGCGCGACAACACCCTGCAGCGCACGCAGGCTGGCGCGCACGACGTTGTCAAATGGTTGCGGTGCGTTGTTCACAGCGTTTCCTCCAAAGCGCGCCGCAGCATCTCCGCAGCGCCCCAACCCACAGGCTCGGTGGCGGCCAGCAGGATGTCCTGATGCGACTTGGCCAGTTTCACGACACGTGCACTGGTGCCCAGGGCAGCGACGGCGACCTGGTAGGCGTTGAACAGGGTGTAAAACCGCAGCCGCTGCGGGTCTACCGACAATCCGCTGTCCTTCTCGTACTGCGCGAAGAACGCGTCTTCCTCGACCAGGCCGCTGGCCAGGAATGTCTTGCCGTCTTCGGCCAGACTGCCGAACACCCGGCTGGCGGTCCAGGCCAGATCGCGGTGCCGGTCGCCCAGGTAGCCACGCTCCCAGTCGAGCACGCTGGTGATCCGCGACGTGCCGAGATCGAACAGGAAGTTGCCCGAGCGGTAGTCACCGTGCACCACACTGATCCGGTCGAGCACGGGCAGGTGACGCTCCAGCCAGTTGGCGGCCACTTCCATCAAGGGGATGTCGATCGTGCGGTCTTCTTCCCACACCCGGCGGGCACGCTGCAGCTGTTGCAGCGCGCTCTCGGTGGTGCCTGCCGCCGGCCGGTCGAAGGCGGCGAATGCATGACGGCTGACGTCCAGGCTGTGGATGGCAGCCAGATGACGCACGAACTGCGGCGCCAACTTGGCGCGCAACTCGGCGGAAAACTGCGTACCGATGCCCGAGAGCGATCCGGAACTGGTGCGAGGCGGCTTGGTCACGCCATCGGCGAAGGCATAGATCAGCGCCGGCTCGGGAAAGAA
>JAZKDA010000164.1:918-8110 GCA_040387815.1 Pseudomonadota bacterium | reverse complement strand
GGCATCGACCCAGTAAGGACGGGGCACCGGCACGATGCCCTCGAAGGCCTGCACCAACTCGAACTCCCGCGCACGGCTGGTGGAGTTGAGCGACTCGGCCGGCTCCATGCGAACGACCAGCCGCTCCTTCTCGCCGCCGCCGCGCGTGAGGCTGAACCCCATCTGGATCTTGGAAGCGCCCCCGGCGAACCAACGCTGGTCGGAGATCTCGAAGGCCTGGCCACCAAGTTCATGGCGCAGAAACGCGCCGAGCCAGTCGGACATGCGGTCCAGCGACACACCCTCCTGCGGCCCGCTGGCGCGACGCCGCAGCTTGCGCGTGAGGATGGCGTCCATTTCGCGCTCAACCGGAAACAAGCGCCGCATGAGCGCGATGAAATCCTCGGTCGGGCTGTCGCGAAGCCGATCGTCAACGCTCAGTGGCAGCAGGGAAAACTCCCCCGCGTCATGCAAACTCATGAAATTGTCTCCAGCACTTGTTGTCAGTCGATGTCCCTGCCAGCGGGCATCGCGATGTCATGGGAAGTCTAGAGAGCGGGCAATAGCGTGTAAACGCTCGCGCAGGAATGCGAGATATGACAAAAAAGTACAGTCTCGCCGCCGTCCCTCATGGGCCGACGTAGTCACCCAGCAAGGTTTTGTCTTGCACCTTCTGGCGGATCAGTGCGCAAATCGTCTGGCTCAGGCGCTGCGTCGCCAGCGACATGGCCACGCCGGCGGGCGCCGCCATCAGGCGGGTCAGCGTCACGCCCTTGATAGGCACATGACGGATACCCAACAGGCCGGGCCAGGGCGGCGCCATGGCACTGGCCGGCAGGATGGCGTAGCCCAAGCCGCCACCGACGAACTCAATCATCAGCGCCGAGTCGTCCGTCTCCAGCGCGATGTTTGGAGAAAGCCCGCTTTTCTCGAAGATCTCGTCGATCAGGGCCCGGGTGTAGTTGGGCGAAGATGGCACCGCCATCGGGAAGCCCGCCAGGTCGGACGGGCTGACGGTTTTGCGACTGGCAAGACGGGAACCGGGCGGAATCACCAGCACGCAAGGCTCGACCAATACCGGGCGAACGATCAGATGTGGCTCAGCGACCGGCGCCGAAATCAACGCCAGGTCGAGATCGCGGGCCAGCAGCCGCGCGCGAAGTTCGCCGCCGGAGCCTTCGGTCACGCGCAACTTCACACTCGGGTAGCGGGTGAGAAAAGCGTGCAGCAGCGGGCCAGTGACCGCGTGGCTCATGGTGGCCGGCATACCCAGGCTCACATGGCCTACCGGTTCATCAGCCTGGCGAACCTCGTCGGAAAGCGCGTCGATCTGGCTCAGGATCGACTCGGCGCGATTTTTCAGCGCCTCGCCCGCTGGCGTGAGGCCCATGCCACGCGCGTGACGTACCAGCAGCTTCACACCCATCTTTTTCTCCAGGGCCCGCAGCTCCTTGCTGAGCATGGATTGGGACAGGTTCAGTCGATCACCGGCGCGCGAGATGCTTCCGAGCTGCGCAACTCTCAGGAAGTGTTCGAGGTGCTTGAGGTTCAAGGGTGGCCAACGTCATGGGGGCAAACGTTCGCATTGTGGCCCGGCTGTGCCTACACTCCCGGCATGCGCCTTCGCCTGACTTTCTGGTTCCTGCTGCTTGTGGCCGGCTTGGCCTTGCTGGCGACGGCGCGCCATGCGCCCGCTCAATCGGCCGCGCCACGTGTGGTGTACGTCGCCACCATCGACGGCATGGTGGACCTGGGACAGGCGACCTACCTGCAACGCGTGCTCAATGAGGCCACCCGTGCTGGCGCCGCGGCCGTGGTGCTGGACATCAACACGCTGGGCGGACGGGTCGACGGTGCGATCCAGATCCGGGACGCGCTGTTGAACACCAAGCTGCGCACCATCGCCTTCGTCAACAAGCGCGCCATTTCGGCCGGCGCCTTGATTGCGCTGGCAACCCACACGATCATCATGGCCCCGGGCGGCACCCTGGGCGCCGCCACGCCGGTGCAGGTGAGTGGGGCGGGCGGCGGTGCGCTGCCGGTGGAGGAAAAAACCGTCTCCTACGTGCGCAAGGAGTTTCGCGCCACGGCCGAGGCGCGCGGCCGCCCGCCGCTGGTGGCCGAGGCCATGGTCGACGCCGATGTGGAGATTCCCGGCCTGATCGCCAAGGGCAAGCTGCTCACGCTCACGACCGAGGAAGCGCTGCGGGCCAAGGTGGCCGACTATCGCGCCGACACCCTGGACGACGCCCTGCGGCAAGCCGGCCTGGAAGGCGCGCAGCTGCGCCGCATCGAGCCCGGCGCGGCCGAGAACCTGGTGCGCGTGCTCACCCATCCGCTGGTGAGTTCGCTGCTGGTCACCATGGCCCTGGTGGGCATCGTCGTGGAGATGCGCACGCCCGGCTTGCAACTGCCGGGCCTGGTGGGCATGGCCAGCCTCGGTCTGGTGCTGTGGGGGCATTGGCTGGCCAATCTGGCGGGCATGGAAGACGCCGCGCTGGTGCTGGCCGGGATTGTGCTGCTGGCCATCGAGATCTTCGTCATCCCCGGCTTCGGCCTCGCGGGCGCGTTGGGCATTGCGGCCGTGGTCGGCGGGCTGGTGATGGCCATGACGGGCGCGGGCAACACCAGCACACTGCTGGTCATGGTCGCCGGGCGGCTGGTGCTGGCGCTGCTGGTCGCACTGGCCCTGAGCCTGGTGCTGCTTCGATTCATCACGCGCCTGCCAGGCGGGCGCAAGCTGGTGCTGCAGACCGAGTTGACCGCCGGGCAAGGCTTTTCGTCCGCTCCGCCGGAAGATGCACACTGGCTCGGACGCCGCGGCGTCGCGCATTCGGTGCTGCGCCCGGCCGGCATCGCCGAGATCGATGGCCACCGCGTGGACGTGGTGTCCGATGGCGAGCTGGTCGAGGCCGGCACGCCGATTGAGGTGACACGGGTGGACGGCAACCGCATCGTGGTGCACCCCATCGAGACAGAATCGACAACAACGAGGAGCGGAAGATGAACGAAGGCGGATTGATTGGCGGCTTCGGCCTGCTGATTTTGCTGGTGGCCGTGGTCGCCACGGTGCTGTACATGATCCCGGTGCGCTTGTGGATCGCGGCCTGGGCCTCGGGCGCCTATGTGGGGCTGATGACGCTGGTGGCGATGCGGCTGCGCCGGGTGCCGCCGCACACCATCGTCACCGCCCGCATCAGCGCGGTCAAGGCCGGACTCGATGTCAACATCAACGACCTCGAGGCCCACTTCCTGGCCGGCGGCAATGTGGTGCGGGTGGTCAACGCGATGATCTCGGCCGACAAGGCCAGCATCCCCCTGCCCTTCAAGCGCGCGGCGGCCATCGACCTGGCCGGGCGCGACGTGCTCGAAGCCGTGCAGATGTCGGTGCTGCCCAAGGTGATCGAGACACCGCGCATCGCGGCGGTGGCCAAGGACGGCATCCAGTTGATCGTGGTGTCGCGCGTGACGGTGCGCACCAACATCGACCGCCTGGTGGGCGGCGCCGGCGAGGCCACCATCATCGCGCGGGTCGGCGAAGGCATGGTCAGCACCATCGGCTCGGCGGCCAACCACAAGAGCGTGCTTGAGAACCCCGACCACATCTCCAAGCACATCCTGAGCAAGGGGCTCGACGCCGGCACGGCCTACGAGATCCTGTCGATCGACATCGCCGACGTCGACGTCGGCGCCAACATCGGCGCCAAGCTGCAGATCGACCAGGCCAACGCCGACAAGCAGATCGCGCAGGCCAAGGCCGAGGAACGCCGGGCGATGGCGGTGGCCATGGAGCAGGAGATGCGCGCCCGCGTGGTCGAGGCCGAAGCCGAGGTGCCGCGCGCCATGGCCGAGGCGTTTCGCAGCGGCAACCTGGGCATCATGGACTACTACCGCATGAAGAACCTGCAGGCCGACACCGACATGCGCACCGGCATCGCCGGCGGCGGTGAGCACCCATCGCCGCCGCACGACCGCAAAGACTGAGGCGCACGGTGGAAAGCATCGAGTTCATTGTCTGGATCCTTGCGGTCCTGGCGGCGTTCGTGTTCCACCTGCGCAAGTCGGCGCGCAACAAGGCTCGGCCCAGCGCGCGGGTGGCGACGCCCGAAGAGCTGCAGCCTGCCCAGGCCGCGCCGGTCGACATGCCCGCCGCCCCCGCCATGGAGGTGGTCGACGAAGCGGCCTACGCGCACCCCGAGCCCGTCAGCACCGATTGGGGCCGGCGCGAGCCGGCGCCCCCACGGCCAGCGGCCGCCCCCGCGCCGCGCGGGGCATCCTCGCCGCACGTCACCCGGTGGCGTCGTGGCGACAGGCTGGAGCTGGCGCATGCCGTCGTGGCCATGACCGTGTTGGGCCCGTGCCGGGCGCTGGCGCCCTACGGACAGGATGAAGGCGCCGCTAGCGCTGGTGCACGAACTCGCCCGGCGCCTCCAGCGGCTTTCCGCCGACCTTGAGGCCCGCAGGCATGGGCGCATCCACCAGCCCGCTGGAATGCTTGTGGAGCCACTGCTGCCACACCGGCCACCACGAACCGGGCTCGGCCGGTATGACCTGCATTGCCGGCTGCGGATCGGCCGGCGCCGCGCGGGGCCGAAAGCGCGCCACCCGATAGCTGGCCTGTGCGCTGGCGGCGGGGCCATCGGGCGGGTTCACGATGCCCACGTTGTGTCCGCCCGAGCACAGCACGAATGTGGCGGGCGCGCTTGCCAGCCGCAGCAGCTTGTACACCGACTGCCAGGGCGAGACGTGGTCGCGCTCGGTGGCCAACAGGAACATGGGGGTGCGGATGTCGTGCAGGTTCACCACTTCGCCGAAGGCGCGGTAGCGGCCCTCGGCCAGGTCGTTGTTCAGGTACAGGCGGCGCAGGTATTCGCTGTGCATGCGCGCCGGCATGCGGGTGGCGTCCGCGTTCCAGGCGCGCAGGGCGGTCATGGGCGTGTGGGCGCCCATCAGGTACTCGTGGACCAGCTTGGACCACACCAGATCTTTCGAGTTGATCAACTGGAAGGCGCCCGCCATCTGGCGGCCGTCGAGGTAGCCGTGCTCGGCCATCACGTCCTCCAGAAAGGCGATCTGGCTCTCGTCGATGAACAGGCCCAGCTCGCCCGGCGCTTCGAAATCCACCTGCGCGGCCAGCAGGCTGAGGGTGCGCAGGTGGTGCTGGCGGCGTGCGCCCATCAGCGCCGCGGCGATCGCCAGCAGCGTGCCGCCCAGGCAGTAGCCCATGGCATGCACCTGGGCGCCGGGCAAGGCCTGTTGCACCGCTTCGAGCGCCTCGAACACACCGTGCTGCAGGTAGTCGTCCAGGCCCAGCGCGGCGTCTTCGCTGCCCGGATTGCGCCAGGACACGATGAACACCGTGTGCCCCTGCTCCACAAGGTAGCGCACCAGCGAGTCCTGCGGCGTGAGGTCCAGGATGTAGAACTTCATGATCCACGACGGGATGATGAGCACCGGCTCCTTGTCGACCACCGGCGTGGCCGGCTCGTACTGGATCAACTCGACCAGCCGGTTGCGCATCACCACCTTGCCGGGCGTCAACGCCACCGCCTCACCGGGGCGAAAGTCTTCCAGGCCGCGGGCGTCGCCGCCGCGCTGCACCTCCAGGAAGTCGCGCCACCAGTTGACAGCGCCGCTGTACAGGTTGCCGCCGGCGGTGCGTGCCGTCTCCTTGAGCAACTCCGGGTTGGTGGGCAGGAAGTTCGAGGGCGAGAGCATGTCCAGCCACTGCCGCGCCATGAAGGAGGTGATGTCCTCATGGTGGCTGGAGACGCCGCGCACACCGCGCGTGGCCTCGGCCCACCATTGGTCGGCGGCGCCGAAGGCCTGGGCAATGGCGCTGAAAGGCAATTGCTCCCAACCGGGCCGGGCAAAGCGCTTGTCCTTGGGCGCATCCGGCGTCACGCCGGCGCCCGCGGCCAGCATCGCGGCTGATTGGGCCTGCAGGAACGTGCCCACCTTGCGCATCGCGCTGGCGGCCAGCTCGGCCTGCTTGGCCGGCGACACGCCCAGATGCACCAGCCAGTCGGCCTGCGCCTGGGCCAGCGAGGCCGGCGACACGCCGTGCGCCATGCGGGCGATCCAGAGCTTGAGCGGCAGATCGAGGGCCGTGGGGCCGGGGACGTTGGGTTCGGAGGCCATAGACTTAATTGTCGCGCCACCGGGGCACGACGCTGTTGAGTGAGGTCAATGACGCAGCATCGCAGATATGCGCTCACCATTGAGATCGATCAACGCGCGCCGAGCACCCCGCCGCCATGATGATGGACCGTTAAGCCATGAACCCGGACCCATCCCCGCCGCCGATGCCGTACGACGCCAGTGACGATGGCACGGAGATGCCGCGGCGGCTCGCCGCGCGTCTGGGCGCGCGCCTGGTCGAGACGCATATCTCCTGGGTGCTGTTGGGCGAGCGCGAAGCGTTCAAGCTCAAGAAGCCGCTGCGCATGCCCTTTCTCGACTACAGCACGCCCGAGGCACGGCGCCATTGCTGCGAGGAAGAGGTTCGCATCAACGCCCGGCTCGCGCCCGGCCTGTACCTGGGTGTGGTGTCCGTGCATGGCACGCCGCAAGACCCTCGCATCGGCGGCGACGGGCCGGTGCTCGACTGGGCGGTGCGCATGCGCCGCTTCGATGACGGCGCCCTGTTCGGCGAGCGGCTCGCACAGCAGCGCCTGGCGCCCGCGGAAGTCGACGCCATGGCCGACCTGCTGGCCGCCTTCCACGAAGCCGCCAGCGTGGCCGACGCCACGCAGGGCCTGGGCACCGGCGACCGCCGCCGCGCGGCCGCGCTGGCTGCCTTGGAAGGCGCCAGTGCGGCGCTGCAGCCGGTGGACCAGAACGCGCTGCAGGCCTGGCTGCTGCGCGAATCGCATCGCCTGGCCCCCTGCTGGGCCGCACGCCTGGCGGCACGCCGCATCCGCGAATGCCATGGCGACCTGCACCTGGATAACCTGCTGTGGATCGATGGCGCACCGGCAGCCTTCGATGGCATCGAGTTCAACCCGGCCCTGCGCTGGATCGACGTGGCCGACGACATCGCCTTCCCCGTGATGGACCTGGCCGCCCGCGGCCGGCCCGACTTCGCCTGGCGTCTGCTCAATCGCTGGCTGGACCACACGGGCGACCACGGCGCGCTGGGTGTGCTGCGCTTCGCGGCGGCGTACCGGGCCCTGGTGCGGGCCCAGGTGGCGCTGCTGCGGGCCGACGCACC
>JAZKDA010000164.1:0-908 GCA_040387815.1 Pseudomonadota bacterium | reverse complement strand
GGCAGCGGCCCGCTATGCCCTGGCGGCCCGCGAATGGATGCAGTCCGATGCGCCGCGCCTGACTGTCATGCACGGCCTGCCCGGCTCTGGCAAGACCCATGTGTCGCAGCGCCTGCTGGAACAGCAAGGTGCGATCCGCCTGCGGGCTGACGTCGAGCGCAAGCGCCTGTTCGGCATCGGCATGCTGGACAACTCACGCGACGCGGGCCTGGACATCTACACCGCCGCCGCCGGCCGCCGCACCTATGCCCGCCTGCTCTCGCGCGCGGCCTTCGCGCTGCGCGCTGGCTACCCGGTGATCCTGGACGCGGCCCACCTGCATCGCCACCAACGGGATGCGGCCCACGCGCTGGCAAGGCGCCTGGGCGCCGCCTTCACCATCGCCACCTGCGAAGCGCCTCAGCCATTCGGAGACCTCGCACTCATGTACAATGCTCCCCGCGCCGCCACTATCCGCGCAATTGAGCCCTGTACTCTATGGACGCTGGACCGTGTATTCTTCCGCCAGGCAATGGTGACGTCGTCGTCCAATCAGAACGTGCAACTGTCGCAGTTCCTCTCCAAGATCGCGCTGTTCGAAACGATTGGCGTGCAGAAGCTGAACCAGCTGGCGCGCTCGCTGACCAAGCAGTCGTACGACGACGGCCAGTACATCATCAAGCAGGGAGACATTGGCGACCAGTTCTATGTGCTCTACAAAGGTACGTCTGCTATTTCATTCAACGTTGTTTTTGATGTTTGTTGTTTGCGCATGTACTTTTCCATAATACACTTTATTGACACACTCTCTTCTCTTATTGCGTATAAACAGGTCAAGTGAACGTGTCCTCCACCGACGACAGCGGTAACGAAAAACTGCTACTCTCCCTTCACGAAGGCGAAGTATTTGGTGAACGCGCTTTAATCCG
>JAZKDA010000163.1:0-10316 GCA_040387815.1 Pseudomonadota bacterium | reverse complement strand
GGCCGAGTTGCCCGGCCCGCGGCTGCTGGTGCTGGGCGACATGGGCGAGGTCGGCCAGCAGGGCCCGCAATTCCACGCCGAGGTCGGTGCCTACGCCCGCGAGCGCGGCATCCCCGCGCTGCTGACGCTGGGCGAGCAGGCCCGCGCCATGGGCGGCGCCCATTTCGACACCATCGACGCGCTCAATGCCGCGGTGCTCGCGCGCCTGCCTGAGGTGGCCAGCGTGCTGGTCAAGGGCTCGCGCTTCATGAAGATGGAGCGGGTGGTCGAGGCCATCACAGCGGCCACCGCGACCCCGCCACAACAACAACAAGAAAAGGGAGGGGCCCGATGCTGCTGAGCCTCGCCATCTGGCTGCAAACGCTCTCGCCGGAGTTCGGCTTTCTGCGGGTGTTCCAGTACATCACCTTCCGCGCCGTCATGGCCGCCATGACGGCCCTGGTGATCGGCATCGCCGCCGGCCCGATGGTGATCCGCCGCCTGACCGCGCTCAAGATCGGCCAGCCGGTGCGCGGCTATGGCATGGAGTCTCACCTGGTCAAGAGCGGCACGCCCACCATGGGCGGGGTGCTGATCCTGCTGGCTATCGCGGTGTCCACCCTGCTGTGGTTCGACCTGTCCAACCGCTTCGTCTGGATCGTGCTGATGGTCACGCTGGGCTTCGGCGCCATCGGCTGGGCCGACGACTGGCGCAAGGTGGTGCACAAGGATCCCGAGGGCATGCGCTCGCGCGAGAAGTACATGTGGCAATCGCTGATCGGCCTGCTGGCGGCGCTCTACCTGGTGTTCAGCATCTCGGAGTCGTCCAACTGGAAGGTGATCCAGCTCGTGGTCACCTGGGTGCGTTCGGGCTTCGACGTGAACCTGCCGCCCAAGGCCGGCCTGCTGGTGCCCTTCTTCAAGGAGATCACCTACCCCCTGGGCGTGTTCGGGTTCGTGATCCTGTCCTACCTGGTGATCGTGGGCGCCAGCAACGCGGTCAACCTCACCGACGGCCTGGACGGCCTGGCCATCATGCCGGTGGTGATGGTGGGCTCCGCCCTGGGCGTGTTCGCCTATGTCACCGGCAGCTCCGTGTATTCGCGCTACCTGCTGTTTCCCTTCATCCCGGGCGCCGGCGAGCTGATGATCTTTTGCGCCGCCATGGCCGGCGCGGGCCTGGCCTTTCTCTGGTTCAACGCCTACCCGGCCCAGGTGTTCATGGGCGACGTCGGCGCGCTGGCGCTGGGCGGCGCGCTGGGCACCATCGCCGTGATCGTGCGCCAGGAGATCGTGCTGGCCATCATGGGCGGCATCTTCGTGGTCGAGGCCCTGTCCGTGATGGTGCAGGTGATGTACTTCAAGTACACCAAGAAGCGATTCGGCGAAGGGCGGCGCATCCTCAAGATGGCGCCGCTGCACCACCATTTCGAAAAGAGCGGCTGGAAGGAAACGCAGGTGGTCGTGCGTTTCTGGATCATCACCATGCTGCTGTGCCTGGTCGGGCTGTCCAGCCTGAAATTGCGGTGACCGACACCTTGCACACCGATCAGCACGTCCTCGTCCTCGGCCTGGGTATCTCCGGCCTGGCGATGGCACGGTGGTGCGCGCGCGGCGGGGCACAGGTGACCGTGGCCGACACCCGCGCGGCGCCGCCGCACCTGCCGCAGCTGCGCGAGCAGGTGCCGCAGGCGCGGTTTATCGCCGGTGAGTTCAACGAGGGTCTGCTGGACGGCGTGCAGGCCGTGTTCCGCAGCCCGGGCCTGTCGCCCGCGCAGGTGGCGCCGGTGGCGCAGGCCGCGCAGGCGCGCGGGCTGCGCATGGGCGGCGAGCTCGACCTGTTCATGCAGGGCCTGGCCGCGCTCAAGGCGAGCCAGGGCTATGCGCCCGCGGTCCTGGCCATCACCGGCACCAACGGCAAGACCACCGTCACCGCGCTGACCGGCCAGCTGGTCGAGCGCGCCGGCCGCACGGTGGCCGTGGCCGGCAACATCGGCCCTTCGTTGCTGGACACCTTGACCGCCAAGACCGACGCGCAGGCCCTGCCGCAGGTCTGGGTGCTCGAGTTGTCGAGCTTTCAGCTCGACGGCGTGGAAGGCTTCGAGCCCACTGCCGCCACGGTGCTCAACGTCACGCAAGACCACCTCGACTGGCACGGCGGCATGCAGGCCTACGCCGCGGCCAAGGCCCGGATCTTCGGCGCCACCGGTCTGATGGTGCTCAATCGGGAAGACCCGCTGGTCATGGCCATGCGGCCGGCCGCGGTGCGCCTCAAGGGCGGGCGCACCGAGCAGCGCGCCTGCCTCACCTTCGGCGGCGACATCCCTGATCGCCCCGGTGACTTCGGCATCGAGGTGGTCAACGGCATGGCCTGGCTGGTGCGTGCCATGGAAGCCGACGAAACCCAGAAGCTGCGCCGCGGCGAAGTGCAGGAGCTGCACTTCCAGCGCCTGATGCCCGCCGACGCGCTGCGCATCCGCGGCCGGCACAACGCGGTCAATGCGCTGTCGGCCCTGGCGCTGGCCACCGCCTGCTGCTGCGCCCTTGGCCCCATGCTGTATGGCCTGCGCGACTACCGGGGCGAGCCGCACCGGGTGGAGTCGGTGGGCAGCGTCAACGGCGTCGAATATTTCGACGACAGCAAGGGCACCAACGTCGGCGCCACCGTGGCCGCCCTGCTGGGCCTGGGTGCCGAACGCAAGCTGGTCGTCATTCTGGGTGGCGAGGGCAAAGGCCAGGACTTCTCCCCCCTGGCGGCGCCGGTGGCACGGCATGCGCGTTGCGCTGTGCTGATCGGCCGCGACGCCCCCGTCATCCGCGCCGCGCTGGAGCCGGCGGGCGTCACCCTGCTCGACGCCGCCTCGATGGAGCAGGCGGTGCAACTGGCCACCGAGCGCGCCCATGCCGGCGATGCGGTGCTGATGTCGCCGGCCTGCGCCAGTTTCGACATGTTCAAGGACTATGGCCACCGCGCGCAGGTGTTCGTCGCCGCCGTGCGCCACCTCGCCGACGAAGCCGGCGTCTCGCTGGAGGCCGCATCATGAAGATGCCCGCCTTCGTGGCCCGCCTGGTTGCCGGATCGTCCGAGGGCGTGGCGATGCAGCTGCCGGTGCGCGTGAGCGGCTACAACGGCACCGCCGCCGCGCCGCGCGCGCAAGTGTTCGACCAGACCCTCGTTTGGGTGGTGGTCGGTCTGCTGCTGTTCGGGCTGGTCATGGTGTATTCGGCCTCCATCGCGATGCCGGACAACCCGCGCTTTGCCCGCTACGGCCAGATGCACTTTTTCGGGCGCCACATCGTGAGCCTGGCGCTGGCCTTCGTGGCGGCGCTGCTGGCCTTCCAGGTGCCGGTGGCGGTGTGGGAGCGCTATGCCCCCTGGCTGTTCGTGGGTTCGCTGGTCACGCTGATGCTGGTGCTGGTGCCCGGCATCGGCTCGGTGGTCAACGGCGCGCGCCGCTGGATCTCGCTGGGTTTCATGAGCTTCCAGCCCTCGGAGATGGCCAAGCTGGCGGTGGTGCTCTACGCGTCCAACTACATGGTGCGCAAGATGGAGGTCAAGGAGCGGTTCTTCCGCGCCGTGCTGCCCATGGCGGTGGCGGTGGCGGTGGTGGGCATGCTGCTGCTGGCCGAGCCGGACATGGGCGCCTTCATGGTGATCGCCATCATCGCGATGGGCATCCTGTTCCTGGGCGGGGTCAATGCCCGCATGTTCTTCCTGATCGCCGCGGTGCTGGTGTTCGCCTTCGTGATGATGATCGCGATGTCCGAGTGGCGGCGCGAGCGCATCTTCGCCTACCTCGATCCCTGGGACGAGAAGCACGCGCTGGGCAAGGGCTACCAGCTGTCGCACGCGCTGATCGCGATCGGCCGCGGCGAGTTCTTCGGCGTCGGCCTGGGCGGCAGCGTCGAGAAGCTGCACTGGCTGCCCGAGGCGCACACCGACTTCCTGCTGGCCGTGATCGGCGAGGAGTTCGGCTTCATCGGCATCCTGGCGGTGATCGTCGCCTTCTTCTGGCTCACCCGCCGCATCATCCACATCGGCCGCCAGGCCGTGGCGATGGACCGCCTGTTCGCCGGGCTGGTGGCGCAGGGCGTGGCCATGTGGATGGGGTTCCAGGCCTTCATCAACATGGGGGTGAACCTGGGCGCGCTGCCCACCAAGGGCCTGACGCTGCCGCTCATGAGCTACGGGGGCTCGGCCATTTTGATGAACATGGTGGCGATTGCGGTGGTGCTGCGGATTGACTTTGAAAACAGGACTCTCATGCGCGGAGGCCGTCCATGAGAGTCCTGTTTCACCAAAACACGGACCAGCAGCGCGCAGCGGTGCGCGGCGCGCCAGCGCCGCTGATGCGGGGGGGCCGGCCATGAGGACGGCGCTCGTCATGGCCGGCGGCACCGGGGGGCATATCTTCCCCGGCCTGGCCGTGGCCGAGGCGCTGCGCGGCCGGGGCTGGCAGGTGCACTGGCTGGGCGCGCCCGCCAGCATGGAAAGCCGGCTGGTGCCCCCGCGCGGCTTCGCCTTCGAGACCATCGATTTTTCCGGTGTGCGCGGCAAGGGCCTGGGCACGCTGGCGCGCCTGCCGCTGCGGCTGGCCAAGGCCTTCTGGCAAAGCAGGGCCGTGGTGCGCCGGGTGCGCCCTGACGTGGTGATCGGCCTGGGCGGCTACATCAGCTTTCCGGCCGGCCTGGTGAGCGCGTTGCTGCGCAAGCCCCTGGTGCTGCACGAGCAGAACTCGCGGGCCGGCATGGCCAACCGGGTGCTGGCACAGGTGGCCAGCCGCGTGTTCACGGCGTTCCCGAATGTGTTGGCCAAGGCCGCCTGGGTCGGCAACCCGCTGCGCGAGGGCTTCCTCCGCCAGGCCGGGCCCGAGCAGCGCCTGGGCGAGCGCAGCGGGCCGCTGCGCCTGCTGGTGGTGGGCGGCAGCCTGGGCGCCAAGGCGCTCAACGAGGTGGTGCCCCAGGCGCTGGCGCTGTTGCCCGAGTCGCACCGCCCGCAGGTGCTGCACCAGAGCGGCGACAAACAGATCGACGAACTGCGCGCCAACTACCAGGCCGCCGGCGTGCGCGCCGAGCTCACCCCCTTCATCGAGGACACGGCCCAGGCGTTCGCCGACGCCGACCTCATCGTCTGCCGGGCCGGTGCGAGCACGGTCACCGAGATCGCCGCCGTGGGCGCGGCCGCGGTGTATGTGCCCTTCCCGCATGCGGTGGACGACCACCAGACGACGAACGCGAAGTTCATCGTCGACGCCGGCGGCGGCTGGCTGGTGCCTCAGCGCGAGCTCACGCCCCAGTGGCTGGCCGACCTGCTGGGACGCGTCAACCGCGCCGAATTGATCCGCAAGGCGCTGGCCGCCAAGGCGGTGGAAAAGACAGAAGCGACGGCCGAGATCGTGGCCGCCTGCGAAGCATTGGTGAAAAGCAAGGTATGAAGCACGCCGTCAGGCACATTCACTTCGTCGGCATCGGCGGCTCGGGCATGTCCGGCATCGCCGAGGTGCTGTGCAACCTGGGCTACGAGATCTCGGGCTCCGACCTGTCCGACAGCGCCACGCTGCGCCGCCTGCGCGGCCTGGGCATCCGCACGCACATCGGCCACGACGCGGCGCACATCCAGGACGCCGACGCGGTGGTCACCTCCACCGCCGTGCGTGCCGACAACCCGGAGGTGGTGGCCGCGCGCCTGCGCAAGATTCCGATCGTGCCGCGCGCGATGATGCTGGCCGAGCTGATGCGCCTGAAGCAGGGCATCGCCATCGCCGGCACCCACGGCAAGACCACCACCACCAGCCTGGTGGCCAGCGTGCTCGCCGAGGGCGGCCTGGACCCCACCTTCGTGATCGGCGGGCGCCTCAACAGCGTCGGCGCCAACGCCAAGCTGGGCGCGGGCGACTACATCGTGGTCGAGGCCGACGAGTCCGACGCGTCCTTCCTGAACCTGATGCCGGTGATGTCGGTGGTGACCAACATCGACGCCGACCACATGGAGACCTACGGCCACGACTTCGGCAAGCTCAAGGGCGCCTTCGTCGACTTCCTGCACCGCATGCCCTTCTACGGCACGGCCATCCTGTGCGTGGACGATCCGGCGGTGCGCGAGATCGTGCCCGAGGTGCAGTGCCCGGTCACCAGCTATGGCGTCAGCGAAGAAGCCCAGGTGCGCGCCATCAACATCCGCGCCGTGGGGCCGCAGATGCACTTTACCGCCCAGCGGCGCAACGGCGTCACGCTGCCCGACCTGGACATCAAGCTCAATCTGGCCGGTCACCACAACGTGCTCAACGCGCTGTCGGCCATCGCCGTGGCGGTGGAGCTGAACGTGCCCGATGCCGCCGTCCAGAAGGCGCTGGCCGAGTTCCGCGGCGTGGGCCGGCGCTTCCAGTCGTATGGCGAGCTGCCGGTGCGCCCGGCCAACGGCGGCGGCCGCTTCACCGTGATCGAGGACTACGGCCACCACCCGGTGGAGGTGGCCGCCACGCTCGAGGCGGCGCGCGGCGCCTTTCCGGGGCGGCGCATCGTGCTGGCCTTCCAGCCGCACCGCTACAGCCGCACCCGCGACTGCTTCGAGGATTTCGTGAAGGTGCTGGGCCATGCCGACATGGTGCTGCTGGCCGAGGTGTATGCCGCCGGCGAAGCCCCCATCGTTGCCGCCGACGGCCGCGCGCTGGTGCGCGCGGTGCGCGTGGCCGGCAAGGTCGAGCCGCAGTTCGTCGACGACATCGCCGCCATGCCCGAGGCCATCGCCGAGATGGCCAGGGACGGCGACGTGGTGATGTGCATGGGCGCGGGCTCGATCGGCGGCGTGCCGGCCAAGCTGGTGGAAATGGGAGGCAGCGCATGACTGCACCCGCCACCGGCTTCGGCAAGGTCGCCGTCCTCATGGGCGGCCACAGCGCCGAGCGCGAGATCTCCCTCATGTCCGGCGGCGGTGTGCTCAAGGCCCTGCGGGACAAGGGCGTAGACGCCCATGCCTTCGATCCGGCCGAGCGTGACCTGTCCGACCTCAAGCGCGAGGGCTTCGCGCGTGCCTTCATCGCGCTGCACGGCCGCTTCGGCGAAGACGGCACGGTGCAGGGCGCGCTGGAAATGCTGGGCATTCCCTACACCGGCTCGGGCGTGATGGCCTCGGCTATTGCGATCGACAAGGTCATGACCAAGCGGGTCTGGCTGCACGAAGGCATATCCACCCCGCGCTACGTGCTGCTGCGCAAGGGCGCCTACACCGCCGGTCAGGTGGCGGCCGTGCCGCGCGAGCTGGGCCTGCCGCTGATCGTCAAGCCGGCGCGGGAGGGCTCGTCCATCGGCCTGACCAAGGTGACCGATGCCGCCGCCATGGCGAACGCGGTGGAAGTGGCCGCCGCGCTCGACTGCGACGTGCTGTGCGAGCAGTTCATCGACGGCGACGAAGTCACCTGCCCGGTGCTGGGCACCGGCCCGCGCGCCGTGGCATTGCCTGTGATCCGCATCGTGGCGCCGGAAGGCAACTACGACTACCACAACAAGTATTTCACCGACGACACGCAGTACCTGGTGCCCTGCGGGCTGCCCGAGGGCGAGGAGGCCGCCATCCAGCAGATGGTGCTGCAGGCCTACCGGGTGCTGGGCTGCCGCGGCTGGGGCCGGGTCGACGTGATGATCGACGCCGCCACCCGCCAGCCTTACCTGCTGGAGCTCAACACCTCGCCGGGCATGACCGGCCACTCGCTGGTGCCCATGTCGGCCAAGGCCGCCGGCATCAGCTACCAGGATCTGTGCCTGCAACTGCTGGCCTCGGCCGGCCTCGACCAGTCACGGGGGACCGGTGCGCCGTGAGACCCATCGCCCCCATCCCCACCCCGCTCGACGTTCGCCTGATGAACGTGACGGCCACGCTGCTGTTCGTGGCCGTTGCGTGCATGGTGCTGGCGGCTTCGGGCTGGTGGGCGGTGCGGCATCCCTTGTTCGCGCTGACGCGCATCACGGTCGAGGGTGACGTGGCCCACAACAGCGCCGCCACCTTGCGGGCCAACGTCGCGCCGCGCATCGCGGGCAATTTCTTCACCGTCGACCTGGCGCGCGCGCGCCGGGCCTTCGAGGACATTCCCTGGGTGCGCAGCGCGGTGGTCCGGCGCGAGTTTCCCAATCGGCTGCGGGTGTCGCTGCGGGAGCACCACCCGGTCGCCCTGTGGGGTGCCGAGGGCGGCAGCACGCTGGTCAACAGCTTCGGCGAGGTGTTCGAGGCCAATGTCGGCGACGTCGAGCTCGACGGCCTGCCGCGCCTGGCCGGGCCGCAGGACCAGTCGGCGCAGATCCTGGCCACCTACCAGCGGCTTGCGCCCCTGATCGAGGGCCTGGACCTCACCTTGGACCAGCTCACGCTGACCGGCCGGGGCAGCTGGCAGGCGGTGCTCGACAGCGGTGCGCGCATCGAGCTGGGCCGCGGCACCCCCGACGAGGTGATGCAGCGCGCCGAGCGCTTCGTGCGCACGATCACCCAGGCCGCGTCGCGCTACGGACGCCGCCCCGAAGCCCTGGTGGCAGCCGACCTGCGGCACACCGACGGTTATGCGATCGAGTTGAGGGGCGTCAGCACAGTGAGTGCCGACGCACAGAAAAAATAAAGAGGATCACGATGGCAAAGGAATACAAGGACCTGGTCGTCGGCCTGGACATCGGCACCGCCAAGGTGATGGTGGTGGTGGCCGAAGTGATGCCAGGCGGCGAACTCAAGCTCGCGGGGCTGGGCGTCGCGCCGTCCAACGGGCTCAAGCGCGGTGTGGTGGTCAACATCGATGCCACGGTGCAGAGCATCCAGCAGGCCCTGAAAGAGGCCGAGCTGATGGCCGACTGCAAGATCACGCGGGTGTACACCGGCATCACCGGCAGCCACATCCGCGGCATCAACTCCAGCGGCATGGTGGCCGTCAAGGACAAGGAGGTCACGCCGGCCGACGTGGCCCGCGTGGTCGAGACGGCGCGCGCGATCAACATCTCGACCGACCAGCGCCTGCTGCTGGTCGAGCCGCAGGAGTTCGTGATCGACGGCCAGGACGTGAAAGAGCCGATCGGCATGAGCGGCATCCGCCTGGAAGCCAAGGTGCACATCGTCACCGGCGCGCAGAGCGCGGCCGAGAACATCGTCAAGTGCGTGCGCCGCTGCGGCCTGGAGGTGGAGCAGCTGATGCTCAACCCGCTGGCCTCGAGCTATGCGGTCCTGACCGACGACGAGCGGGAGCTGGGGGTGGCCTGCGTCGACATCGGCGCTGGCACCACCGACGTGTCCATCTTCACCGGCGGCGCCATCCGGCATACGGCGGTGATCCCGATCGCCGGCGACCTGATCACCAGCGACATCGCGATGGCGCTGCGCACGCCCACCAAGGACGCCGAGGACATCAAGGTGGAGGCCGGCTACGCCAAGCAGCTGCTGGCCGACCCCGACCAGCAGGTGGAAGTGCCCGGCCTGGGCGACCGCGGCCCGCGCATGCTGTCGCGGCAGGCGCTGGCCGGCGTGATCGAGCCGCGCATCGAGGAGATCTACTCCCTGGTGCTGCAGGTCATCCGCGAATCGGGTTACGAGGAGGTGCTGTCCTCGGGCATCGTCATCACCGGCGGCAGCGCCGTCATGCCGGGCATGGTGGAACTGGGCGAGGACATCTTCCTCAAGCCCGTGCGCCGGGGCATTCCCAAGTACGTCGGGGCCCTGTCCGACATGGTGGCCCAGCCGCGCGCGGCCACCGTCATGGGGCAGCTCGAAGAGGCCCGCCTGGCCCGCATGCGCGGCCTGAAGGTGGCCCAGAAAAGCGGTTCCATGAAGACGGCCTTCGGCCGCTTCAAGGACTTCATCGTGGGGAACTTCTGATGCATCCCT
Source organism: Pseudomonadota bacterium (assembly GCA_040387815.1). Classification (GTDB taxonomy): domain Bacteria; phylum Pseudomonadota; class Gammaproteobacteria; order Burkholderiales; family Burkholderiaceae_C; genus Ramlibacter. The sequence continues at coordinate 484 of JAZKDA010000163.1, read as the reverse complement.
GCAAGACCTGGCTGGCGCGCGGCAGTCCACCTGCGCGAAGGCGAACGCGATGGCGGTGCACCGATCCGCCGCGCGCCGTCACCGGCAATGCGAGAGACAGCAATCACAAACAGGCAACTGCAGACAGACATCAATCAGGAGTAGCGAAATGAGCATCGAAATGATCGAATCCGAAGAGTTCAACCAGGGCACCCAGATCAAGGTGATCGGCGTGGGCGGCGGCGGCGGCAACGCGGTCGAGCACATGATCGAGCGCGCGGTGCAAGGCGTGGAGTTCATCACCGCCAACACGGATGCACAGGCGCTGTCGCGCACGGCCGCGCACAAGACCATCCAGCTCGGTCAGAGCGGCCTGGGTGCCGGCAGCAAGCCCGACAAGGGCCGCGACGCGGCCGAGGCGGCCGTCGAAAGCATCCGCACGGCCATCGCCGGCGCGCACATGCTGTTCATCACCGCCGGCATGGGCGGCGGCACCGGCACCGGC
>JAZKDA010000162.1:0-7866 GCA_040387815.1 Pseudomonadota bacterium | reverse complement strand
TGTTCATCAGCGAGCCGAAGTTGGTGCTGCCCAGCGGGTAGTACTCCTCGCCGACCACCTTGCCCTTCTGGAAGGCCTCGATGTGCTTGCGCGCGATCTTCATCGAAGTGCGCGGCCAGATGTAATCGGAGCCGATCAGGAAGAAGGTCTTGGCCTTCTTCTGGGTCTTGGCCCATTCGAGCGAATAGAGGATCTGCTGGGTGGCTTCCTGGCCGGTGTAGATCACGTTCTTGGACTGCTCCAGGCCTTCGTAGAAGGTGGGGTAGTACAGAAGACCGTTCTCCTTCTCGAACACCGGCAGCACCGCCTTGCGCGACGCCGAGGTCCAGCAGCCGAACACCGCCGCGCAGCGGTCGTTGATCAGGAGCTTCTTGGATTTCTCCGCGAAAGTGGGCCAGTCGGAGGCGCCGTCCTCCTTGATCACCTTGATCTTGCGGCCCAGGATTCCGCCCATGGCATTGATCTGGTCGATCGCCAATTGCTCAGCCTGGATCGATCCCGTCTCGGAGATGGCCATGGTGCCCGTGGCCGAGTGCAGCTGGCCGACCGTGACTTCGGTGTCGGTGATGGCCAGCTTCGTCGTATTGACGGTTGCGGTCGGTTGGGCGCCGACCCAGGCCGGCAGACCCGCCACGGAGGCGGCCCCGAGGGCCTGGAGCACGCGGCGGCGGTTGAAGTCCGCCAGGTGAGAAGTGGGGTCTGAGTTCTTCATCGACATTTCCTTGCAACAGGGTTGGACGGTCTGCCCGGCAAGGGAAAAATCAGCGCCGGACTGCTGTGCAGGTTAGGAAAAAGGCGCGCGCGCACCCATACGTCAATTAACGTAGAGACGGGGTCTGGGCTTGCGCGGCGCATGCGAGTACGCTTCTTGCTTGCTGATGGCATGGCCACAGCATCCCGGGCTGCCGCGCAAGGGGCGCCCCAGACCATCTTCCGTTTCCGGCGCGACTACAACTCGTGGGTCGCGGACGAGAGCATGGAGGACTACGCCCTGCGCTACACGCCCAAGCGGTTTCGGCGCTGGAGCGAATGGCGGGTCGCGAACACCGCTTTCGGCTCGCTGTCGTTCCTCGCGCTCGAGGCGATCGGCGGTGCGATTGCATTGAACTACGGGTTCAGCAACGCCATGTGGGCGATCCTGGTGGTCGGCCTGATCATTTTTTTTACGGGGCTGCCGATCGCCTACTACGCTGCGCGCTACGGCCTCGACATGGACCTGCTCACGCGCGGTGCCGGGTTCGGGTACCTCGGCTCGACCATCACCTCGCTGATCTACGCAGTCTTCACCTTCATCTTCTTCGCGCTGGAGGCGGCCATCATGGCCTTGGCCCTGCAGATGGTGGTCGACTGGCCGCTGGTGTGGTGTTATGTCGCGTCTTCGCTCGTGATTTTGCCGCTGGCCATTCGCGGCATTACGCTCATCTCCAGGCTTCAGTCGTGGACGCAGCCGGTGTGGCTGTTCCTGCTGGTGCTGCCCTTCGTGTGGATCGGATTGACGAACCCGCAGTTGTATCGCGACTTCACCAGTCTGGCGGGCATGGGCAGCGGCAGCAGCGGCTTTGATCCGCTGATGTTCGGCGCGGCCGCCGCGGTGATCTTCTCGCTGGTGGTCCAGATCGGTGAACAGGTGGACTTCCTGCGCTTCATGCCCGAGCGCACCCCCATGAACCGGGTTCGATGGTGGGCGGCGGTGCTGATCTCGGGCCCGGGGTGGATCTTCATGGGCATGCTCAAGATGGCCGGTGGCGCCTTCCTCGCGTTTGCCGCGCTCCAGTTCGAAGTCGACCCCGAACATGCGGTGGAACCCACCCAGATGTACCTGGCGGGCTTTGGGCAGGCGGTAGGCATCCCCGGGGTGGCGGTGGCGATGACCGTCATCTTCGTGATCGTGTCGCAGGTCAAGATCAACGTGACCAACGCCTACGCCGGCTCGCTGGCATGGTCGAATTTTTTCTCACGCGTGACGCGCAGTCATCCGGGCCGGGTCGTCTGGCTGGTGTTCAATGTGGTGATCGCCACCCTGATGATGACGCTGGGCGTGTTCGATGCCGTCGAGCAGGTGCTGGCCATCTACAGCAATGTCGCGATCGCCTGGGTGGGCGCTCTGGTGGCCGACTTGGTGATCAACAAGCCGCTCCACCTCAGTCCGGCGCACATCGAGTTCCGGCGCGCGCACCTGTACGACCTCAATCCGGTCGGGCTGGGATCCATGGTGCTGGCGGCCACCGCGGGGATGTGCGCCTACGCAGGCCTGGCCGGTCCGAGTGCGGCGGCGTTCTCCCCCTTCATCGCGCTGGGCCTGTCCATGGCGCTGGCACCGCTGCTGGCCTGGGCAACGGGGGGGCGGTATTACCTCGCGCGCACGCCCGGCCAGCCATGGCAGCCGGGTGAGCTGGTGCGCTGTGCGGTGTGCGAGAAGGCCTTCGAATCGGAAGATATGGCGCAATGCCCCGCCTATGCCGCCCCGATCTGCTCCTTGTGCTGCTCGCTCGAGTCGCGCTGCCACGACCGCTGCAAGCCGCAGTCGCGGGCGGCGGACCAGTTGCGCGCGGTCGTGGCAGCGGTGTTGCCGCGCGCCTGGGCGGCGCGCGTGAACTTCCGTGTCGGGTATTTCGCGGCGGTGTTCCTGTCCTTGTGCGGTGTCATGGCGGCCTTGCTGGGCATGCTTTTCCTGCATGAAAGCCTGCACACCCCGGCGCATCTGCTGAGCCTGCCCTTCCTCAAGGCCTTCGCGCTGCTGGCCTTGCTCGCCGCCGTGTGCTCCTGGTGGGTCGTTCTCACCACCGACAGCCGGCTGATGGCGCAGGACGAGTCCGAGCGCCAGACACAGCTGTTGCTCGAGGAGATCAGCGCCCACCGCCGCACCGACGCGGCCTTGCAGGCAGCCAAGGACCACGCGGAATCGGCGAGCCAGGCCAAGACGCGTTACGTGGTCGGCATGACGCACGAGCTTCGCTCGCCCCTGAACACCATCCTGGGCTACTCACAGGTGCTCCTGAAGAGCCCGCAGGTGGACGGCTGGGTCCGCGAGACCTTGGGCACCATGCACCACAGCGGCCAGCACATGCACGCTCTGATTGACGGCTCGCTGGAACTGGCGCGCATTGAGGCGGGCCGGCTGCGGCTCGAATCGGCGCCCTTGCCCTTGCCCGAGCTGATCGCCGAGGTCGAGCGCATGCTGGTGCCGCAGGCGCAGGCCAAGGGCCTGCGTTTCGAGGTGAAGACCCTGGGCCAAATGCCAGCGTGGATCCGCGCGGACGCCAAGTGCCTGCGGCAGGTGTTGATCAACCTGTTGACCAACGCGGTCCGGTTCACCGAATCCGGCGAGATCTTGCTGCGGCTGGATTTTCGCCGGCACGTCGCGCGGATCGACGTGATCGATACCGGTATCGGCATCGCCCCGCAGGACCAGGAGCGCATCTTTCTGCCGTTCGAGCGGGGCAGCGCCGGCCGGCGTGTCGCCGATGCAGGGACCGGTCTGGGGCTGACCATCACCCACCTTTTGACCGAGCTGATGGGCGGGCAACTGACGCTGTCCAGCGCGGAGGGCCAGGGGAGCACCTTCACCGTGCGAATCTACCTGCCTGCCTTGCAGACCGACGCCGCGCGCAGCCCCATGCCGGTGCGCGACCTCAGGCCGGTCATCGGCTACCTGGCGCCGCGCCGCACGCTGCTGGTAGTGGACGACCAGGCGCTGCAGCGGCAACTGCTCGCGGCCCTGCTGGTGCCGCTGGGGTTTCGCGTGCTGGAGGCTGCCAGCGGGCGGGAGTGCGTGGACATCGTCCAGCAACATCCACCCGACGCGGTGCTGCTCGATATCCAGATGGACGATATCGATGGCTGGGCGACAGCGACCCAGCTGCGCGCCTTGCAGACGGCGCGGCAGCTCCCCATCGTCTTCGTGTCGGCCAATCTGTTCGATCATCGGCCCGAGCGGATCACGGCACTTGAATGCCAGGGCTTCATCGGCAAGCCGGTGCTTGAATCGGAGCTGCTCGATGTGCTTGGCCGGGCACTTCAGCTGGAGTGGATCCGCTCGAACATGCCGCCGGCGCCGCTGGTCGAATCGCCGGACGGCCATCGGACCGGCGCCGCGGACTGTACGGCCTTGCCCGAGGCGCTGCGGGAGGAGTTGCTGGCCATGGTGAGCCAGGCCAACGCCTCGGGATTGCGCGAGCGCTTGCGCGCCGCGCAAGCGCAGATGCCGTCACAGGCGGCCGAGCTGGCAGTGCTGCGCGCGCATGCCGACCGGTTCGACTTCGCGGCACTGGCCAGCCTGCTCAGGGAGGATGCCGATGCCGACAGCCTCTGAGCGCCAGGTGGCGGCCGCGGCGCGTGGGGCCATCCTGGTGGTGGACGACGCCATCGATACGCTGCGGATGCTGTGCGATGCGCTCGCTGCCGAAGGCTACGCGGTGCTGGTAGCGCGAGATGCGCACGAGGCACGCCAGCGGCTGGAGATCGTCGTACCCGATGCGATGCTGCTCGATGCGGTGATGCCCGGAATCGACGGGTTCACGCTCTGCAGGGAGATCAAATCCGCACCGGCGTGGTCGCATGTCCCTGTGCTGTTCATGACCGGCTTGTCGGAGACCGATCAGATCTTGCGGGGCTTCGCCAGTGGCGGCGTCGACTATGTCGTCAAGCCGCTGCGCATCCCGGAAGTTCTGGCCCGTCTGGCGACCCATGTCCGCAATGCCCGTGCTACCCGCCTGGCGCGCGAGGCGGTGGACGTCGCGGGGCTCGGTACCGTGGTGATGGACCTGCAGGGGCGAATTGCCTGGCGCTCGCCCCAGGCACGGCATTGGCTGGCGCAAGCCTTCAAGGGGCCGGATGCCGCCGCGATGGCCAGTCAGTGGCTGCGGTCGGTCCATCCGGACGCACAGGACAGCTGCCCGCTTCCAGACGGTGCCAGCCTTGTCGCCCGGCACATGGGCGCGGGATGGCTGGCCGAGACCATGCTCGTGCTTCAGCGCGTCACACCCGGGGCCGCCCTGTCGGCGCGGATGCCGTCGACACCCTTGACGCCGCGTGAAGCCGAGGTGCTGTCGTGGCTGGCCAAGGGCAAGACCAATCGCGACATCGCCGACATCCTGGGCATGAGTCCCCGCACGGTGAACAAGCACCTGGAACACATCTTCGAGAAGCTGGGTGTCGAGACCCGGACGGCGGCGGTGGCGGCGGCGGGAATGATGCAGGTTCTGGGGTAAGCGGGGCCTGTCAGGCTCATGTGTAGCCGGCCGGGCCAGGGCACGAATTGAGTTTCAGGTGAACGGCCGCTGCCGGACAACGGCAGGCTCCCTACAATGGCGCGGTATCGGAAGGGAATCACTCCCGGTGGAGTGGCCGGACTTCAAACCCGGAATGGGTCGCAGCGATCCTGCGTGGGTTCAACTCCCACTCTCTTCCGCCACTTTCTTTCAAGCGCAGGCGATCCTCACCATGCTGGTCTCGAGCAGTCACGTCCGCCGCAGCATTCCTTCCGTGGATGCGCTTCTCAAGACGACCCATTTCACGCGGCTGGTCAGTGAGTTCGGCCGCCCGCAGGTGGTCGCTTGCCTGCGTGAGCTGCTGGCCGATCAGCGGCGGCGGTTGTCCCAGGCCCATGCCGCGGCAGTGCCCGACGAGGAGACGTTGGCGGCCGAATGCGGCGAACGGCTGGCCGCCGCCGCGCGGCCTTCTTTGCGGCCGGTGTTCAACCTCACCGGCACGGTGCTGCACACCAACCTTGGCCGCGCCTTGTATCCACAGGAGGCGATTGCGGCGGCCACCCAGGCCATGGCCAGGCCGGTCAACCTGGAATACGACGTCGACGGGGCGGGGCGCGGCGAGCGCGACGCGCATGTCGAGGCACGCTTGCTCAAGCTGACCGGTGCGCAGGCGGCAGTGGTGGTCAACAACAATGCGGCGGCGGTGTACCTGGCGCTCAATACGGTCGCCGCGGGCCGGGAGGTCCTGGTCTCGCGCGGCGAGCTGGTGGAAATTGGCGGGTCGTTTCGCATCCCCGACATCATGGCCAGCTCTGGCTGCCAGCTGCGGGAGGTGGGCACGACCAACCGCACGCACGTACGCGACTACGAATCGGCGATCAACGAGCGCAGCGCGGCCATCATGAAGGTGCACACCAGCAACTATGAGGTGCGCGGCTTCACGGCGGCGGTGCCCGCCGCGCAACTGGCCGCCATCGCGCACGCGAAAGGCCTGCCGCTGATCGAGGACCTGGGCTGCGGCATGCTGGTGAACCTGGAAGATTTTGGCCTGCCGCACGAGCCCACGCCCAGCGAATCCTTGGCGGCGGGCGTGGACCTGGTGAGCTTCAGCGGCGACAAGCTGCTGGGCGGCCCGCAGTGCGGCATCGTGGTGGGCCGCAAGGACTTGATCGAGCGCCTGCGCCGCAACCCCATGAAGCGCGCCCTGCGGCTCGACAAGGTTCGCCTGGCGGCGCTCGAAGCCGTGCTGGCCCTGTATGACGACCCGGAGAAGTTGCGCACCCGGCTGCCCACCTTGCGGTTGCTGACCCGCACCGCGCAGGATGTCCAGGCGCAGGCGCAGAGGCTGCTGGCGGCCATGCAGCAGGCGCTCGACGGGTTGGCGCTGGTGGATGTCGCACCCTGCGCGAGCCAGATCGGCAGCGGCGCACTGCCCGTCGACACCTTGCCGAGCGCCGCCTTGCGGCTGTCGCCGCAGGCCGGCGGCCTGTCTGAGGAAGCCCTGGCGGCGGCGTTTCGGGCCCTGCCGGTTGCCGTGATCGGACGGATCCACGAGGGTTCGCTCTGGTTCGACCTGCGTTGCCTGGAACCCTCACAGGAGACCGAATTCGCAGGGCAGCTGTCCCAGATCGCCTGCAGCCGAGCGTTCGGATGATCGTCGCCACCGCCGGGCACATCGACCACGGCAAGACCACCCTGGTCAAGGCACTGACCGGCGTCGATACCGACCGCCTGCCACAGGAAAAGGCGCGCGGCATCTCGATCGACCTCGGCTTCGCCTACTGGAAGCTCCCCGAAGGCCCGACGGTCGGGTTTGTCGACGTGCCCGGACATGAGCGCTTTGTGCGCAACATGCTGGCGGGTGTCTGCGCCATCGACATGGCCTTGCTGGTCATCGCGGCCGACGACGGTGTCATGCCGCAGACGCGTGAGCACCTGAACATCCTCGATCTGCTGGAGGTGGGCACGGGCCTGGTGGTCATCACCAAGGCCGATCGGGTGGATGCCGCGCGCCTGCGCCAGGTGCAAACGGATGCGAGTGCGCTGCTGGCCGACACCCGCTTGGCCGGCGCGCCGGTGCTGGCGGTCTCCAGCATGACGGGCGCCGGCCTGCCCGAGTTGCGGCAGGCCTTGACCCAGGCGGCCCTGGCGATCCGGCGCACCAGCCAGAGCGGCCAGCGCCTGCGCTACACCATCGACCGCGCGTTCACCGTAACGGGCAGCGGCACGGTGGTCACTGGCACGGTGGTCGCAGGCGCGGTGAAGGTGGGCGATCGGCTGCTGGTGTCGCCCAGCGGGACGGCGGTGCGGGTGCGGGCCATTCAAAAAGACGGTAGCGCCTGCGAGCAGGCCCAGGCGGGCGAGCGCTGCGCCTTGAACCTTGCCGGCATCGAGCGCGCCCAGGTCGAGCGCGGCGATTGGGTCGTGGACGCCGCCGTGCACGCGCCGACCCGCCTTCTCGATGTGCAATTGAACGTTCTGGCCGGTGAGGCGCATGCGCTCAAGCACTGGACGCCGGTGCACGTGCACCTGGGCACCAGCAACATGACGGCGCGCGTCGCCCTGCGGCGTGGCGCACCCATCGAACCCGGCGCAAAGTCGTATGCGCGCCTGCTGACCGACCGCCCCCTCGTGGCCTTGCACGGGGACCGTTTCA
>JAZKDA010000161.1:18300-31692 GCA_040387815.1 Pseudomonadota bacterium | reverse complement strand
GCCGGCCTCGCTCTGGATCAGCAGGTCGTAGGCCTTCTTGTCGCGGTAGGGGCCGTCGTTGCCGTAACCCGAGATGTCGCAGACGATGATGCCGGGGTTGATGGCGCTGAGCGCCTCGAACGACAGCCCCAAGCGTGCTGCCGCGCCGGGCGCCAGGTTCTGCACCAGCACGTCGGCCTTGGCCACCAGCTCGTTCAGCACCGCCAGGGCGTCGGGCTGCTTCAGGTCCAGCGTCAGGCTTTCCTTGGAGCGGTTGGTCCACATGAAGTGCGACGACTGGCCGCGCACCCGCGTGTCATAGGCCCGCGCAAAGTCGCCGGCGCCCGGCCGCTCGACCTTGATGACGCGCGCGCCCAGGTCGGCCAGCTGGCGCGAGCAGAACGGCGCGGCAATCGCATGTTCCAGTGAGATGACGGTGATGCCGGTGAGGGGGCGTGTCATGGCGTGCGCTCCTCAGAACGAGCGGGGCAGGCCGAGCACATGTTCGGCGATGTAGGAATAGATCAGGTTGGTCGAGATCGGCGCCACCTGGTACAGCCGCGTCTCGCGGAACTTGCGTTCCACGTCGTATTCGCTCGCAAAGCCGAAGCCGCCGTGGTACTGCAGGCAGACATTGGCCGCCTCCCAGCTGGCCTTGGCCGCCAGGTACTTGGCCATGTTGGCCTGGGTGCCGCAGGGCTCGCGGGCGTCAAACAGCTTGCAGGCCTCAAAGCGCATCAGGTTGGCCGCCTCCACTTCCATGAAGGCCTCTGCAATCGGGAACTGCACGCCCTGGTTCTGGCCGATGGGTCGGCCGAACACGACGCGGTCCTTCACATACTTGCTGATGCGGTCGATGAACCAGTAGCCGTCGCCGATGCATTCGGCGGCAATCAGGGTGCGCTCGGCATTCAGCCCGTCGAGGATGTACTTGAATCCCTTGCCTTCCTCGCCGATCAGGTTCTCCGCCGGGATCTCGAGGTTCTCGAAGAACAGCTCGTTGGTCTCGTGGTTGACCATGTTGGGAATGGGCCGCACCGTCATGCCGGTCTTCTCGGCCAGGCGCAGGTCCACCATGAAGATCGACATGCCTTCGGACTTCTTCGTCACTTCGGCCAGCGGCGTGGTGCGCGCCAGCAGGATCATCCAGTCCGAATGCTGCACCCGCGAGATCCAGACCTTCTGGCCGTTGATGACGTAGCGGTCGCCCTTTTTCACCGCGCTGGTCTTGATCTTGGTGGTGTCGGTGCCGGTGCTCGGCTCGGTCACACCCATGGACTGCAGACGCCATTCGCCGGTGGCCAGCCTGGGCAGGTAGAACTCCTTCTGTTCTTTCGAGCCATGGCGCAGCAGTGTGTTCATGTTGTACATCTGGCCGTGGCAGGCGCCGGAGTTGCCGCCCGAGCGGTTGATCTCTTCCATGATGACGGAGGCTTCCGTCAGGCCCAGGCCCGAGCCGCCGTATTCCGTGGGGATCAGCGCGGCCATCCATCCGGCTTTGGTCAGCGCATCGACAAACGCCTCGGGGTAGCCGCGCTTCTCGTCCACCTTGCGGTGGTATTCATCAGGGAATTCGGCGCAGAGCGCGCGCACGGCGTCGCGGATGTCGGGGAAGTCATTGCGGGTGGTTTGCATGATGAAGGGTCGGGTTGGTGTCGGGGATGGAAATTTTCAGGAGCGTTTCAGGCGCATTTCACGAGCGTGTGCGCGCCAGGATCTGCGTGGCCAGGCGGATCACCGGTGCATCCACCATGCGCCCGTCCAGCTGCACCACGCCGCCGCCGGCGGCCTCGGTGGCGGCGAGTACGCGTTGCGCCCATTCCTGTTCGGCCGGCGAGGGTGACAGTGTGGCATGCACCACGGCCACCTGTGAGGGGTGGATGCACAGCTTGGCGCTGAACCCCAGGCGCAGGCCGCGCTGCACGTCCTGCACCAGCCGGTCAGTTGCTGCCAGGTCGGTGGTGACGCCGTCCACCGGCTGGGCCAGGTTTGCGCGGCGCGAGGCCAGCGCCACGGCCCAGCGGGCCGGCGTGAGTTCGGCCTGGTCGGCGCCTGCCTGCTTGCCCAGATCGGCCTGCAGGTCCAGGTGGCCGAAGGCCAGGCGCACCACCTGCGGCGCGCTGGCGATGGCATCGAGCGCGCCGAAGGCTTGGGCGGATTCGATCAGCGGCACCAGCGCCAGCCCGGGGCAGGCGGCGGCCACCGCAGCCACTGCGGCGGCGTTCTCGGCCTTGGGCAGCATCAGGGCCGCCAGCCCCTCGCGCGCCATGGCGGCAACGCAGGCCATGTCGGCCTCATGCAGCGGCCCGGGCGGCGGGTTGATGCGCACCATCAGGCGCGCGCGCTGGTCCGGGCCCAACTGCGCCCAGGCCGCTGCCAGAGCGGCGCGGCCGGCGTCCTTGGCGCCAGGGCCCAGGGCATCTTCCAGGTCGGCAATCACCATGTCGGCGGCGCCGGCCAGGGCCTTGGCCAGCCTGTCGGGCCGGTCGGCCGGGACGAAGAGAAAGCTGCGTGCCGCGGCAACGCGTGAAGGGGCGCTCATGGCCTGCATGATCGGTGATCGCGCCGGGCAGGGCCATCGGGCATTTCGGGAGCGAGGCTTCGGGAAAACAGAAGGCTGGTGTATCGTCACGCCATGGCTCACCCCGGTTACAGACCATGAACTTCGACCTGACGGACCTGCGGCTCTTTGTGCTCGCGGCCGAGGAGCTCAACCTCACCCGGGCCGCGGCCCGGCAGCACCTGTCGCTGGCGGCGGCCAGTGCGCGCATCAAGGCGCTGGAGGAGCAGGGCGGGCTGCCGCTGTTCACCCGCGAGGCGCGGGGCCTGGCGCTCACTGCGCCGGGCGAGGCGTTTTTGCACCATGCGCGCGCGGTGCTGCGCCAGGTGAACGAGCTGCGCAACGACCTGCAGGAGTACGGCGGCGGGCTGCGCGGCCACCTGCGGGTGTTTGCCAACACCACGGCGGTGTCGGACTTCATGCCCGAGATCCTGCCGGCCTTCCTGTCGGCCAACCCGCGCATCAACATCGACCTCCAGGAAAAGCCGAACGCCGAGATTGCGCGCGGCGTGGCCGACGGCCGGGCCGACCTGGGCATCGTCGCGGGGCAGGTGGACCGGCTGGGCCTGCAGTCCATCCACTTCAGCACCGACAGGCTGGTGCTGGTGACATCGCAGCGGCACCGCCTGGCCAGACGCAAGCGCATTGCCTTTGCCGAGATGCTCGACGAGGACGCGGTGGGCATGCACCACGGCAGCACGCTGCAGAGCTTCCTGGCCAATGAAACTGAAAAGCTCGGCAAGTCGATGAAGCTGCGCATCCAGCTCGCCGGCTTTGACGCCATGTGCCGCATGATCGGCGCCGGTGTCGGCGTGGGCATCGTGCCGGAGTCGGCGGCGCTGCGTAACCAGGCGGCCCTCAAGCTGGCGCTGGTGGAGCTGACGGACGACTGGAACGTGCGGGAGCGTTATGTGCTGGCGCGGGACTTCGGGGCGCTGCCGGCCTATGCGCGCAACCTTGTCACCGAACTCGTGCGCTTTCATGACAAGGGCGGCGCGCCCTAGCGTTCATTCCAGCCGCACGCCGGTTTCCCGGATGACCCGCCCCCAGCGCGCGGTGTCGTTCACCAGCACGTCCTGGAATGCCTGCGTGGGTCCGCCCGTCTGCTGGGTACCCAGCGAGGCGACGAGTTCCACAAAGGCCGGCGTGGCCATGGCGCGGTTGACGGATTCATTGAGCCGTTGCACCAGTGCATCGGGCGTGGCCGAGCGGGCCACCAGGCCGAACCAGGTGTAGTACTCGAAGTCCGCAAAGCCCTGCTCGGCGAAGGTGGCGACGCCGGGGAACTGCGCGGCGCGTTCGCGGCCGGTGACGCCCAGGGACTTGACCTTGCCGGCACGCAGCAGCGCCTGCGACGAGAACTGCACGTCGAAATAGGTGGCCACATCGCCCGCCATCACGGCGCCGTGGGCGCCGGCCGCACCGCGGTAGGGAATGTGCGTCAGGTAGATGCCGGCCGCCTTCTTGAACGCCTCGGTCACCAGGTGCGGCTGGGTGCCGCTGCCGACCGACGCGTAGTCCAGGCCGCCCGGCCGCTCCCGCGCCATGCGCACCAGGTCGGCCAGGCTGTCGCCTGGGAAGCGGGCGCTCACCACTGCCATCTGCGGGCTCCTGACAAGGCCGCAGACGGCGCGGAAGTCGCGCAGCGGGTCGTACGGCAGCTTCGGGAAAAGCCATTGCGCAGTGGTGAAGACGTTGCTGGTCAAGAGCAGCGTGTGGCCGTCTGCGGGCGCGGCCAGTGCGGCCGAGGTTCCGATGATGGCGCCTGCGCCCGGCCGGTTTTCCACCAGCACCGGCTGGCGCCATTCGGCGGACACGCCGGCCGCGACGGCGCGGGCCATGACGTCCGACGGCCCGCCCGCGGGGAACGACACGATGATGGTGACCGGCCGGCCGGGGAAGGCCTGGGCATGGACGGGCGGGGCTGAGGCAATCCAGCAGGCGGCGGTGCTGGCAAGTAGGTGGCGGCGCTGGATGGGCATGAAGGCCCTGATCTTAATGGGGCCCGCGCGCCGTCTGCGCAGGCCTTGCGCCGCCGTCCTACAACGCAACGGCGTTGCCGCCCCGGGTGCGCATGCGGCGCTGCTCGGTAAATTTCCCCCATGTCCACCACACACACCGCCCGGGAGTCCCTGCACCATGGCCCGCATGAATGAACCCCTTGAAAGCCTGGATGCCGCCGGCGCCGCCATGCCGGCGGGCCTGGCCTTCACCAGCGACGCTCGCCCCGGCATCCGGCGGGAGCGGCGCGGCAAGGGCTTCTCGTACCGCGACGCGCAGGGCCGTCTGGTGCGGGATGCAGGGGAGATCGCGCGCATCCGCAAGCTGGCGATCCCGCCGGCCTATGTGGATGTGTGGATCTGCCCGCGGCCCGACGGCCACCTGCAGGCCACCGGCCGCGATGCGCGCGGGCGCAAGCAGTACCGCTACCACCCGCAGTGGCGCGAGGAGCGCGACTGCGGCAAGTACAACCGGATGCGCGACTTTGCCGCCGCCCTGCCGGCCATCCGCCGGCGCGTGGCCGCCGACCTGAAGGCGCCGCCGCTCAGCCGCCAGCGGGTGCTGGCCACCATGGTGCGGCTGCTGGACACCACCTTCATCCGCGTCGGCAACGACGAATACGCGCGCGAGAACGGCTCCTTTGGCCTGACCACGCTGCGCAACCGCCATGCGCGGCTGGTGCAGGACGCCCTGGTGCTGTCGTTCCGCGGCAAGAGCGGCGTGCTGCAGGAAGTGCAGGTGCGCGACCCGCAGGTGATCGAGGTGGTGCGCAGCTGCCTGCACCTGCCCGGCCAGGAGCTGTTCCAGTACCGGGACGGCAACGGCGAGTTGCGCACCGTGGGCTCGGGCGACATCAACAGTTACCTGCAGGACATGGCCGGCGGGCGCTTCACCGCCAAGGACTTCCGCACCTGGCACGGCACCGTGATGGCCTGGCAGGCGCTGCGCAAGGCTTGTGCCGCCGCGCAGGCAGGTGACGGCGCTGCGGTAGGTGCGGGTGCGCCGCGTTTCACCATGAAGGAGTGGCTGGCCACGGTGGCGCGCAGGCTGGGCAACACCCCGGCGGTGTGCCGCAAGGCCTATATCCACACCGACGTGCTGCATGCTGCCGTGCTGCTGACCTCGCGCGGCGCCGACCTGGAAGGCTTGCACCGGCGCATGGCCGCCCCCATCTCTGCCCGGCGCGGCCTGTGCGTGGCCGAGCGGGCGCTGCTGGCCTTCCTGGCGTCGGCGCCCTCGCCGCAACGCAAGGCGGGGCGGCGGCCCCACCGGGTCCCTGCCCGGTAGGTCCTGGCGGTTCAAGACGTTGTCATGCCGGACCTGATCCGGCATCCACGGTGGCCGGCCGGCGTTCTGCCCATTCACTGGCTGGTCTCCGGGAGCAACAGCTCGGTCGCCAGCAGCGACAGTTCGTCGCAAGCTGCTTCAGTTGTGCGTCAGCCTGTGTGACATTACACGCTCACCGCCAAGGCACAATCACCCCATGTTGTTCATACCGCAACGTCTCGAAGCTCTGCCCGACCAGTCGTGGAAATCACTGCTGGGCTCGCTGGGTTTCTGCGTGCTCGTCTATGCGCTGGCGGCCATGGTCATCCACATGTCCATGCCGGAGCTGGGCAGCCTGGGCACGGTGCTGATGTTCAGCGAGAGCATCGGCCTCACCGTCGTGATCGTCGGCTGGCTGGTTGTGCAGGCGCCCTGGGTGCGCCGGCTGGAGCCCAATGTGGCCTTTGTTCTTACAGCCGCCATCGCGATGCCGGTGGGCTATGTCGCCGGCCGGGCCTTCTGCCTGTCGGTCCTCGGCGAGCCGTTCAGCTTCCTGGCGCCCGGCGAGATGGCCATGTTCCCGATTGTCGGCACGGCGCTGATCTCCGGCCTGGTGCTGTATGCGCTGGGCGTGCGGCGCCAGCTGGCGCGCGAGGAGGCGGGCCGCCTGCAGGCCCAGCGCCTGGCCACCGAGGCCCAGCTGCGCCTGCTGCGCATCCAGCTGGAGCCGCACATGTTGTTCAACACCCTGGCCAACCTGCGCTCGCTGGTGGACGACGAGCCCGAAGCGGCCAAGACCATGATCGACCAGCTCATCTGCTACCTGCGGGCGACGCTGGCTGCCTCATGCACCGAGTCCACCACGCTCAAGCAGGAGTTCTCCCAGCTCAAGGCCTACCTGGACATCATGGCGCTGCGCATGGGCACGCGCATGTGCTACTCACTGGAACTGCCGGTCGAGCTGAACCAGGCGCGCATCCCGCCGATGCTGCTGCAGCCGCTGGTGGAAAACGCCATCAAGCACGGCCTGGAGCCCAAGGTCGGCAAGGGCGCCATCGACGTCAAGGCCACCACCGAAGGCACCTGCGTGGTCATCACCGTCAAGGACACGGGCCTGGGCCTGCCGGCCGACTACGACCCGGCCGCCCGCAGCGAGTCCTACGGGCTGGCGCATGTGAACGAGCGGCTGCAGACGGCCTATGGCGGCAAGGCTTTCCTCAGGCTGGACCGCAACGAGCCGCAGGGCGTGTGCGCCACCGTGCGCATCCCGGGCCTGGCCCGTGAAACCGCCCTGAAGAAAGGCTGCGGCTGATGTCACCCATGCCCGCCGTGCCCACGGCGCTGATCGCCGAAGACGAGCCCCGGCTGGCCCGCACGCTGGCAAAGCAGCTGGAGCAGGCCTGGCCCGAACTGAAGATCGTGGCCATGGCCGAAGACGGCATCTCCGCCTGCGAGATGGCGCTGCAGCACCAGCCCGACATCCTGTTCCTGGACATCAAGATGCCGGGCAAGACCGGCCTGGAAGTGGCCGAGGCGGTGACCGACGACTGGCCCGAAGACAAGCCCGCGCCGCTCTTCGTCTTTGTCACGGCCTATGACGAATTCGCCGTTGCGGCCTTCGAGCATGCGGCGGTGGACTACCTGCTCAAGCCGGTGGTGCCCGCCCGGCTGGCCACTACGGTGGAGCGGCTCAAGGCCCGGCTGGATTCGCGCACCGCGGCGCCCGGCGCCGGCGAGATGGCCACGCTGCTGCAGCAGGTGCAGGCCATTGCCTCGCCCCAGCAGGCAGACACCGAGCGCATCAGCATCATCCGCGCCGGTGTGGGCAACACGGTGCGGATGATCCCGGTGTCCGACGTGCTGTGCTTTGAGGCCACCGACAAGTACGTCAACGTCATCACCGCCACCGGCGAGGCCCTGGTGCGGCTGAGCCTGCGCGAGATCATGTCGCGCATCGACGCGGCGGACTTCCTGCAGGTGCACCGCAGCGTCATGGTCAACGGCAAGTGCATCGAGTCCGCGACGCGGGACGAGGCGGGGCACTATTCGCTGGCGCTCAAGGGCCTGCAGCGCCGCGTCAAGGTGAGCCGGGCCTTTGCCCACCTTTTCAGGCCGATGTAAGTAACCAGTTGTTTCCGGGTGTAAAAAAGCATCCGGAATGTCCCCACATTTGGGGACAGACGTGTCAATACGTGATCTTTAGCATGCAGCCAGAGGGTTGAGTCGCGGGACTGTCCCCTCGGCGGGACCGTGCATTCAGGGCGCCCCGCATCAAACCCCGCACCTCGACAGGTGTTTGCATGCAGGGACAAGATGTCAGCGCCGGCCTTTACCGCAAGCCGGAGATCCTCAACCGGCAGCGCCATGGCAGCCTGCGCTATGACCCGCGCCGCGACGGCTTCCGCTTTGCGGCGCAGGTCAACTCCGTGCCGCTGGCCACCGCCGAATATGACGCCGCTGCCGCCTTCTTCCCGCTGCTCTTTGCCCGCAATGCCGAAGGCGGCGTTTTCACGCTGGCCCTGCTCGGGCTGCGCAGCGGCGAGAACCTGTTTGTCACCGATGACGGCCAGTGGGACGCTGGCTACCTGCCTGCCTTCATCCGCCGCTACCCGTTTGCCATGGCACGCGACGGCGCGCGCCTGGGCGTCTGCATCGATGCCGCGTCACCCGAGCTGGGCCTGCACAGCGGCGAGCCGCTGTTCACCGGCGGCGGCGCCAACACCCCGCTGACGGACGGCGTCGTCCGTTTCCTGGCGGAGCTGCAGCAGGCGCTGGACGACAGCCGCCGCTTCCATGAACAGCTGGCCGGGCTCGGCCTGCTGGAAGACGTGGCCGTGCAGGTCACGGGCGGCACTGAGCCGCAGACCCTCGGCGGGCTCATGGCCGTGGACGAAAACCGGGTGCGTGCGCTGCCGCCGGGCACTCAGGACGCCCTGGCTTCCAGCGGCGCGATGCGGCTGATCCAGATCCACCTTCTTTCACTGGCCACGCTCGACGGCCTGACGCTGCGCCTGGCCCGCAGGCGGGACGCCGCCGCGCAGGCAACCGGCCGTGCCACATCCCAGGCCACACAACAGGGCACACCGCGGGCCATGCCGCCAGCGCCCCCTCCCCATCACCAGACAACTCTCCAGGGAACCGCCTCATGAACACTCCAGCCAACTCCGCAGGCCACATTGCGCGCACCCGCCTTGCCGTGCCGCGCGTCAAGCCGCTGCCGCTTGCCATCGGCATGTGGCTGGGCACGGCCGGCGCCCTGCTCGGCGTGGCCTTTCCGGCGGTGGGGCAGCCGATCAGCATCACCGCCGATACCGGCAGCACCGTCTCGGTCAGCGGCAACCGCGCCACCATCACCACCACCCGCAGCACGGCGGGCGGCACCAACGCGGTCAATGTGTTCAGCCAGTTCCGCACCGAGGCCGGCACGCGGGTGGACCTTGTGATGCCGACGGCGGCGGCCAACCTCATCAATGTCAATTACGCCAGCAAGTTCGACATCGGCGGCCAGGTCAATGCGCTGAAGAACGGGGCCATCACCGGCAACGTCTGGTTCCTGAGCCCGCTGGGCGTGGCCGTGGGCCCGTCGGGCGTGGTCAATGCGGGCGCGCTGCACCTGGGCTCGATCTCGCAGGCCCAGGCCGACCAGTTCAAGGCCGGCGCGAACCCGGACTCGCTCATCTCGGGCATCGTCGGCGGCGCCGGTGGCTATGCGCTGGGCGATGGCGCCATCGACATCTCGGGCCGGCTCAATGCGACCACCGGCTCCATCACGCTGCGCGGCAAGACGCTGACGCTCGCGCCCGGCGCCCTGCTGCAGACCGGGCAGGCCGCCAACCTGGCCGAGACCGGCAGCGGCGACAGCGCCGTCTTCGTCAACACCAACGGCATCGAGCAGGGCGTGCATGTGCAGGTGATCGGTGAGGGCGCCAACCGGGTGGTGATGCTCGCGCCCGAGGGCAAGGTGTCGATCCAGGCGCTGGACCAGGCGGGCCTGACCGACATTGCCGGCCAGATCACCGGCGTGGCGGCGGCGAAGGTGCGGCTGGTCAACACCACCATCGACACCACCGACGGCGCGCTGGCCGACGGCGGCACGGCGGCAAACCAGGGCGTCAGCATCGAGGCCAAGGCCTTCACGCCGGCCACGCCGGGGCTGATCCGCATGGCCGACGCGAGCGTGTCGCTGGACGGCGTGACCATCAACTCGGTGGGCAATGTGAAGGTGCAGGCCAATGCCAGCGCCGCCAACCGCCGTGCCGAGCTCACCGACTTCTTCAACACCGACATCACGGCGCAGCAGACGGCCAGCAACTACCTCTGGAGCAATGCGGTGCTGGGCGGCGTCATCGACAAGCTGCAGGGCCTGGCCGCCGACAAGCTGGGCATCAATGTGCTGCCGGTCATTGCCATCTCCAAAGCCGTCACCGAGATCAAGGGCTCGACGCTCACCAGCTCCGGCGGCAAGCTCGAGGTCAAGGCCGACTCGGCGGGCGTGAGCAACTCGGCGCTCAAGATGAAGCCTGATGCCGGCTCGTCGTCCACCACGCCCGCCGTGGCGGTGCTGCTGGGCCTGGCCAAGTCAGATGCTGCCATCACGATTGATGGCAGCACCGTGCTCAAGGGGAGCTCGTCGCTGGCCGTTGCAGCCGGCAATTCGCTCGAAGGCATGCATGAGCTGGAGGTGGAGGCGTCCAAGAACCGCTCGGTGGGCGCGTTCCTGCCCAACATCATGCTCGGCGGCGCCGACGTCACCGTGGCGCAGGGTGCGCAGCTGTCGCTCATCAACCCGGACACGGTGGCGGCAAAAAATGCAGCACTGAGCATCACCGCCATCAACAAGAGCGACTACGGCACCAGCGTCGAAGCCAGCGCAGAGCCCGGCGCCAAGGCCGGCATTGCCGTGGCGCTGGCCATTCCATTCACGCACGCCAAAGTCTCGATGGCCGGCTCGGCCGATGCGGGCGCCGTGCAGTCAGTCAAGGTCAATGCCGAGAATGCCATCGGCGCCAGCATCCTGATCGACAACCAGACCGGCACCGACACCCACGTTGCGACCGTGTCTGTTTCAACGCCCGATCCTGACGCCGTGGACCCGGGCCCCGGCCTCATCAGCGACGGCATCTTCCCGGTGGTGTACGACATGCTGGGCAAGTACCTGTCCAAAGCGCAGGAGAAGCCCGGCGCGTCGCCTGCACCCAGCCCGCCGGCCGCGCCAGGCTCCAGGCTGAATGTGGCGGGCGCCGCGGTCGTCGTTGTCGGCAGCCATGACTCGGATGTGAACCTTTCAGGCTCCCTCACCGGAGCGGCAGTCAATGTCACTGCCCAGACCACCAACAACCATATCTTTGACAGCGCGGTCAGCTCCACCGAAACCGAGGTGCAAGGCGGCACCTCCATCAACGTTGCAGCCGTCGTCGCGCTGCGCACGCACACCAGCATGGCCCACCTGGCCGATACCGCGCGGATCACGGCGAACGATGTGACGGTGACGTCAGAGGCCAATTCGAAGAAGGACTACTTCGGCGGCATCAAGCAGACGCTGGCCACCATCGGCAAGAGCAACACGCCGCTTCCCAGCGAAAGCAATCCCGACGCCGTCTCGCTCAACGACCGGGTGCAGGCCTTCAAGAACCTGAAGGAGGCGCTGTCCGACCCCTTCGCGGCCTTCAAGACCGACCTGTTCAGCGGCTATGTGGCAGCGCGCGGCGAGGGCGGCAAGACGGCCATCAACGGCAGCATCGGCATCTGGGGCAACACCAACCTGGCGACCACCTCGGTGGCAGGCGGCGCCGTCATCACCAGGATGACCGAGGCAGGCAGCCTGACCGTCACGGCCAACAGTGCATCGGGCGGCATCGTGCTGTCGGGCGACGTGCTGGCCCGCATTGAAAAATTCAACGACGCCATCGTTGACAAGGTCGGAGACACGGTGAACGACAAGATCGCGGCCATGAAGTCGCGCTTCATCTCGTTCGTCAGCGCACCACCGCCGCCGGCTCCTGCGCCACCCGCACCGCCGGCACCTCCAGCACCAGCACCTGCCAGCAAGCAACTCAACACCCATGGCGGTGACTCCGAAACCGGCGTCGGCGCCTCCTATGTCCTGCTGCTGGACACCCAGAACAGCAGCTCCACGGTGGCCAGCGGCGCGACCTTCAACTGGGCCGGTGGCGATGTCTCCGTCAAGGCCAGCAACCTGAAAGAGTCCTTCAACATCGGCGCCAACGCCGGCATCTCCAGCTCGGTCGGCCTGACCGGCACCGTGGTGCACAACATCTACAGTGCCGACACCACGGCAGCTGTGCAGGAAGGCGTGAACATCACGGCACGCCAGCTGGCGCTCAGCTCGGTCAACACGACGCAATCGGTATCCGGCGCAGTCGCGATATCCAAGGCCCAGAAGTCAGTGGGTGTGGCGCTGGCCATCAACAGCGTGGAGGCCAAAACGCGCGCGCTGCTGGGTGATCCGTCGCGCACGAGCCTGGCGGGCCTGCCCGCCACCGCACCCATCACGGTCTCGTCCCTCGCCGTGAGCGCCCAGAATGGCGGCAGCCTCATCGGCATCAGCGTGGCCGGCAGCATGTCAGAGGAAGACGCCAAGAGCAAAGCCAGTGGCACCCCCCCGCCGCCGGCCCCGGCGCCTGCAAGCGCTGGTGACAACAGCGCGACCAAGACCCTGTCTGACGACACGAGCGGCTTTGCCGGTGCGATTGCCAGCGCGACAGGCGGCATTGCCGGCATCTCGGGCATCAACGACAAGCTGGGCAATACCAAGGCCAATGTCGATCCTTCCAGCTCCGGCGGCATCGGCAATGCAGCGGCCGCCGGCGCCAGCAAGAACGAGGCCGGCGGCTTCGGCCTGGGCGTGTCGGGCGCCATCGTCTGGAACTCGGTCAACCAGACGGCTGACGCGCTCGCCAGCGGCCGCGTCGCGTTTGCGCAGGACGCCGGACCCCCGGTCCTGCTGGTCGATGCGCAGAACCGCACGAGCAGCATCGCCGTGGGGGGCGCAGCCACCGTCGCAAAGACCAAGGCGGGCCAGCCCAGCGCCGGCGTGGCCGGTGCGGTCACGGTCAACGATCTCAAAAGCACGGCCAGCGCAGGCCTGAGGGCCTTCAGGAACGACGGTGACCTGAGCCTGGCGCAGGTGACGGCGCGCAGCACGGGCGAACAGATCTCGGTGGGTCTTGCGCCTTCCATCACGCAGGGCTCATCGGCCAGCAAGTCAGTGACCGTGGCCGGTGGCGTTTCCATCACCATTGCCGGCAATACGACCAGCGCGCGCATCGACAACAGCCTGCTCGACATGAAAGCCAATGAGGGTGACGTGAGCCTGCAGGCAACCGACGCCAGCAACATCGGCACCGGCGGCGGCGCACTGGTGATCGGTGGTGACTACGGTGTGGGCCTGGCCTTCACCTATGCGAAGGTCGGTAACACGGTGCAGGCCGTGGCGCAGGACAGCACCCTGGCTGCCATCGACGACGCGACCGGCGCCACCTCAGCCGCCGGGCACGTGGACATCCTTGCCTACAACCCCAGCCGGATCGTGGCCGTGGCCGCTGCGGGCGGTGGTTCCAGCAGTG
>JAZKDA010000161.1:14626-18290 GCA_040387815.1 Pseudomonadota bacterium | reverse complement strand
GTGACAACTCCTTCAGTCTCATGGGCTCTGCCGTGGCCAACGACATTGGCAACACACTGCGCGCGGGTGTTTACGGCGGCGTCATCAAGGCACAGGACGGCGTGGTGCTGGCCACGGGCGACGACGTATCGCTGCGCGAGACGGGCCTCGTCTATACCTACGAAGACCCGGCCAACACCTTCCGCGACCGCGACGAAAACGGCAACGACCGCGACAACGCCATCGGCTCGGGCATCATCGGCATCGCCGGCAATGTGACGGTGGGCAAGTCGTCGGCCGTCGGCCTGAGCGTGGCCTGGAACCGCATCCACAATGATTTTGCGGTGGATGTTGCGGGTGCGCAGATCGAGGGCGGCACGCAGTTCCTGGCCAGCTCCACCAGCGCCTCCAATATCGTCGGCGTGTCGGCCGGCGCCAGCGTGTCCACCTCCGGCAAGTTCGCCGTCACCGGCTCGCTGACACTCAATGAAATCAACAACAAGCTGAACGTCAACCTGGACAGCCGCGCGGGCAACCAGTCCAGCGTGTCGGCCGACGCCGTGACCCTGCAGGCCACCGACCAGGCACAGGCCATCGGCGTGGCCGGCGCGGTTTCGGTCTCGCTGCAGGGCAGCCTGGCCATGGGCGCCGCCATCACCTACGGCAACATCGCCAACACCACCGGCGTGCTGGTGGACGGCGCCAGCGTCACCGCGAAGAACGGCGACCTCACGCTGGATGCGGTCAACGGCGCCAACAACCTCAACATCGCCGCCACCATCGGCGCCTCGGCCAAGGGCTTTGCCTTCATGGGCGCGGCTGCGGCGGCCACGGTGAAGAACAGCACCACGGCCATCGTGCGCGATGCGGCCAGCCTGTCCGCCACCGGCGGCCTTGCACGGGTGGCGGCCGAAGACAACTCGCACAGCTTCACGCTGGGCCTTTCGCTGGCCGGCGGGCAGACGGCGGGCGCGGGCATCGGTGTCGCGGTGAACAGCATCGACAACGACACCCGTGCAGACGTGGCGGGCTCCGGCGTCACCGCGCGCAACATCGCGGTGACGGCCACCTCGACCAACGACATCCAGTCCAACGCCATCGGCCTGGGCGGCGGTGGGCAGGTCGGCGTGGGCGGCTCGATCTCGGTCAACCTGATCGACAGCGACACCGTGGCCCATGTGTACGCCGGCTCGACGCTCTCGGCCGGCAACAACCTGCTGGTGTCGGCCGACGGCGCCGACATCCTCACCAACATCTCCGGCGGCGTGGGTGTGGGCATCGGCGCGGTGGGCGTGGGCGCCTCGGTGGCGGTCAACCTCATCCGCAGCAACATCAGCGCGCTGGTGGACGATGCCACGCTGTCGAGCGCAGCGGCGCTCGGCGCGGCCGACCAGATGACGGTGTACTCCGGCAAGGTGGACCCGAACAACAAGTTCTTTGGCAGCACCGTGGTCATCAAGGGCGGTGCCAACGACGGCAAGGCGCCGTCCTCGGCCGCCGATGCGCAGGTCGGCGAGGGCATCGGCTTCGACGAAAGCAAGTACCAGCGCGCGGGCCTGGTGCGCCAGACTGAAACGTCCAGCGGCGTGGCCGTGGTGGCCAGCGCCCAGCATGAGCTGCAGAACCTCTCGGTCAATGTGGGCGTGGGCGGCGCCGTCGGCGTGGCGGCCAATGTCAACGTCAACCTCATCCAGGGCCAGACCACCGCGCGCACCACCGACAGCACGCTGGCCAACACCGGCGGCGGCAGCAGCCGCGTGCTGGTGCGCGCGGCCGACCACGGCGTGATCGACGGCGTGGCCGGCTCGGTGGGCATCGGCCCCTCGGCTGTCGGCGTCGGCGCCGGTGTCGATGTGGAAAGCCAGAGCCGCACCACCACGGCGCAGGTGCTGCGCGGAAAAGTGCTGGGCGGCAGCGGCGGGGCCGATGTGGATGCCCGCAGCACGCGCCAGATGCGCAGCTTCGGCATCGGCGTGGGTGTGGGCCTGGGGGCCGGCGTTGCGCTGGCCGGCAATGTGACCATCAATGAAAACGCCACCTTTGCCCGGGTGACCGACGTGGCCGAATTCAAGGCCGCCCGCGCCAGCGTCACGGCCGGCTCGGCCACCGACATGCTGGCGGTGAACACCGGCGTGGGCGGCGGCATCGCCGGCGTTGCCGCCGCAGTCGGTGTGCTGGTGGACAGGACCAGCACCGGCGCCTACCTGGAAGGCAGTACCGTTGCCGTGACCAACGCGGTGCAGGTCAAGGCCGCCAGCCGGATGGCGCTCGACGAAATCTCGATTGCCGGCGGCGTGGGCGCGGCCGGCGTGGGCGGCAGCGTCGGCGTGGTGGTGAGCAACAGCCTGACCGAGGCGGTCCTCGGCGACAGCACCACGCGCGGCTCCACCGTGACGGCCGGCAGCGTGCTGGTGGATTCCGACAGCGACGTGGCGGTGACCTCCATCGGCGGCGCGCTGGGCGTGGGCGTGGCCGGTGTGGGCGCAGCGGTGGTGGTGAACTACCTGGGCAACACCAGCTCGGCGCGCATCGGCGGCAATGTCACGGCGGGCGGCGACATCACGGTGAAGGCCGACACGCAGCGCGACCTGACCGGAATCTCCGCGGCGCTGGGCGCAGGCGCCGTCGGCGCCACCGCCAGCGTGGTGGTCAACGTGGTGGGCTCGGGCGTCGATGCCGCCACGCAGGAGCGGCTCAACGAGAAAGACACCGTCAACCAGGGCAGCGCCAACAATTTCGGTGGTGAAGAGCGGCTGAACACCGGCCTTGAGAGCTACGGCCTGTCGGGCAATGACCTCAGCCTGCTCAATGCGAAGACGCGCACCAGCTTCGCCAGCTCCATCTCCAGCCTGGAAAAGACCGAGGCACGGGTGGTGGGCGGTGCGGTCATCAAGTCCAATGCCGGCAATGTGGCACTGGGCGCGACGGACACCACCGATGCGCTGATCTTCGCGGGCGGCGTGGCCGTTGGCGCGGTGGGCGTGGGCGGCGCCGTGGCGGTGGGCAACTTCGGCCAGGCGGTGCAGACGCGCATCGACGCCGGCGCGAGTGTGACGGCGAAGAACAAGGTCAGCCTGGATGCGGTGGCGCAGACCTCGCCAGGTTCGCTGAACAACTCGCTGGCCGCCAATGCCGGCGCGCCTTCGGTGGGGATCAATGTCAATGCGCTGCAGGGCTCGGGCGGCTTTGGCGCGGCGGTCGCCGCCTCGGTGGCGTCGGGCACCAGCAACGTGAATGCCACCACCGAAGTTGCCGGCAGCGTCACGGCCGGCACGGTGGTGCTGGGCAGCCAGGACAAGAGCAGCATCCGCGCGAACTCGGTGGGCGCGGCCGGCGCGGTGCTCGCCTCGGTGGGCGTGTCCGATGCCAATGTCTACAAGAACGGCCTCACGCGGGTGCGGGTCACCGACGGCGCCAGCGTCACCGGCACCAGCGTCACACTCGATGCCGCGCGCACCGGCAGCGTGTTCTCGCAGGCGGCGGGCGGCGCGGTGGCCGGTGTGGCCAGTGTCAATGCCAGCATCGCCACCGCCGAGCAGAACGGCGAGGTGACGGCGGAGATCGGTGCGGCCACGGTCAGCGGCAGCACGCTGAACGTCAAGGCCTCCAGCACCGGTATCGCCGAGGCCAACACCTGGGGTATCTCGGTGGCGGTGTTCGGCGCGGGCGGCCTGTCGGTGTCGTC
>JAZKDA010000161.1:0-14616 GCA_040387815.1 Pseudomonadota bacterium | reverse complement strand
TGGATGTGACGGCGCGGCTGGCGGCCACCCGGCTGAATGTCACCTCGTCCAATGTGCTCGCCACGCTGGGCAACAGTACGCCACTGGTGCGCTCGCGCGCGCAGACCTCGTCGTTCGCGGGCCTGGTGGCGGTGGCCGGCTCCAGCAGCACCAACGAGGTGTCGGGCGATGTGGTGGCCAGCGCCGAAGGCGTGACCACCAGCGCGCCCGGCGCCTCGCCCAATGTGTCGGTCACGGCCAACCGGGAAGCGGTGCACAGCACCAATGCGACCGGCATGCAGGGTGCGGTGGCCGCTGTCGGTGACATCGGTTCCTCGGCCAAGGACACCGGCACCAGCCGCGCCTCGTTCAGCTCGGCGGCCGGCGCGAAGATGGGCTCGGTGTCTGTCGCGGCCACCGACAGGAGCACCTTCAACCACAGCATCACCGGCGGCGGCGGCGGCCTGGTGGCGCAGACCGGCGGCACCTACCACGAGACCGACAACGGCCAGGCGGTGGTGGAGATCGGCTCCACCTACACCGGTTCGCTCAGCGGCTCGGCCACCCACATCACCAGCAGCAAGGGCAACCTGACCTCCAATGCGGTGATCGGCCTGGCCGCCTTCGGCGGTGGCGAGACCACGCTGAATGTGGCCAGCAGCGCCACCACCCAGATCCGCGACGGCGCGAGCATCACGGTGGACGGCGGCCAGGCGGTGCTCAGTTCGATGGTCAACACGCAACTGTCTTCCACGACCGATGTCGGCGCCAACGGCGGGCTGTCTGCTGCCGGCGGCAAGTCCACCAATGCCGTGATCACCAACAGCATCGTGCGCATCGGCAACAACGCGGTGCTGGCCGGGCGTAATGATGCGGCGGTCTGGACCCTGGCGCAGACCGAGTTCACGCTGGACAACGGCGTCACTGCCAAGGCCATCACCGGCGTGGGCGGCACGGGCGCCGACACGGTGACGGGTGCTGCCATGAACACCCGCGTGCAGATGGGCAGCGGCAGCCGCATCGCCACCGACGGCACGGTCAACCTGGAAACACGCACCAAGGGCCTCGCGGCCGAAACCGCGGTTGCCTCCAGCGGCGGGCTGCTGACCGGCTCCTATGGCGGGGCCAAGCTGGACCTGGGCCTCACGCAAATGGTGGAAATTGGTGCCGGCGCGGCCATCCGCGCCGAAGACAACGTCACGCTGACCAGTGGCGGCGGCAACGACGGCATCCTGGCGGTTGCGCGTGCGGACACCTACACCTACAGCCTGGTGCCGGCGTTCAAGGACCCTTATGGTGACGTGTCCGTCATCAACCTCAGCGCCGTCAACATCGCGCCCAATGCGGTGGTCGAGAGCTTCGGCAACGTGGACCTCAATGCCATGGCGCCAGGCGTCTCTGCCGTGGGCAGCGCCATCGCCAAGAACATCTACACCGAGGCGGCCAATGCCATCGGCAGCGCGCTGTCGGGCACCAACGTGGCCGTGGAAACCAATCGCGGCACTGTCGCGCGGATGAACAGCGCCCGGGTGACCAATGACGGCGCGGTGCGCGCGGGCATCAACCCGGTGGTGGACATCGTCATCGACGCGCCGTCCGACCTGCCGGCCTGGAGCAATGGCGCGGCACCGGTCGTGCACGTGCGGGACCGCAACGGCCAGGCGTTTGCACCGGACAAGATGCCGGTCAGCTGGACCCACAGCGCCCTCAACCTCGGCGGCGAGCTGAACACGCGCTTCCAGCAGATCAAGGAAGCGCTGGAGAGTACCGACCTCACGCCCTTTTACCGCGCAACGCTTGAAGCAGAGCGCGACCGCCTGATCCAGCAGGCCGAGCAGCTTGGCATCTACAACGCAGGCACGGGCACGATCGCCAACTACTCGACGCCGCAGATCGAGTTCAGCGACATCATTGTGGGCGGCGGCAACGTCAACATCAAGGCTTCCGGCCTGCAGGGCACGGGCAGCTTCTTTGCCGCCGGCGGCCCGCGCCTGTCCATCCTTGACCGCTCGCCTTCCTACCTGCGGCTCAACAAGATCACGGTGAGGCCTGATGGCGGCCTGCTGAACTACAACGGCCTGAACGTGAGCGACACGGGGCAGATCGCGGCAGCCAACCCGTTTCCCTCGAGCGTCCTGGACATCACCCAGCTGCGGCCGGTGGCCTTCAGCAAGCTTGATGTGCTGGGCGGCAGCCAGGTGCTGCCGCTGGTGGATATCTTCCTCACGGCAGACCGGCCCAACGTCGGCGGCGTGACGTATGCCGCGCCCACCCTGCATGTGACCAAGGACATTACCAACGTCAACGGCAACATCCGGCTGCGCAACGAATACGGCTCGGTGCTGGTGCAAGGCACGGGAGGCTCCGACGCCAGCCTGCGTGCGCAGGCGGTGGAGATCAGCGCCGGCGGCAACGTGGTGCTGGCCGGCGGCACGCTGCGCAACACGGGCGGCGCACCCGAGGCCCAGTACGCCAACCTGTGCGCTGACAGCTGCGACCTTGGTACGGCCCCGATCACGCCTGTCGGCGGCTCCAGCATCTTTGCCTATGGCAACGTGTGGCTGAGCGCCGAGACCATCAACGTCAACGGCACGGTCCAGAGCGGCCGCGACAAATACGAGATCACGATCGACCAGGCGACGGCCGACAGCATCACGGCCCGGGCCGATGAGCAGTACATCTCGAATGGCCAGTTGATGAGCACCGTACGGGCGTCCGAGCCGGGCGCACCATCCACCTTTGCGGCGTTTGGCAGGGGCTTGAGCCAGTCCGGCATCACCGCCCAATACAACCTGCTGGACCGCCAGCTGGAGATCGACCCGATCAGCTTCACGGGCGGCGACATCACCCTGGTCGGGCGTGTGATCAGCACCGGGGCGGGCTCGCTCAAGGCTTTCTCGGGTTACGGTGAAGTGAGCATCCAGAACAACAGCAACATGGACATCAAGCTCGGCGCGATCGACAACGCGCGCCCGGCGGTCGGCAAGATCCGGATGATCGAGCCCGCGTCCGGGCCGCTCGCCGGTGTGATCAAGACCGAATGGACCAAACGTGTCAACGAGCCGGTAGAAGTCAGGAGCCAGATCAACCTGGGGGGAGGCCTGGTGGCCGACGTCCTGCCCGACGGGAGATACCACGTGCCAGGCCTGGGGCCGGATGTTTTCTTCGACACCGGCAAAAGCTACACGGCCTCCAGCGCAAAACCGCTGGCCAACTCCGCCTACACCTGGATCACGGGCAAATACTCGTCGGACACGGTCTATGAGAGTTATCTGGGATTTGCGGCGGCGACGCTGCTCAACTACCCGGATGCCCCTGCATACATCAACCCGGCGTTTCTTTACGGGGCCGGGCAGACGACGCTCACCTTCAACTGGGACCAGACCGTCAGCTTCGCCTTGACCCCCGGCCAGTACACAAGCAGCCAGGTCTTCATCACGCTCGCGCCTCCCGTCACCGTGAACGGACCGCCGGACGCCTTTCCTGACCTGTTCACCTTCGGGGACCGCACCATTGCCAGTGGTTCAAACTTCACCAGGGTCACGGACCGCGCAACTTTCCCGGACACCAACAACCCCTATGGGCTGCACACCTACCCGACGCACCACGTCATCACCAACAATGGGGCGACGACTGACAAGGTAGGGATTTTCTCTGCGTTCCTCAACACACGGCGGGACACCGCCTACTTCGACACCGCCGTCAACACCCTGCGGGCGGACCGCCCGATCGACATCGGCTTCATCGGCCGTGACACCGGCCTCATCAATGTGCAGTCCACGCAGTCGACCGTGCGTATTGGCGGCAAGGCGGAAAACGGTGCGGGCCTGATCAACATCAACGCCCAGCGAATCCTCAGCGCCGGCGGAAGCCTGGCCTCGCCGGAGGTCACGCTCAATGCTGCGACGACCATCGGTGACGCCCGGCAGTCCGTCGCATTGACGCGCCAGGGCGCAACAGCCTTGCGGGCCACGGTGGCGGACGCCGGCAAGGAGTACACGACAGGCGAGCGCAACGGCATTTTCATCAGCTCGCAGGGCGACCTGGTGCTGGACGAAGCCCGTGTGGCCACAGGCTTGAGCGACCTGCGCCTGGACGGGCGCGGCAGCATCCTCGGGCGCGGCAACATGACGGTGCAGGCGGACCGCATCACACTCAATGCCGCGGCACACATCGGCTCGACCGTAGCGGGCCAGGCGCTGTCGATCCAGCAAAAGGTCACGGGCGCCTATGACGACGGCATTGCCAATGCGCTGCGCGTGAATGCCGGCGGCGACATCAACCTGGTGCAGCGCAATGGCGACCTGTGGATCCACTCGGTCACCTCGACCTCGGGTGGCACCGTCAAGCTGGAGGCCGAGGATGGCCGGCTGCTCAATGGCAACCCGGTGGTCCAGCGCGACACCCGCTCCGACGACGTCCTGCGCGCGCTGTGGGACCGCGCCTCCATCACCGGTGCGGCGGCCGATGCCTTCAACGTGGCGCAGGTCGATGCCTTCAAGGATGCCAAGGTCCAGGAATACAGGGACTACTGGAACTTCCGCGGCATTCGCCAGGAGGGCGGGCAGTATGTGGCCGATGCCTTCGACCCGGCGACCTTCCAGTTCAGCTTTTCAGCGGCAGACCGCAGCCGCCTGGCCGCAGCGGGACTCACGGAAGCCGGCATTGCGCAGCGCGAGCAACTGCAGACCGACCGCCTGCTGACGCTGCATGCGCGCCACGGCGGCACGCCGGCATCGGCCTACAACGCCGGCTATGCGCGGGCTGATGTGGTCTTCAGCGCCGACGAGACCAGGGGCCTGGCCGCCGGCTTCAAATGGACGGAGGAGCAACTTCGCAATACCGTCAGCCGCGCCGTCTTTGACAAGGACGTCACGAGCACGGTGTCGGTCATCCGGGCGCCCAATGTCAGTGGCGGCACACTGGTGCTCAAGTCGTCGGGCGGCCAGGGCCGCGAGCAGTCAGCGGCTGTGGTGCTGGACCTGGACGCGTTGAAGGCAGGCGCGCTGCTGACCGATGCGCAGAAGCTGGCACTGGCCGCGGCCGAGCCCGCCGACGTGGACAAGACCGGCGAGACGGCCACGGGCGGCATCTGGAAGATCCTGGTCAATGACCCGCTGACGGTGCAGTCGACGCAGAGTGTGAGTGTCAGCAGTGGCAACGGCCGCGTATTCATCAACAGCCCCGAGGCGCTGCGCATCACCCAGGTGGACGCGACGGACGAGGTGCGGCTCAAGGGAGGCAACGGCGTCAGCGTGGCGCCCGGCGCAGGCGCGGGTGGCTACAACGTGAGCGCGACTTCATTGCTGGTCGAAGGCGGGAACGGCGGCATTGGCGCGGCGGACGCGCCCATCCGGCTCAAGCTGCTGGCGGCTGCGCCCGGCGCCGCCGACGACATCCGCGCCCGCGCGGCGCAAGGCATCTACCTGGAGAACGTGAGCAGCGATGTGCAAATGGCCATCGGCTCGATCTTCTCGCAGAACGGCGAGGTCAACCTCAAGTCGGCCAGCAGCATCGTGGACCAGCGTGGCGAAGGCACCCGCGCGATTGACGCCCGCTCGGTGACGCTTGACGCTGTTGGCAGCATCGGCGCGGCAGACCGGCCGCTGACGGTGCTGCTGGGGGCGACGGACGGCGACAACCTGGTGGCCACCTCGCAGACGGGCGGTGTGTACATCAGCTCGGCGGACAGCATCCGCGCGGGTGCGCTTTCTGCCGCGTCGGGCCTGGAGGTTGCAAGCGGCGGCTCGCTGTCGCTCAACGGCCCTGTCACCAGCACCGGGGCGGTGGGGGATGTGCGGCTCACCGCCACCGGTGAGATCAACCTGGCCGCAGGCGGCCTCGTCAGCGGCGGCGCAGCCGTGAGCCTGCTGGGCGCGGCCATCGACCTGGCGGCCGGCTCGACGGTGCGGGGTGTGGCGGTGGACATGGCGTCCACCACCGGCAACATCGCGCTGGCTGCCGTGACCGCCACCGGCAGTGCCGTGGATGCGATCCGCATCGATGCTGCGGGCGACCTGGCACGCAACAATGCGCCGGGCATGATTGACCTGCTGACCAGCCATGCGGCGGGCGGCATCGTCATCCAGGCCGGGGGCTCGGTGGCAACGCTGGCCGACCCGCTGGGGGTGGACACCCATTTCCTCACGCTGGATGCAAGCGGCGATGTGGGGCTGCGCGCGGACGGCACCGGCCTGCTGACTGTGGAGCACCTCAACAGCACGGGCGGCAGCGTCTCGCTGACCCGCACGCCGGGCAGCCTGGCAGTGACCGATGCCATCCGCGGCGCGGGCGGTGTGGCGCTGGATGTGGCGGGCGCCCTGGGTGGCGGCACGGTGGCAAGCAGTGGCGGCAGCGTGTCCATCGCGGCCGGCAGCATCGGCCCGCTGGCAGGCGTCGAGGCGGCCAACGGTGTGGTGCTGCAGTCCGGCGGGACGCTGGAGGTGACCGGCATCACCGCAGGCGCCGGTGTGCAGGTGGCGGCGGCCGGCGACGCGCGCATTGGCAGCCTGGGCGCCGGCGGCGATGCCGGCCTGACCAGCGGCGGTGTGCTGGTGCTGGGTGCCACCACGGTGGGCGGCAGCATCGATGCCGCAGCGGCGCTCGGCATGCAGCTGGGTGATGCGGCCGCAGGCGGCAGCGCGCGCTATGTCACCGAAGCGGGCGACCTGACGATCAACGGCACCGTGACCAGCATCGGCGACATGACGATGATCGCGCGCACCGGCAACATCGACACCGGCGCGTCGCCGTCAAAGACCATTGCCAGCAGCGCCGGCAGCGTCACCGTGTATGCCGGCCTTGAACTGCAGCCGCTGGACCTGGTGAGCGCCTTTGCCAATGCCAGCATCACGGCCGGCGGCGATGCCGGCATCCTCCGCCTCACGGCCGGCGGCAATGCCGACGTGACGACGCTGCGCGGCGACCTGCGCATCGACAGCACGCAGGTGCAGGGCAGCCTGCTGGCACAGGCGCTGCTGGGCACCGGCACCTTCGGCGACACCCGCGCCGGCGTGGACGCCGTCATCACCACCGGCGGCGACCTGACGCTGGACCAGACCACCGTGGGCCGCTCGATCACCGCGACCTCGGGCGAAGACCTGGCCAGCCGCCTGCTCACCGCAGACACAGCCGCGCTGCGCGCGCGCGACAGCCTGGCTGCGGACACGATGAACATCGGCACCTCGGTGCAGCTGCAGTCGCGCCTGGTGCGCGGCAGCGCGCTGCATACCGGCACGGCCGGCCCGATGGGCATGGACGTGACGGGCTGGCAGGATGCGCTGGCGTCCAATGTGCTGCTGACGGTGGCCTCGGCCCAGGGTACCCAGACCGACCGCATGTGGACCGACACCGGCCTGGTGAATGTGCCCGTGGGTTTCTACGGCATCCAGCGCGGCTATGTGACGGACAACCTGGTGGTCGGCATGCCCACGATGAACCTCATCATGGACAACATCAACCGCGAGTACATCCCCGGCTACAACCTGCAGATGCATTCGCTGGACCAGCGCTTCTCGCTGCGGATGGAGTCCAACCACGGGCAGGCGGCCGGTGCCTACGACCTGTACCGCAGCAATGGCTGGCGGGTGCGCTCCGAATCGTTCTGGGACTGGATCGCCAACGGGCGCGACATCGACGGCCTGTCGGCCGAGGAATGGACCGCCATCCTGGACAAGACGCCGCAGGCCGGGCGCGACTACAGCCGCCAGCTCTTCACCGGCACCAACTTCCCGAGCAACCCGTTCGAGCAGCCGTACTACGCGGTGGTGTACCGCGTGGGCGACACGGGCAGTGAAGCTGAAGCCGGCAATGAGCCCGGCGGCAAGGCGGTCCGCAGCCTCGTGCCCTGGCGCGCGGGCCAGGGCGAAGGCGGCTTTGGCAGCCTGCTGCGCCGCGTCGGCCCGTTGGCCGTGAATGTTCCCCAACCATGAAGATTGCCATGACAACAACAAAAGACCAGGGCACCCGCGAGACAGGTGCCGCATTGCCGCGCCGCGCCGGGCCCTTCGTGGCGCTGGCGCTGTGCCTGCCGCTGGCACATGCCCAGGGCACCGGCCAGGGCCAGGTGCCGCCGCAGGAGCAGCAGAACATCCAGCGCCGCCTGGAGCAGGAGCGCCCGCCCGAGGCGCCGCGCACCATCGAGCGCCGGCTGCCCGAGCTGCGCGAAGGCACGCCCAGGCCCGCGGCAGGTGATGCGCAGTCCGCCGGCTTCCTGGTGCGCAAGATCACCGTGCGCGGCATGAGCCTGCTGCCGCTCACCGCCGTCGAGCCGCTGCTGCGCCCCTATGAAGGCCGCATCGTGACCGTGGCCGAACTCCAGGCGCTGGCCGCGCAGATCGACGCTGCCTACCGCGCGGCCGGCCACCTGGCGACCAAGACCATCATCCCGGCCCAGGCGGTGACCTCCGGCGACGTGGTGCTGGAAGTGGTGGAAGGCAAGGTCGGCCGGATCGAGCTCAAGGAAATTCCGTACACCTCGTCAACCTATGTGCTCAACCGCGTCGGCGTGGACCGCGGTGACGTGCTCGACGGCAACGAGCTGTACGGCAAGGTGCTGCGCTTCAACCGCACCAACGACATCAACCTGGCGGTGGACCTGCAGGCCGGCCAGGAAAGTGGCACCACCGACCTGGTGGTGCGCCCGCTCGGCGAGGTCAGGCGCCAGGTGTGGGAGGCAAGCTTTGACAACTTCGGCACGCCTTCGCTGGGCGCCAACCGGCTGAGCGCGCACTACCGGCTGCTGAGCCTGTTCGGCGTGCGCGACGAGCTGTCGGTGGACCTGTGCAAGTCGGCCGGCCTGACCTGCGTGGGCGTGGGCTACACGCTGCCGGTGACCACCCGCGGCACGAAACTGAGCCTGAGCGCGGGCTCGGACCAGACGAAGATCGTGGCCGGCGCGCTGACGCCGCTGGACATCAGCGGCAAGACCACCCGCAGCGAGGTCGGGCTGCGCCACCCGCTGTACAGCTCGGACCGGCATGACTTCTACGTCGGCGGCAGCATGCGCATGAGCAAGACCACCTCGACCACCGGCGGCCAGACCCTGTACACCGCCAGCTACTCTGGCCAGAAGCTGTCGCTGGACTACAACTACTTCGGCGAGCGCAACGTGATCACTGCGTCGGCCGGTGTCGGCCGCGGCAAGGTGAAGGAAGTGGCGGGCAATGACTTTTCAGGGACGCGGCTGTTCGCGCGCTGGGACGGCTACCAGGTGGACAAGTGGGTGTTCACCGCCTATGCCAATCTGCAGCGCTCGGCGAAGCTGCTGGTGCCGGCGGACGACATCTTCGCGCTCGGCGGCCCGTACCGGCTGCGCGGCTACTCGCCGGCGGTGGTGAGCGGCGGCCAGGGCTGGGCGGCGACGGCCGAGGCGCGGCGCTACTTCACCCTGGGCGACTCGGGCCAGTGGACGGGCTCGGCCTTCGGCTTCTACGACATGGGCTCGGTCAATGTGTTCCGTCAGCCCAACGACACCAAGCAGCCGGATGTGAGCCTGGCGAGTGTTGGCGCGGGTGTCGAGGTCAACTACGGCAAGCTGGGCTATGCGCGGCTGATGTTCGCCAAGGGCGTGAAGAGCGTGCCCGAGGCCGAGGCGCTGAGCAAGTTCTACCTGCAGGTCGGCCTGCGGCTGTAGCCGGCGGCGCGGGCGCCTAGAAGTCCACCAGGCTCAGCCCGACGCTGAGCACGGTGCGCTTGCGGTTGTAGTCGATCAGGCTGTCGCCGTAGCCCGAGAACAGCTGGGTATGAAAGCGCAGGCCGCTGGGCCGCGCCGCGCCCGGCCTGTCGCCCAGCGTCCTCAGCCACTCAAGCCGCACCGAGCCCCGGGCCTGGCTGCCCAGCGAATGGCGCATGGTGAAGCCGACGGTGTTGGCCTTGTTGAAATTCCAGTAGCCGGCGATCTCGCTGCGGCCGATGAAGTCGCTGATGTCGGGGTTGTCGTCATTGCCGGACGACTCGTTCAGGCGCTGCCAGACGCGGGCGGCCACGGTGAACTCGTTGCCCTTTTCCATGCCGGCCATCAGGTACACGCGGTTCCAGCTGCGCGACAGCGGCAGCGGCTGCCCGTTGGACTGGTGCACCGCGCCCAGGCCCGCATAGCGCATGCGCCAGCCGCCGGGCAGGCTGAAGTCCGCCGGGTACACATAGATGGCCTCGGGCTCATGGTCCGTCGTGCGGAAAGGCCGCGACAGCGGGCCGCTGAAGAGCTGCCAGTACGACTGCTGCGTGTAGCCGAACCAGATGGAGTCCTTGCGCGCATCGCCCTGCGTCAGCAGGCCCTGGGCGACCTTGGTGCGCACCGACAGCTGGATGCGGTTCTCGGTGGTGCGGTAGGCGGTGGCGGCCACGGCTGTGTGGCCGGGCGCGGGTGACGACGGCAGCGTGTTCACGCTGTCGGAGGCGACGATGGACAGGCTCATCGGCCGGTAGCCGCGGATGCCGAAGGCGCCGCAGTCGGTGCCGCCTTCCAGCTCCCAGAAGCGCGAGAGGTTGGAGTACTGGCCGGCGTGGCAGTCGCCCTCGATACTGACGGCGACTTCCGGCGCGGGCGCCAGAACCGCCGGAGGCGCGATGGCCGCCAGCGGCGGTGCAGAGCTTGCGGCGGCGGGCGCGGAGGAAGGCGCTGCATCCGCCGTGCCGCGGGGCAGCTGCGACTGCGACCAGGTGTCAAAGCAGGCGAGCCGCGCGGTGGTGTCGGCGGTGATGGCGGCGCAGGCCTGCCAGCCTGTGGCTGTGGAGGGCGGTACGCCCGGGGCTTGCGCCTGCGCCATCTGCGCTGCCGCCAGGGCGGCGCAGAGCACGGCAGCCCGGGCCGCGGCGCGCCTTATTGCCAGCCCGGCACCTTGCGAAGGATGAAGCCGTATTCCGTGTTGCCGGATGCGCTTTTCCACCGGCCCCTGATTTCTTTCCCGCATGAGTTCTCCACGACAGTGCCTGACCATGTTGCCGCAATGCTAATGCCATCGGCCGATTCGTCGAGCGAGAATTCGCCCTTGTCCACATCGCCGGCCACCTGGCCCCGGACGCCGTCGCGGTTGATGCCGCCGCGCACGCTCTCGGCAAACTCCGGATGCTTCTCGAACAGCAGCGTCGCGCCCTGGGCCTGGCCGCTGAACTCCGCGCGCCACAGGCCGTAGAGGTGCAGGTGGCTCATTTCGGCGGGTTGGGGGCAGGCGGCGGGCGCGCCGGCAGGAGCGCCAGCAGGAGCGCCGGCAGGAGCGCCAGTTTGTGCCGACGCGCCGGTGGCGCAGAGCGCCGCAGCCGCAAGTGCAATCCACCGGAGCCGGGCGCCGCACAGCATGGCGAACCTCATGCCGTGCCGGCGGCCGCCACCGCCGCAGCGGTGTCCTGCGCCTTCTTGGCGAATTCAGCGCGCAGGGCCTTGAGCTTCTCGCGCGGGTCTTCCTTCACGGTGTTCTTGTCCAGCGCCATCTCGGCAATGAAGCGGCTGGGCTGCGCGGCGATCATGTCGCGGCCCTTCTTGCGGCGCTTGGTCCAGCTCACCGCCAGCGTGCGCTGCGCGCGGGTGATGCCCACATACATCAGGCGACGCTCTTCCTGCAGGCGCTGGATGATGCCCTCACTCATGGGCCCGTCGGCGCGGCCCGTCGGGTTGTCGTCATCGCCGAGCTTGAAGGGCAGCATGCCTTCGGTCACGCCCACCAGCATCACATGCGGCCACTCCAGGCCTTTGGCGGCATGCAGCGTGGACAGCGTCACCACATTCTGGTCGCCCTCGCGCTCGCTGATGGTGGACAGCAGCGAGATGGTCTTGGCCACCTCCAGCAGGCTCTTGGTCTCATTGGCCATGATCACGCCCGAGGCATCGTCGATCTGCCCGCCGCAGCGCTGGGCCATCCAGTCGCAGAACTCCATGACGTTGGTCCAGCGGGTGGCGGCGGCCTTCTCGCTGTCTTCGCCTTCATACAGGTGCTTCTCGTAGTCGATGTCCTTGAGCCAGTCGGCCAGGAAGGCGCGGGCGTCTTCGGCGCCGTTCGTGCTGCGGGCGCGGAACTCCAGGTCGTTCACATAGCGGCCGAACTCGTGCAGGCTGCCCACCGCCTTGGCCGGCAGCACCGAGCCGAGCGACGAGGAGAACAGGGCCTCGAACAGGCTGACCTTGTACTTGCTGGCAAAGCTGCCCAGGTTGGCCAGCGTGGTGTGGCCGATGCCGCGCTTGGGCGTGGTGATGGCACGCAGGAAGGCCGGGTCGTCGTCGTTGTTGACCCACAGCCGGAACCAGGCGCACAGGTCCTTGATCTCGGCGCGGTCAAAAAAGCTCTGGCCGCCCGATACCTTGTACGGTATCTGCTGCTTGCGCAGCGCCTGCTCGAAGATGCGGGCCTGGTGGTTGGCGCGGTAGAGGATGGCGAAGTCCTTGAATTCCTTGTGCTGCGCGCCCTGCACCGTTGCGTCGCCGCCGCGCAGCGACTGGATGCGCGCCACGGCGCGCTCGGCCTCATGCTCTTCATTGTCGGCATCCACCACGCGCACCGGCTCGCCCTCGCCGAGTTCAGAGAACAGCGTCTTGGGATACAGCTTGGGGTTGGGGCCAATGACATTGTTGGCCGCGCGCAGGATGGCGCTGGTCGAGCGGTAGTTCTGCTCGAGCTTGATGACCTTGAGGTTGGGAAAGTCGACGGGCAGCTTCTTGAGGTTGTCGAGCGTCGCGCCGCGCCAGCCGTAGATGGACTGGTCGTCGTCGCCCACGGCGGTGAAGCGCCCGCGCTCGCCGACCAGGTGCTTGAGCACTTCGTACTGGGTGGCATTGGTGTCCTGGTATTCGTCCACCAGCACATGGCCCATGGTGGCCTGCCACTTGGCGCGCACCTCCGGGAAGTCCGCCAGCAGCTTGAGCGGCAGGCTGATCAGGTCGTCAAAGTCCACGCTCTGGTAGGCCGTGAGGCGCTCTTCATAGCGGGCCATGATGCGGGCGGTGATTTTCTCGTTGTCGTCCTTGGCCTGGGCCTCGGCCTGCGCCGAGTTCAGCCCCATGTTCTTCCACAGGCTGATGGCCCACTGCCACTGGCGTGCGGTGGCGGCATCGGTGCTGCCGCCGCAGTCCTTCAGGATGCTCGTCACGTCGTCGCTGTCCAGGATGCTGAACTGCTCCTTCAGGCCCAGCACCGTGCCGTCTTCGCGCAGCATGCGCACACCCAGTGCGTGGAAGGTGCAGACGGTGACTTCGCGCGCGGCCTTGCCGATGAGGCTTTTGGCCCGCTCGCGCATTTCGGTGGCGGCCTTGTTGGTGAAGGTGATGGCGGCGATGCGCCTGGGCTCCAGCCCCGCCTGGATCAGCCGGCCGATCTTGTGCGTGATGACCCGCGTCTTGCCGGAGCCGGCGCCGGCGAGCACCAGGCAGGGCCCGTGCATGTAGTTGACAGCTTCTTGTTGGGCAAGGTTCAGGCCTGTGGGGGGAGCAGCGGACATCAGGGAGGGGAGGGAGGGGGAAAGTGGAAGCGCTGGATGCAGGGGTGAATCATACGGGGCAGTTCAAAAATTTCCTGACGGCCACCGGAATTTTCAACAGGCGCTTACCCACTTCGCAGCACAATGGCGGCTGTGCTTGACATCCTTCTGATTACTTTCCCGTTCTTCGCGCTGGTTCTGTGCGGCTACATCGCGGCGCGGCGGCGCATGCTGCCGCTGGATGCGATCTCGGGGCTGAACACCTTTGTGCTGTACTTCGCGCTGCCCTGCATGCTGTACCGCTTTGGCGCGAGCACGCCGGTGGCGCAATTGCTCTCGCCCAGCCTGATCGTCATTTACCTGTTCTGCGCACTGGTGATGGTCGGCTTTGTCGTCGCCGTCAGCATGAACCGGCGCATCGGCTGGAACGACGCGGCCTTCGGCGCGCTGGTCGCCGCCTTCCCCAACACCGGCTTCATGGGTGTGCCGCTGCTGGTGGCCCTGCTCGGCGCCAAGGCGGCGGGCCCGGCGATATTGACCATCATGATCGACCTGGTCATTACCTCGTCGCTGTGCATCGCGCTGTCGCGCCTGGACGGCGCCGACGAGCATGGCGCCGCCAAGGCCGCAAAGAACGCGCTCAGGGGCGTGGCCATCAACCCGATGCCGTGGGCCATCATCCTGGGTGCGGTTTCATCCGGTGCTGGCCTGGTGCTGCCGGCACCCGTGAACCAGACGCTGGGCCTGCTGGCCGACGCGGCATCGCCGGTGGCGCTGTTCACCATTGGCGCGGTGCTGGCGCGCTCGCAGATGGTGACGATGAGCGGCACCCGTGCGCCGATTCCCTTGCGCGACTTTGTGCCTGTGGCGTTCATCAAGCTGATTCTTCACCCGCTGCTGGTGCTGCTGGTGGGCGCTGCGGCCATCTATCTGGGGCTGCCGGTTGACCGGTTTGCGCTGACGGTGATTGTGCTGGTGGCTGCGTTGCCCAGCGCCAGTAATGTGGCGTTGCTGGCTGAGAAGTTTGGGGCGGATAACGGGCGGATTGCGCGGATTATTCTCGTTTCCACGGCTGCGGCGTTTTTGACTTTTTCGGGGGCTGTGGCGTTGCTGGTTTAAGCTGGTTGGCGTGTTGTTTTCTTCGTCGTGCCTGCGTTTCTTCAGGATCAGGCGGGCAGGGCGCTCTGCTCCGCGACTGTCCCCCGCCCGGCCTAGGGCCGGGGCTCCTCC
>JAZKDA010000160.1:0-3804 GCA_040387815.1 Pseudomonadota bacterium | reverse complement strand
CGCGGCGGCTCAGCACCACGTTGTTGCGCTTGCGGTCCAGCTTGATGACCTTGAACTCCAAGGTCTTGTTCTCGTAGGGGGTCAGGTCCTTGATGGGGCGGGTGTCGATCAGCGAACCCGGCAGGAAGGCGCGGATGCCATTGACCAGGACGGTCAGGCCGCCCTTGACCTTGCCGGAGGTGGTGCCGGTGACGAACTCGCCGGACTCCAGGGCCTTTTCCAGGGCCATCCAGGAGGCCAGGCGCTTGGCCTTGTCGCGCGACAGGATGGTGTCGCCGTAGCCGTTTTCGATGGCGTCGATGGCCACCGACACGAAGTCGCCAACCTGGACTTCGGTTTCACCCTGGTCGTTCTTGAACTCGTCGACGGGCACGTACGCTTCGGACTTCAGGCCGGCGTTGACGACGACGAAGTTGTGTTCAATGCGCACCACCTCGGCGGTGATGACTTCGCCTGTGCGCATCTCGGCACGTTGCAGCGATTCTTCGAACAGGGCGGCAAAAGATTCGGACATCAGATTTCCTTGCACGTCGCACAGGTTCGCATCGGCACCATTGCCAATGCTTCTAAGACTGGGACGGCGATTGGTTTGCGGCTTGGGACCGCGGTTACGGTTGATGAACCACGCTGCCGGTGCGCTGTCGCGCGGGTAGGAGCGGCGTGGACCTGGCGCCTTGCGGGCGCTTCTCACATGGCACCCTTGCGGGCGTCTTTCTCTCGGATCGGCAGATTTCAGGCGGACCCGAAAGGCTGCTTTTCATCCCACCATCTGAGCACCTGGTCAATCGACTGGTCGATCGATTGTTCAGAGTTGTCCAGAAGAAGGGCGTCTTGCGCGGGCTTGAGCGGCGCGACACTGCGCTGCGAATCGCGCGCATCGCGCGCCTCCAAGTCGGCGCGAAGAGCCTGGATTCTAGCGTCAAAGCCCTTTGAAATCAATTGCTTATGGCGCCGTTCGGCGCGCTGGGTGGCGCTGGCCGTGAGGTAGATCTTCAGGCTGGCGTCGGGGAAGATCACCGTGCCCATGTCCCGGCCGTCGGCCACCAGGCCCGGCAGGCGCCTAAAGCTCTGCTGCAGGGCCACCAGTGCGGTGCGCACCGCCGGCAGGGCCGACACGCGCGAGGCATTCATGCCGGCATCTTCGGTACGGATCGCCGCGCTCACGTCCTGGTCGGCCAGCAGCACCTGTTCGCCCTCGAAGCGCACCGGCAGCCGCTCGGCCATCTGGGCGATCGCCTGCTCGTGTGCCGTGTCCAGCGCCAGGCCGGCGCGGACCGCGGCCAAGGCCGTGATGCGGTAGAGCGCGCCGGAGTCCAGGTAGTGATAGCCCAGGCGCTGCGCGAGCTGCGAGGCCAGCGTTCCCTTGCCCGAGGCGGTGGGGCCGTCGACGCAGATCACCGGCACGTTTTGCGTCGCGGCACGGGCGACGTCGAACAGGGCCTCGAAGTAGTCGGGGAAGGTCTTGCCCACGCACTTGGGGTCTTCGATGCGCACCGCGACGCCGGCCGGATTGAAGGCGGCCAGCGAAAAACACATGGCGACACGGTGGTCGTCGTAGGTATGGATGCGCGCCGGCTTCCAGGCCGTGGGCGGGCTGACGCGGATGAAGTCGGCGCCTTCCTCGACCGATGCGCCCAGCTTGCGCAGCTCGATGGCCATCGCGGCAATGCGGTCGGTTTCCTTGACGCGCCAGCTGGCGATGTTGCGCAGGGTGGTCGTGCCGTCGGCGTACAGGGCCATCACGGCCAGGGTCATGGCGGCGTCGGGGATGTGGTTGCAGTCCAGGTCGATGGCCTTGAGCGGCCAGGCGCCGCGGCGTACCTCGATCCAGTTGGCGCCGCTTTGCACAGCCGCTCCCATTCGCTCGGCAGCCTCCAGGAAGCGGATGTCGCCCTGGATGCTGTTGCGGCCCAGCCCCTCGATGCGGATTCTGTCGCTCTGAGCGGTTGCGATCGCGCCCAGGGCCACGAAGTAGCTGGCCGACGAGGCGTCGGCCTCGACATGCACGACGCCGGGCGAGCGCAGCCGGCTGCCGGCGGGGATGGTAAAGCGCTGCCAGCCGTCGCGCGCCACGTGCACGCCGAACTGGCCCAGCAGGTTGAGCGTGATCTCGATGTAGGGCTTGGAAATCAGCTCGCCCCGCACCTCGATCACGATGTCGCGGGCCGCCACCAGCGGCAACGCCATCAGCAAGGCCGTGAGGAACTGGCTGGACACATCGCCGCGCACCGGGATGGGCGCGTCCAGCCGCAGCGCAGGCTGACCGATGCGAAGGGGCGGAAAGCCGTCCTGGCCCAGGTAGTCGATCTGGCAACCCAGGGCGCGCAGTGCATCGACCAGGTCGCCGATGGGACGCTCGTGCATGCGAGGCACGCCCGATAGCTCGAATTGGCCACCCAGCACGGCGAGCGCGGCCGCCAGCGGGCGCATGGCCGTGCCGGCATTGCCCAGAAACAGTTTCGCGGCGACGCTCGGCGGCTTGCCGGCCAGGCCGGTGATCCACAGCACCGGCCCTTCCCAGCGCAGGGTGCAGCCCAGTTGCTTCAAAGCGGCCAGCATCACCCCCGTGTCGTCCGAGTGCAGCAGGTCGTGCACGGCGGTGGTGCCTTCGCTCATCGCGGCCAGCAGCAGCACCCGGTTGGAGATGCTCTTGGAGCCCGGCAGGCGCACCGTGCCGCCAGCGCTGTCCAGGGGGGGGAGGTCGAGAAACTCGGTGGCGTACACGCGTTCAGCTCCCGCCGCCCATGCGCCACTTCGCGCGCGCCTGGCTGGCGCTGGCGATGAGGGCTTCGAGCGCCGCGGCATCGCCTTGCGCCATCAGTTGCTCGAACCGGCTGAGGCTGTCTCGATAGTGGCGCATCTGCTCCAGCAATTCAGTGCGGTTGGCCAGCAGGATGTCGCGCCACATCTGGGGATCGCTGGCGGCGATGCGGGTGAAGTCGCGAAAGCCCGGCCCCGCCAGGGACAGGAAATCCTTGGCGTAGGGCTGCGATGCGATGCTGTCCATCAGGGCATAGGCCAGCAGGTGCGGCAGGTGGCTCACGGCCGCGAAAGCCGCGTCATGTGCCTCGGGCGACATCTTGAGCACCTTGCAGCCCAGCGCGGACCACACCTGCTCGGCTTGTTTCAACTGGGCCACCAGGGTGCGTTCGATCGGCGTGATGATGAGCTGGCGACCCTGGTACAACTCGGCGTCGGCATGCTCGACGCCGGCGGCTTCCTTGCCGGTGACCGGATGGCAGGGCACGAAGGCGCCGACGTCATCACGCAGCACACGCCGCGCGGCGTCGACCACGTCCTGCTTGGTCGAGCCGACGTCCATGATCAGCATGTCGCGCTTGACCAGGTGGCGAATGGCCTTGAGCGTGGCCTCGGTGGCGGCCACCGGCACGGCCAGCAACACGATGTCGGAGCCCGACACCGCCAGCAGCGCCGAGGGCGCCTCGACATCGATCACGCCGAGCTTGCGGGCGCGCTCGGTGGTGGAGGGCGACTTGCTGTAGCCGACGACCCGCCGCACCAGGCCCGCGCGTTTGAGCGCCAGGGCAAAGGAGCCACCCATCAGCCCACAGCCGATCAGCGCCAGTTGCTCGAACATCACTCGTTCACCGGGTAGGTGCCCAGCACCTTGTAGAACGCGCACAGGCCGCGCAAGTCTTGCAGCGCCGCCGCCACATGCGGCTGTGACGGATGTCCCTGGATGTCGATAAAAAAGTAGTATTCCCACTGGCCTGACTTGGCCGGCCGCGACTCGAAGCGGGTCATGGACACGCCGTGCTGCTTGAGCGGCACCAGGATGTCGTG
>JAZKDA010000159.1:0-42454 GCA_040387815.1 Pseudomonadota bacterium | reverse complement strand
CTGCTACGAGCTGGCCTGGTACCTCGCGCTCAACAGCGCCCGGCTGCCGGCGTCAGTCTGGTGGGTGCCCAGGTTGA
The DNA here is from genome assembly GCA_040387815.1 of Pseudomonadota bacterium. Taxonomy (GTDB): domain Bacteria; phylum Pseudomonadota; class Gammaproteobacteria; order Burkholderiales; family Burkholderiaceae_C; genus Ramlibacter. The sequence continues at coordinate 42,377 of JAZKDA010000159.1, read as the reverse complement.
AGTCGCTGCCGCTGGGAGAACCGGCCAGCGATGCGCCGCTCATGAAGTCGATGCGCAGCAACTCGCCCGGGTTCATCGACTGGTTGTCGGTGCCCGCGCCCTGGGTGCTCACATTCACGCTGTGGGCGCTTGGCAGGCCATCGCTGACGTCGCCGCCCGAGAACAGCAGGTCCAGTGGCGTGCCATCGACATCGTTGATCAGGTTGTAGGTCGGGTTGCCGGAGCGGACCGGCGCCGCCCCCAGGAAGTTGATGCCGCCGCCGTCGTCGAACTCCCGTGAGAAGGTCACGGTGTATTCGTCGGCGGTGGTGTCCAGCGCCACGGTGAACACCGTGGCATTGCCCGTCTCCGTCTTGCCGGTGAGGGTGCCGGTTCCATAGCCCGAGAGCACGACGTTCTCGCCGTCGGACTGCAGGATGTTGCCGTCGGTGTCACGCAGGTAGTTGTCCGCGGGCACCTGGTCGATGAACACCACCGACCCCAACCCGTCCGCGCCGACGGTGCCGGCCGCATTGAGGTCTTCGGTACCCTGGGCGGTTCCGGTGTTGGTCAGCGCGATCGAATCCGGCGTGAAGGCTATCGGCGTGTCGTCGTCCACCACCATCACCAGCGCATTGGCCGCGGCGCTGGCGGTGTCGCCGTCCTTGTCGGCAATCCGCAGGATCGAGCTGAGGTCGATGCTGATGTCGTTTTCGGTGTTGTCGCCGGTCAGGTCATTGAGCGTGGGATGGTCCAGCGGCTGCAGCAGCGTGAAGGTGTAGGCGCCGGTGCTCGCCGTCAACGCGAATGTGAAGACCGGGGTGGCGCCGGCCGAGGCGGTCAGCGTGTGGACCCCGGCTGCGCTCGCCACCGCATAGGTGATCGCCGTGCCGCCCGAGCTCAGGGAGGGCAGGCTGGTGGTCGTGGTCGAGAGGCTGTACGTGTCAAGTCCGTCGGCCCCGGCGCCGAACAGGGTGGCCACGTTGCCGCTTGCCGCGACCGCCACGCCCGCGACGTCTCCGGTGCCGCTTTCAATGCCGCCGGCAAGCCCGTCCTCGTCGACCGTTTCAGACAGCTGCGCGAGGGTGGCCGCCGGCGTGTCGTCGTCCGCCGTGATGATCAGCGCGCTGGCCGCGGCCGGCACGCTGTCGCCGTCATTGTCGGTTGCGTTCAGCAGCGAGCTGAGGTCGATGGTGATGTCGTTCTCGTCGTTGCCGGCGGCATGGTCGAGCGGCTTCGACAGCGTGAAGGTGTAGGCGCCGGTGCTGGCCGTCAGTGCGAAGGTGAAGACCGTGTCGCCGCCTGCGGAAGCCGTGAGCGTGTCAACGCCCGCGGCGCTGGTCACCAGGTAGCTGACGGCGGCCGCGCCGGAGGTGAGCGTGGGCAGCCCGGTGGTGGTGGTGGACAGGCCGTAGCTGGCGATGCCGTCGGCCCCGGCGTTGAACAGCGGGGTGACGGAGCCAGTGGCCGTGACGCTCTCGCCGGCCACATCGCCGGTGCCACCGGCGATGCCGCCTGTGAGGCCGTCCTCGTCCACGGTGCCGGTTCCCTGGGTCGTGCTGGCCGTGGGCGTGTCGTCGTCCAGCGTAATGACCAGCGCGCTCGCCGCCGCCGTGACGGTGTCGGTGTCGGCGTCGGAGGCTTGCACGAGGGGGCTGAGGTCGATGGTGATGTCGTTCTCGTCATTGCCCGCCGCATGGTCGAGCGGACGCGACAGCGTGAAGGTGTAGGCGCCCGTGCTCACCGTGAGCGCGAAGGTGAAGACGGTGTTGCCGTCCGCCGAGGCCGTGAGCGTGTCAACGCCCGCGGCGGTCGTGACCAGGTAGCTCACCGCGTCCCCGCCCGAGCTGAGTGCCGGCAGGCCGCTCGTATCCGTTGCAAGGGTGTACGTCAGCGACACGTCCACACCTGCCGTGAACAGGGTCGACACGTTTCCGCTGGCGGTGGTCGCCGTGCCGGCCACGTCACCGGTGCCGCCGGCGATCCCGCCGGTCAGGCCGTCTTCGTCGACCGTTCCAGGCAAAGTGTTGATGCTGACCCCAAGGCCGTCGTCCAGGATGGCAACGGGGTCGACCAGCGTCGAGCTGGTCGAGGTGGACTCGATCCTGAAGTCGCCGATGTCGAAGGAGGCCCGGGAACCGCCGGAACCGGTGTGCTCCACCAGCACGCGGTTGTGCTCGCCGCTGGTGGTGTAGAACACCCGGTCGTTCTGGACGAGGCCGGAGATGACCACGGTGCTTCCCGCGAAGTTGACCGTGACACCGTTCTGGGTGACGGAGCTCTCGGCGCTGGCGCCGTTGAAGGCGGTGCTGACGCTGCCGTCCTTGGCGGTGCGCTCGACCCGAACGGAGGAGATGTTGACCAGCTCGCCGGCAGCTGCCGGAAGGCCATTGATGAAGGCCTGCTGCTGCTCATTGACGGCATTGTCGATCGCCGTGATTCGCAAGGCAGTCTGCTTGGGCGGCTGCAGCTGCACCAGAGCGAAGCTGGCCGAGGTCGCCGGCAGGTAGTCGTCGAAGACGATATTGCTCGCCAGGTCGGCCTCGTTCTGGTCCAGGTTGGGCACCGTGACGCCCTCGCTGTTGGTCGAGAGTGTGACGAAGGTGAAGTACATGCCCTCGCCCGGGTCGATCATCTGGTTGTTCGTGCCCAAGGTGGTGCTGCCGCCGCCTTGCCCGGTGTTGACCGTGTCGCCGCCGTTGGGGTTGCGGCCGGTGACGATGATGGCCGCGTCACCGTCGGCGGGCGAGCCATCACCGAACATGAGGAACAGGTTCTGGCCGGAAGGCGCACCGGCAAGCGAGAACTCCACCGCCGTGTTGGCCGTGATGTACAAGACATTCTGAAGGTAGACCACGTCATTGAAGTCGGTGCCGTCCGGGTGCCGTATCGGCTGGAACTGCGCCATCCACAGGTACGCACCGGTGGCGCCGGCATCGTTCGGGCCGGTGGCGACGCCGGTATCGAGGAACAGCGCGAAGACGATCGCACCGTTGGCGTTCGCGCTCGGCGCATTGGGGCCCAGCCCATCGGTGTCTGTCCCCTTGCGGCCGTAGACGACGTTGTTGTCCGTCGTGGATGTGTACAGATAGATCATGGTGCCGTCGAGCGTGAGCAGGTTGCTCGCCACGGCGCTCAGCGCCGCGCCCGAGGCGTTGGTGAACGCGACGTCCGTCGTATTGGCTGCGAAGGTGGCAACTTGTCCGGGGCTTGCGGCGGCGCCTATCGCGCTGGCGAACGGCGCGCCCGCGGCCGACAGGTTGGTCTTGAAGCGGTCTGGCAGTGTGCTGGGCAGCACGTCGTCGACGGTGAGCCCGGCGCCTGAGGTTTGAAGGCCACTTGTTTCATCAATCGCAAGGACGGGGGTGGGCATGACGACCTAGCCTTTCTTGTGTAGCAGCAAACTGCATGGGTTGAGTGACGCGGCGCGCAGCGCGGCGAGAGGTTCCGAAGGGAACTCCTTACACCATAGGCCCGCCGGCACGCGTTTCCAATACACCTCACGGTGTACGCAGGGCGCTATTGATCTCGGATATCAGCGTGTCGGGCGCAGTGCCGGTCAACGCACCCAGCCGCAGCCTGGACGTCAGGTAGAGATAGCGCGCCTGAGCCAGATCGCGACGAGCCGCCGCGAACTGCCCCTGTGCGTTGAGGATGTCCACGCGTGTGCGAAACCCCGCGGCGAATGAGCGCTCGTTGGACGTGACCAGCTGTTCGCTCGAACGAACGGCCTGCTCCAGCGCACGAATGCGCGCAACGCCCTCGGTGACGCCCCGGAACTCGCGGTGCACCCGCACGCCCAGGTCGCGGCGCAGACCCTCCAACTGGTGCTCGGCCCGCTCCAGCCGGGCCACCGCCTCACGCACCTGCGAATCGACCAGGCCGCCCTGGTAGAGCGGAATGTTCAGCACGACGCCGACCTGCCAGTGCCGGTAGGTGCTGGCCAGCCGGGCGACGTTCTCGCTGTCGCTGCGGGAGTACTGGGCGACGGCATCCAGCGTCGGGTGGTGGCCGGCTCGCGCGATGTCGATGTCTTTGCGTGATGCTTGGACCTGCTCACGCAGCGCCTGCATCTGCGCACTGGCGTCCTCGGCCCGCTGAGTCAACTGCACCAGGTCACCCGTATGCGGATCGACGCGCAGTCTCACGGGGTCGAGCAATGCCAGGTCGGTTGCCGGTTGCCCGGTCAGCGCCTGGAGTTCGCGTCGGGCGAGGTCGAGCGCCTGCCGCAATCCGAGCGCCTCGGCCTGCGCCAGATCCAGCCGCGCCTGCGCCTCGTCGATGTCGGTGCGCGTGCCCGCACCGGCCGACAGGCTGCTGCGAGCCGCGCCAAGCTGTGCGGCGTAGGCGCGCGTTTGCTGGCCGATCACGTCGATCTGGTCCTGCGCGAGCAGGGTCTCGAAGTAGGCTTTGCCGAGCCGCTCCAGCAGCGCCTGCGTTTCCGCGTCAAGTCTTGCCTCGGCCGCGGCGACCACGTGCGCGGCTTGCTGCACCTGCAGCCACGCGGCCTTGCGATACAAGGGCTGGCGCAGGCTCAAGACCTCGCCCCGGCTGGTGTAGCTGCTGTCGCTGCTGACGGACTGGCCCAGCGTGTCCGGGCCCTCGGCTTGCAGTTGATTGCGGTGGCGCGCCACCTGCGCGGACAAGACCGGCAGAAGGCGGGAGCGGGCCTGCGGCAGGCGTTCACGGTCGGCCATCGTCTGGGCGCGGGCGGCACGCAGTTGCGGATCGCTGTCCAGGGCCAGGCGCCACGCCTGAGCCAGATCCAGGGCGCAGGCCGGCGTCCACACGAGCAGCGCCGCCGCGCAGCCGACGGCCGTCCTTTGCAGGCGGGCACGGGTCGCACGCCACCGCATCTCATTCCTCCTTCAATGAGGCGGCCGCGCGCTTGACCAAGGGCCCCGCCATGTAGGTGAACAAGGTGCGCTCGCCGGTTCGGATGATCACCTCGGCCGGCATGCCCGGCTGCATCTGGCGCTTGCCCAGCTTGCGCAGGCCTTCCGGCGTCACCGACACCCGCGCCAGGTAATAGCTGACGCGGGTCTGCGGCTCGGTGATCAGGTCGGCCGACACCGAAGCCACCGTGCCGTCGACCACCAGCGTGGGCGAGTGCGCGAACGCATTGAAGCGGATGTCCACCGGCAGTCCGGCATGGACCCGGTCGATCACGTGGGGCGCGACCTTCGCCTCGAGCATCAAGGGCGCGTCGCTCGGGACGATGTCCATCAGGCGCTCGCCCGCGCTGATGACCCCGCCCGGGGTCTGCATGCTCAGGCCCACCACCTGCCCGGTCGCGGGCGAACGGATCTCGGTGCGGCCGAGCTCCTCGCGCAGCGCGACGAATCGCGCAGCCTCGGACTGCACCTCGCGCGTGACGTCCGCGCGCAGCGTCTCGATTTCCTTTCGGTATTCGTGCTGGCGCGCATTGGCCCGCTCGCGCAGCTCCTGGATCATCTGCTGCGCCCGCACCAGGTTCCCCTGCAGTTCGGTCTGCGAGGCCAAGGCGTCGGCCAGGGTGCGCTCGAGTTCCAGCTGCCGGTTGCGTGGCGCGTAGCCATCGGCCACCAGTGCGCGCAGGTTGTCCAGTTCCTCGGAGATCAAGCCGTGCTGTTGGCGCCGGGTCTCCAGCATGCCCTGGAACGACCGGACCAGACCTTCCTGGCCGCGTACGCTCTCGCGCAAGGTCGCCAGGTCAGCCTGCAAAGCGGCGCGGCGGGTCTGCATCAGTTGCTGCTGCAGGTCCATTTGCTGCCGGATCAGGGGATCGCGTGCGCCTTCGTGCAGATCCGGATGCCACGCGATGGTCGCTACGCCGGCCTGTTCGGCCATCAGCCGGCCTTCGGTGGCACGCAGTCCGAAATAGCGTTGGCGCGCGGATTCGAAGTGCGCCGCCGCCGCCGCCGCATCCAGCCGCATCAGCACCTGGCCCTCTTGCACGGCCTGGCCTTCGCGGATCAGAACTTCGCGCACGATGCCGCCATTGAGGTGCTGGACGGCTTTGCGCTTGGTGTCCACGGTCACCGCGCTGGGGGCGGCCACGCCTTCGTCCAGGGGCGCCAGCATGCCCCAGGCGAGAAAGCCAAGGAAACCGATCAGCAGCGCGATGATGCCGATGGGTCCGGCCAGGCTGCGGCGGGCCCGGGGTTCAGGGGTGCCGCCGCTGTCCTTGGTGGAGGTGGGTGTGCGCTTCATGGGGGCTCCTTGATGTGGGCGATTCAGGCCGGCCGCGCGGCCAGGTGCTCGAGGTGGCCCGTGCCCGTCTGGCGCACGCGCAGCGAATCGAACAGCGTCTCGCGCGGGCCGCAGGCGGCCACCCGGCCATCGAGCAGCAACAGCAGCCAGTCGGCCGCGGCGATGACGCCGGGGCGCTGCGTCACCAGGAACACTGTCTTTCCGTCCGTCTTGAGCTGCTTGAGCGTCAGAGCCAGTGCCGCTTCGCCGGCATCGTCGAGGCTGGCGTTGGGTTCATCCAGCACCACCAGCTTGGGGTTGCCATGGATGGCACGGGCGAGCGCGATGCGCTGGCGCTGACCGCCCGAGAGCAGCCGGCCGGCTTCGCCGACCGGCGTGTCGTATCCCATCGGAAGGCGCAGCACCATGTCGTGCAAGCCGGCGCCGCGCGCGGCGGCGATCACCATGGCCGAGTCCACCGGCCCGAAGCGGGCGATGTTCTCGGCGATGGTTCCGTCGAAAAGTTGAACGTCCTGTGGCAGGTAGCCCAGGTGCGGCCCCAGCTCCTGCCGGTTCCAGCTTGAGATCGGCTCGCCGTCGAGCAGCGCTTGGCCGGATACATCAGGCCAGATTCCCAGGATGGCGCGTGCCAATGTCGATTTGCCCGATCCGGAAGGGCCCATCACCGCCACGACGGTACCGGCGGGGACGTGCAGGTCGATCTCACGCAGGATGGGCTGCGCGCGCCCCGGTGCCGTGGCCACCAGTTTGCGCAAGGTGACCTCGCCGGCGGGCGTCGCGCCGCGCCGCGCCAACTCGGGATCCGAAAACTGTTGCAGCAACCGGGCAAGCCGTCCATGGGCGGAGCGCGCCATCGCGAAAGCGCGCCAGTTCGACACCAGCTGGTCGATCGGGCCGAGCGCGCGGCCCATCAGCACGGCTGCCGCGATCATGGCGCCCACGGAGAGCTGCCCCCCGATGACCAGCAGCGCCCCGGCACCCAGTGCCAGGGCTTGCTGCAGATGGCGCAGGAAGCGGCTGGCGGCCGCCACACGGTTGGTGGCCGCGTGCGCAGTGCTGGCAGCGTCCAGTGCGCGCTGGTGACGTGCCTGCCAGCGGTTCAGCAACGGGGCCAGCATGCCCATCGCTTCGACCACTTCCGCCTGACGAAGCTTGCCCTTGACGAACAGCGATGCCTCTGTCGCCGCGCGGCTCGCGGCTTCGGCCGCCGGCATTGTCCGATGGTGACCGAACCAGGCGAGCGCCGCCTGGGACAGCGCGAAGGCCAGGGCGAGGAAGCCGAGCACGGGATGCAGCAGAAACATCACCGCGATGTAGATCGGGGACCACGGCACATCGAACAAGGCCACCATGCCCGGGCCGGTGAGGAACTGCCGCACCTGCATCAGGTCGGCGAAGGCGCGGCCGGGCGTTGCGGGGTCGCCGGCGAAGCGTGAGTGAAAGCTCGCGTCGAACAGGCGGGTGGCCAACGCATCGTCCAGGCGCAGCCCGGTTCGAACCAGCACGCGCGTGCGTGCCCATTCGGCGGTCGCCATCACACCCAGCAGGAACAGGCAGATCATCGAAACCGCCACCAGCGTGAGCTCGCTGCGGCTCACCAGGACGCGGTCATAGACCTGCAACAGGTACAGCGTGGGCGTGAGCAGCATCAGGTTGGCCACTGCGCTGAGCAGGCCGGCCGCGGCGAACCGCCACCGGAACGCCCAGACCATGGCGGCCAGGTTCGGCGTGCTGGTCGCAGCGCTCACGAGACGGGCTCCGTCGGCGCCGCGGTGGGCATGGGGCGCGCCGCCCGCGTGGCGCGGCGGGTGGCGGCAAGCACCTGGTCGCGCGGGCCGAAAGCCTGGACAGCGCCTTCGCTCAGCCACAGGAGCTTGTCGACCACGGGCATCAGGCTCACCCGATGGGTGACCACCACGACGGTGGCGCCCCGCGTCTTTGCGTCCTGGATCGCCTGGATCAGCGCGGCGTCACCGGCGTCGTCCAGGCTGGCATTGGGCTCGTCCAGCACCACGAACGCGGGCTCTGCGTACAGCGCCCGGGCCAGGCCGATGCGCTGACGCTGGCCGCCGGAAAGCCGAGCGCCCTCGTTGCCGACTTCGGTGCCCCAGCCGTCTGGCAGCGCGCGGATGAACTCATGCAGCCCCACGGTATGCGCCACGCTGTCCAGGCGAGCCTGATCGAAGGGGCCAAAGCGCGCGATGTTGTCCGCGATGGTGCCGTCGGACAGCTCGACCTCCTGAGGCAGGTAGCCGATGTGCGGACCGAGCTGCGCCTTGTTCCAGGCGTGCAGGTCGACGCCGTCCAGGCGCGCCTTGCCGCCCGTGGAGGGCCACAGGCCGACCAGCGCTCGCGCCAGGCACGACTTGCCGGCGGCCGACGGCCCGATCACGCCCAGCACCTCGCCTGGGCGCAGGCTGAAACTCACGCCGCGCAGCACGGGCTGGTGCGCGCCTGGCGGCGTGACGACCAGGTTCTCGGCCTGCAGCTGGCCACGGGGCGGCGGCAGTGCCATTTGCTCGGCGGCCGGTGGAACCGATGCGAGCAGGGCCGCCAGGCGCAGCCATGCGTCACCGGCTTGCAAGGCAGTGCGCCAATGACCCACTGCGACGGTCAGCGGCCGCAGCATCTGCCCGCCCAGGATCGAGGCCACGATCAGCATGGCTGCGCCCCCGGTCAGCTCATCTCGCAGTAGCAACCAGCATGCCAGGCCGAGCAGCAAAGACGCCCAGGCCACCTGCACGAGCTTGGCGCCCGCCACGAACACCGCGCCGCCGAGCGATGCTTTTGCCTGCAGCTGCAAAAACTCGCTTTGGTCCGTGGCCCAGCGCCGTCGAATGTCACCCAGCAGACCCATGGCAGCGACCGCCTGGGCGTTACGCAGCGCGCCGTCGGCATAGCGCTGCGCCGCCTGCGCACTGCGCTGGGCCGCGCTCAGCTGGGCGTGGGTGGCCCGGTTGTTCAGGAGCGCGATCGCCAGTTGCACCAGCGCGCCGACCCCTGCCGCCCATCCCAGCAGCGGGTGGATCGCGAAGATCACGACCAGGAAGACGAGGGAAACCGGCGACTCGAGCGCCGCCTTGAGCACCGGCGAGGTGAGAAACTCGCGCAGGAACCGCAGGTCTGCCAGGGGCTGCGTGGTGCTCGACGGTAAGGCGCGGAGGTTGGCCTCAAAGCTGGCGGCGAACACCCGCGCACCCAGGCGCCTGTCCAGCTGCAGGCCCGCCGCATGCATTTCCTCATCGTGCGCCCATTCCAGCACCTGCATCACCACAAACGCGAACACCACCGCCAGCGTGAGCATCAGCAGTGTTTGCGGATTGCGGCTGTTCACCACGCGGTCATAGACCTCCAGCATGTAGACGCTGGGCGCCAGGATCAACAGCCCCGCAATCAGGGTGAACAGCAGGGAGCGCCGCAACCACGGTCGCAGCGCCGCGAAGGCTTCATGCAGCTCGCGGCTGGGCGCGATGCGGCTATTGATCAGCATGACCATCCCTTCAACCATTCGCGCTAGTTCAGCACGGCCCTCATCGGCTGCCGGCTGCTAGCGCTACACATCGCACCGGCTGGCCAGACCATAGGCTCATCGTCGCGGCGGGCCAATACACCTCATGGAGTACGCGTGTTGGCGTTGTGGCGCTTTGTTTGTCGATGTTTCGTGTACTTACACACGCAGCGCCATGGGAACTGCACCCTGTGACGTCTACTTACGCGTAAGAAAAATAACGCTTGTCGGGAGTTGCCATGCCCATCGCTGTTCTCATCGTCTCGGAAGACACGGAGGCGCGCGAGTTTCTGCGAAGCCAGCTTTTGGAGGACGCGGCGGGTGAGCCGCTTGACTGTGTGACATCCGATGCCAGCGCCGCCTTGGCCCGGATGGCATTCGTGCGGCCGGATGTGGTGCTGCTGGACGCGATGGCGTTCGATCGCGCGCTGTCTTCGCTGGCCCAGTTGCGTCGCCGGGCGCCCGAAGCCCGGGTGCTGCTGCGCGCCAAGCCGCTGGACGCGCGATCGGTGCTGGCGGCCGTGCGCGACGGCGCATGGGGCGCTGTCTGCGTCGACGACGCGGCACATGTCGTCGCGCGGGCGGTTCGCTGCGTCAGCCACGGCGATGTCTGGTTCGGTCGCGGCGATCTGGTCGCGGCGCTCAAGATGCGCCGCCTCATCAGGGCGCCGGTGGCACCGATCACCTTCGGCAGCGGTGACCCCAGGCTGACCCAACGCGAGGATCAGGTCCTGGACCTGATCGGCTCGGGCCTGAGCAACAAGGAAATCGCGCGGCTGCTCGAAATCAGCGACAAGACGGTCAAGACGCACCTGCACCGTGTCTACGTGAAGCTCAATCAGAGTGGCCGCTACAAGGCGCTGCTGGCCCAGGTCGGTCAGCAACCGCATGATCTGAGTTGGGCGACTCTGGACGCCCAACCCCATCCAGCGGCGGCAGTGCGCATTCTCGGCTCCGAGCGGCCGGCGGCAGGCGAAGTGGAAGGTCGGCCCGGACGGGTCCGCCGCCCGTGAGTTGGGGTCGACGGTCTGTCTGTCCTACACCGTTTCAGCCTGCATCAGGACGCTTGGGTCGCGGCACGCACCGTACAAAAGATCTCGGCCCAATCGAGCTTCGTGCTGGCTTGAGCGCCGACTTTTGGAGCAATCGCCATGAACTCATCTGCCACTGTGTCGTCGCAGGCCGCGCCTCGCGACGCGGATCTTGCTGAACAAGCCAAGCCCGGCCACGGCATTCCATCGCAGGACCCAAGCCCTGCGGCGCAACAACCCATGACGCCCGAGGAAGCCGAGCGCGAGGGCAAGTCGGCGCTGGCGGGCGGCGGCGCGGTGGGCGGTGCGGCCATCGGTGCCAGCATCGGCGGCGTGGTCGGTGGCCCGGTGGGGGTGGTGGTCGGTGGCACGCTGGGCGCCGTTGCCGGTGCGCTGGGCGGTGCCGCCGCGGGCGGCGGCAAGAAGCCCTGAAGCACGGTGAACATCGCCCGGGTGCGACCACGCGCGCAACGATCGGCGTGCCTCAGCCCTGCACGAACCCCTCATACCCCTTGTCCGCCACCTCGGTGACGATCTTGCGGTAAGCCGGAATCCCCGCCACGTAAGGCATGAACACCCGCGGCTTGCCGGGCATGTTGGCGCCGATGTACCAGGAGTTGGCGGTGGGGTAGAGCGTGCGGCCGGCGGCCTCGTTGACATGCTGGACCCACTGGTCCTGCGCCGATTGCCGCGCCTCGATCGACTTCACACCGCGGGCGCGGGCGTTCTCCAGGCACCGGGTGAGCCAGTCCACATGCAGCTCGATCGAGTGCACGACATTGGTCAGCACCGAGGGGCTGCCCGGCCCGGCCAGGATGAACATGTTGGGAAAGCCGGCCACGGCCAAACCCAGGTAGGTGCGCGGGCCGCCGGCCCAGGTGTCGGCCAGGCGCTGGCCGCCGCGGCCGCGCACGTCGATCGCCTTGACTGCACCGGTCATGGCGTCGAACCCCGTGGCAAAGACAATGATGTCCAGCGGGTAGTCCTTGCCCGACTGGGTACGCAGGCCGGTCGCCGTGGCTTCGACCAGCGGGTCGGCCTTGACATCCACCAACGCGACATTCGGACGGTTGAAGGTCTCGTAGTAGTCGGTGTCCACGCACAGGCGCTTGGTGCCGAAGGGCAAGTCTTCCTTGGGGCACAACAGGTTGGCGGTGACAGGGTCCTTGACCGTCTGGCGGATCTTGCCTCGCACGAACTCGCCTGCCTTCTCGTTCGATTGCTTGTTGACCATCAGGTCGTTGAAGGCGCGCAACATGCGAAAGCCGCCACCGGCGCCGCGCCAGCGGAACTCGAATTCCTTGTTGCGCTCTTCATCGTTGACCTCCATCGCCGACTTGTCGTTGGCGATCAGGTAATGGCCGGTGTGCGTGTCGCGGGCCCGGGCACGGCGGGCGCCGTAGCTGGCCTTGGCTTGGGCCACGTCCTCGGGCGTGAACACTTCGTTTTGCGCCGGCACGCTGTAGTTGGCCGTGCGTTGGAACACCGTGAGATGGTCCGCGTGCGCGGCGATCTCGGGCGTCATCTGCACGCCGCTGGAGCCGGTGCCGATCAGTCCGACGCGCTTGCCACGAAAGTCCACCCCCTCATCCGGCCAGTCGGCGCTGTGGTACCACTGGCCCTTGAAGTTCTCGAGCCCGGCGAACTGGGGCGCCTGCGGGATCGACAGGCAACCGGTGGCCATGATGCAGTACTGCGCGTCGAAGGTCTCACCGGCCTGGGTGGCGATGAGCCAGCGGCTGGTGGCCTCGTTGAACACGGCGGACGCCACCCGGGTGCCCAGCTGGATGTCGCGGCGCAGGTCGAAGCGGTCGGCCACATGATGGATGTAGCGCAGGATCTCGGGTTGTGTCGCATAGCGCTCGCTCCAACTCCACTCCTGCTGGAGCGCATCGTCGAACGAGTAGGAGTAGTCCAGGCTTTCGACGTCGCAGCGGGCGCCGGGGTAGCGGTTCCAGAACCAGGTGCCGCCGATGTCCGGCGCGGCTTCGAGCACGCGCACCTTCATGCCGAGGCGGCGCAGGCTGTGCAGCTGGTAGAGGCCGGCGAAGCCGGCGCCGATGACGATGGCGTCGTAGGCGTGTGGGGTGTCGTTCATCTGAAATTCCGTTGGCTTGGGGCGCTTCGGGTCAGACCAGCGCGCGCAGGCGCTGCGCTTGGGTCTGGGTGGAGGGGTGTCGATCGAGAATGAAGGCGGCGGCGCGCTCGCCGATCATCATCGAGGGGGCGGCGGTGTTGCCGCCGATGATGTCGGGGATGATGGACGCATCGGCCACGCGCAGGCCGTCGATGCCGTGCACCGACAAGCGCGCATCGACCACCGCCATCGGGTCGCTGGCCGGCCCCATCTTGCAGGTGCCCACCGGGTGGTAGGTGGTGCTGGTGTGCTGGCGTACGTAGGCCTCCAGCTGCGCATCGGAGGCCACCTGCGCGCCCGGGGCCAGTTCGGCCGCGGTGAAGCGCGCCATCGCCGGCATGCCCAGGATGCGCCTGGCCTCTTTCACGCCACGCACCAGTGTGTCCACATCGCGCGGGTCTTCGAGAAAGCGGGCATGCATCACCGGCTTGGCCTGGGGGTCGGCGCTGGCCAGCTCCAGCCGTCCACGCGTGGCCGGCCGCAGCAGGCCCACATGGCACATCAGGCCGTGGCGCCGGGGCATGGTGCGGGCGCTTTCCTTCATGCCCACCATGAAGGTGAACTGCACGTCCGGGCGGTCCAACCCGGGCAGGGTGCGGATGAAGCCGCCGGCCTCGGCCGCATTGGACGACAGCATGCCGCGGCGCGAGAACAGGTAGCGCCACGGCGCCAACGCCAGGCGCGGCAGGGCGCGCCAGGTGACGGCATACGATTGCGCGCCCGGGTTGGCCATGGCCACCGACACGGTGGGGTGGTCCTGCAGGTTCTCGCCCACGCCGGGCAGGTCGTGCGCGACGGCGATGCCGTGCTTGCGCAGCATGGCGGCCGGGCCGATCCCCGAGAGCATCAGCAGCTGCGGTGAATTGACCGCGCCTGCGCAGACCACCACTTCCGAGCTGGCGCGCAGCTCGATCGCCTGGCCGTCCTGCACCAGCGCAATGCCAACGGCGCGCCGGCCCTGCAACACGATCCGTTCGACCATCGCATCGGCGAACACGCTGAGGTTGGGCCGGTGCAGCACCGGGTGCAGGAAGGCGCGCGAGCTGCTCAGGCGCAGGCCGTTGCGCTGGTTCAGCTCGAACAGGCCGAACCCGTCCTGCTCGCTACCGTTGAAGTCAGGGTTGTGCGTGTGGCCAGCCTGCGTGGCCGCCTCGACAAAGGCATGCGACAGCGGGTTGGTGTCACGCAGTGGCTGCACGTCGAGCTCGCCGCCGCTGCCGTGCCGCTCATTGGCGCCGGCCTCGCGGTTCTCGTGCTTTCTGAAGTAGGGCAGCACGTCACGGAACGACCAACCGGTGTTGCCCTTGGCTTGCCAGTCGTCGTAGTCAAGCGCGTTGCCGCGGATGTACACGGTGCCGTTGACCGAGGTGGAGCCGCCGAACAGGCGACCGCGCGGGCAGGGGACTTCGCGGTCGTTCACACCCGCGCCGCCCTGGAACTGGTGCTGCCAGTTGTAGCGCGCGTGCGGCAGCAGAAAGACGTTGCCGATCGGGATCGAGGTCTTCCAGTTGACGGGAAAGCGCCGGTCGGAAGGACCGGCCTCGACCAGGGCGACGCGGATGGCCGGGTCGGCCGACAGCCGGTTGGCCAGCACGCAGCCGGCCGCACCGGCGCCGACGATGATGTAGTCGAATTGCCTGGATTGCGTTGTCATGGATGCTCAGAGCCGGATGGGTGGGTTCTTGAGCCACACCGCCTTGGTCTGCAGGTATTCGTCCATGTGTTCGGTGCCCGATTCGCGGCCGTAGCCGCTCATCTTGTAGCCGCCGAAAGGCACGGCCGCGTCCATCACCTGGTAGCAGTTGACCCACACGGTGCCGGTGCGCAGCCCGCGCGAGACGCGCTGCGCGTTGCCGATGTCGCGCGTCCACACGCCGGCGCCCAGACCGTACTCGGTGGCGTTGCCGCGGCGGATCACCTCGTCGACGGTGTCGAAGGGCATGGCAGAGATCACTGGCCCGAAGATCTCCTCGCGCGCGATCGACATGCTGTCGTTCACGTCGGCAAAGATGGTGGGCGCGACGAAGTAGCCGGCGGCCAGTTCGCCTTCGGTGATGCGCGAGCCGCCGGACAGGGCCTGAGCGCCGTCGGCCTTGCCCTTGGACAGGTAGCCTGTCACGCGCTCGAGCTGTTCATTGCTGACCAGCGGGCCCAACTGGGTGTTGGGGTCCATCGGGTTGCCCACGCGCAGCGTCTTGGCGAAGGCGGCCACACGCGCCACGAACTCGTCGTGGATCTTGCGCTCGACGAACAGACGGGTGCCGGCGCTGCAGATCTGGCCGGAGTTGGCGAACACGGCCATGGCCGCGCCGGGCACGGCTTCGTCGAGGTCGGCATCGGCGAACACGATGTTGGGCGACTTGCCGCCCAGCTCCACCGACACCCGCTTCATGGTGCCGGCCGAGGCGCGGATGATGTGCTGGCCCACTTCGGTCGATCCGGTGAAGGCGATCTTGTCGATGCCGGGATGCGAGGCCAGGGCGGCGCCCGCGTCGCCGAATCCCGCCACGATGTTCACCACGCCGGGCGGAATGCCCGCCTCCATGCACAGCTCGCCAAAACGCAGCGGCGACAGCGGGGCCTGCTCGGCGGGCTTGAGCACGATGGTGCAGCCGGCGGCGAGCGCCGGGGCGACCTTCCAGATGGCCAGCCCGAGCGGGCCGTTCCAGGGGTTGATGGCCGCCACCACGCCCACCGGCTCGCGCAGCGTGTACGAGAAGATCTCGCCGGCCTGCGAGTTGTCGATCGTCTGGCCGTGCAGCGAGGTGGCCAGGCCGGCATAAAAGCGCAGCAGCGCAATGCCGCGGCGGCGGCGCGCGCCGGTGCTGGCGATCGGGCCGCCCATGTCCATGGTGTCGAGCATGGCCAGTTCGTCAAAGTGCTTGTCCAGCAGGTCGGCCAGCTTGAGCAGCACGGCCGGGTTGATGGTCTGGAAAGTCTTGCCCGATTCGGCCGCGACGTGCTTGCCGTCGATCAGCATCAGCTTGGGCTTGCCGTCGAGGAAAGCGGGCTTGAGGGCTTGTTCGGTGATGGATCCCATGGTCGTCTTTCGAGGTGCGAAGTTGATTCGGTGGTGGTTCGATGAAAACTGGCGGGCCGGTTCAAGCCGAGGCGCTTGCCGCCGCGTCTCGTTGCTTGGCGTGGTCCCGCAGGGCGGTCAGCAGTGCCTTCATCTCGCGGCACGCCCCCTGTGCATCGCGCGCGCGAAAGCATTTCATGAAGCGCTGGCGCGCGTTGGCCAGCTTGCGCGGCGAATAGGCGATGGCGCCGAGCAGTCGCACCACCGGCGGCGAGATCGACTCCACCACCATGCTGAAGGCGCGGTTGCCTGTGGCGGCGGCGAGCGCGCGATAGAACTCCAGGGAGTAGCGCAGCCGGTCCTCGTCGGTGCTGACATTGACCGTGCTGGCGGTCTTGTCGGCCAGGTCTTGAAGGGCGGCGATGTCGGCGTCGGTGGCGCGCTCGCAGGCCAGCCGCACGACCGCGTCGAGCAGGTGGATGCGCAGCTCGGTCAGGTCGTCGACCGAGATCGACCCCAGTTGCACCATGTCGTCGACAGCCTGTGCCATCCGGCCGGCATCACCCTCGCGGATGAAGGCGCCGCCCTTGGCGCCGCGCTCCGTGACGATCAGGCCTGCGTTCTCCAGGTTGCGCAGGGCTTCGCGCACGGCATTGCGGCCCACCTGCAGCTGCTCGGCAAGCAGGCGCTCCGAGGGCAGCTTGTCACCGGGCTTGAGATGGCCGCGGGCGATGTGCTCGCGGATCTGCTGCACCACCGACTCGAAGGTGCGCATCGACTGAGCCGGCACGACCTTGAAACGAGCGGCGCCACGGGTGGCGGACAAAGGACGCAAAAGTGTCTCCTGCGTGACAGCGCAGGCGCGTTTGCGCTGCCCATGCACTTTGATTCGGGATGGATGAGCGCCGATCTGGGCGCCCGCATTGAATGGTGGGACCATACAATAGACCATCAAGACTTCGAACACAAGAAGGAAAACACAGCCATGCAAGTGCGCGACGAAGCCCGCGACCAGGTCGCCATCGTCACCGGCGCGGCCGATGGCATCGGCTGGGCCACGGCCCAGCGACTGGCGCGCGACCTTGGCCATGTCGTCGTGGCCGACCTGCGGGGTGAGTTGGCGCAGCAGCGCGCCGCCGAGCTTGGCGCGGGCCACCTGGGCCTGGGCTGCGACGTCACCCAGGAGAGCCAGGTGAAGGCCTTGATCGAGGAGGTCGACCGGCGCTTCGGCCGCATCGACGTGCTGGTGAACAATGCGGGCATCGGCGAGCAAGCCGTGATGACGCTGGAGCAGACGGTCGACGCCTTCGACCGCATCCTTTCCGTGCATCTGCGCGGCACTTTCCTGGCCAGCCGCGAGGCCGCGCGCGTGTTCGTGCGCCGGCGGGCCGGCACCATCGTCAACATCAGCTCGATCGCCGGACTGGGCGGTCACCCCGGTCGCAATGCCTACGGCGCAGCCAAGGCCGGCATCACCAGCATGACCGAGGCCATGGCCAGCGAATGGGCGCGCGACGGCATCCGTGTCAACGCGGTGGCGCCGGGCTATGTGATGACCGATCTGGTCCAGGCGCTGGTGGCCAAGGGCGCGCTGAACCTGGCCGACATCGAGGCGCGCACGCCCATGGGCCGCTGCGCCCATCCGGACGAGATCGCCGAGGCCATCGCCTTCCTGGCGTCGCCGCAGGCCAGCTTCATCACCGGTGTGACGCTGCCGGTCGATGGCGGCTGGCTGGCGTTCGGCGCGCCACCGGCCAAGCTGGGCACAGTGCAACAGAAGCGGGTGATCCAGTGAGCGAACCACACAGCGACTTTGGCGCGGCCGTGCCGCGCAAGGCGATGCACACGCGGCAGATCAGCTGCACCGGCTACGAGCGTGAGGACGGCTTGTGGGAGGTGGAGGGCCAGCTCACCGACACGCGCGCCTGGAGCTCCGAATCCCGCTTGGGCGGTTTTGGGCGCGCTGCCGGCGAGCCGCTGCACCGCATGTCCTTGCGACTCACATTGGACGACAACTTCACCATCGTCGCGGCACAAGCCCTGACCCAGGCGGCGCCCTACGGCGAGTGCGCCGACATCAGCGCCAGCTATGCGCAACTCGTGGGCATGCGCATCGAGGGCGGCTTCAACCAGGCCGTCAAGAAGCTGTACCGAGGTGCGCTGGGCTGCACCCACATCACCGACCTGATCGGGCCGGTGGCCACCACGGCCTTGCAGATGATTCGGCCTCTGCTGCTGCGGCGCCGCACCGCGCTGGGCCAGCCGGTGTCCGAGGACGCGCCGGTGCCGCCCTTGCTCGACACCTGCTACGGCCTGCGCCGTGGCGGGCAGGCCGCCATCGTGCGCTGGGGCGCGCGCGGCGCCAAGAGTTGACCGCCACGGGCCCACGCGTGAGCCATTCGTCATTGCCTCTGCGCTTGATCGCGCTGCTGGGGCTGACACACGCCGGATTCAGCGGTGCCCGCCTGACCCTGACGCTCCAGGCGGTGCACCTGCAGGCCTCGCCGCTGGTCGTGGGTGTGCTCATGAGCCTGCTGATGGTGCTGCCAGTGTTCATCGCCGTGCCGGTCGGGCGATGGGCCGACCGCAGGGGCCATGAGGATGCGACGCTGCTGGGGGTATGCCTGACCATCGCGGGCTGCGTGATGGCGGCCCTGCAACCGAGCCTGCCCATGCTTGGCCTGGCCGGCATGCTCGCGGGCTCGGGCTTCACGCTGACCCATGTGGGTGTGAACAATGCCATCGGCCATGCCACCACCAGCGAAAACCGGGCCCAGGCCTTCGGCGCCATGGCGGTGGCGTTTTCCATCAGCGGTCTGGTCGCACCCTTGTCGGCCGGTCTGATGATCGACCATGGCAGCCATCGCATGGCCTTTCTGGCGATGGCGGTCCTGGCGCTGACGGCACTGACGCTGTTGCGCAGGGGCCCCAAGCGCGTCGAGCCGCCGGTCGTGTCCCGCGACACCCGTAGCGGCCTGGCGGGCATGCTGCGCCACCCGCCGCTGCGCGCGGCGCTGGTGGTGGGTGCGCTGATGACCATGGGCTGGGATCTCTTCAGCTTCCTGCTGCCCTTGCACGGTGCCCGCAGCGGCCTGTCGGCCACGGCGATCGGCATCGTGGTGGGGGCCTTTGGTGCGGGCAGCTTCTCGGTGCGCGTGGCCATTCCTCGGTTGATGCGCAGCTTTGACGAATGGCGCCTGATGGCGCTGGCGATGGGCGCCACGGCCGTGTGCTATCTCGTATTCCCATTCCTCACCAGTGTGGCGGGTTTGCTGCCCCTGGCCTATGTTCTGGGCATGCTTCTGGGCTGTGGGCAACCGCTGAGCATGAGTCTGGTGCACATGACCGCGCCGCCTGGGCGCTCGGGCGAGGCCGTGGGCATGCGCTCGTCCGTCGTCAGCGCCAGTCAGGCGACGCTGCCCCTGGTGGTCGGCGCGGTGGGCGCCTTCGCCGGGCTGTTTCCGGTGTTCTGGATCGCGGCCGGCGTGCTGGCCTGGGGCAGCTTCTATACCGAAGGCCGGCGAGCGCGCTTGTCGTCGTGACCGGCGCTGACCCGGCGTTTCATGTCGTCAGCAGGCCTTGTGGCGCGTGGTACGCGTAGCCCAGGGCGGCCGCCACCTCGGCGCAGGTCACCTGGCCGTGCGCAATGTTGAGCCCATCGAGCAGGTGCCGGTCGTCGCGCATCGCCTGCCGCCAGCCCTTGTTCGCCAGCGCCAGAACAAAGGGCAGGGTGGCGTGATTCAGGGCATAGGTCGATGTGCGCGGCACGCCGCCGGGCATGTTGGCTACGCAGTAATGCACGACGCCTTCGATCACATACGTGGGCGCCGAATGGGTGGTGGCGTGCGAGGTCTCGAAGCAGCCGCCCTGGTCGATCGCCACGTCGACGATCACGGCGCCCTTTTTCATTTGCGACACCAGTGCGCGCGACACCAGCTTGGGCGCCGCGGCGCCAGGCACCAGCACGCAGCCGATCACGACATCGGCCGAGAGCACCTCGCGCTCGACGTTGTCGGCGTTCGAGAACTCGGTGACCACGCGCGCGCCCAGCAGCCGGTCGATCCGGCGCAGCGCATCGACATTGCGGTCGATCACCACCACCTGGGCACCGGTGCCCACGGCCATCTGCGCCGCGTGGGTGCCGACGACGCCGGCACCCAGGATCACCACCTTGGCCGCCGCCACGCCCGGCACGCCGCCCAAAAGCATGCCGCGCCCGCCGTGCGAGCGCTCCAGGCAATAGGCCGCGGCCTGCACCGACAGACGTCCGGCCACCTCCGACATCGGCGCCAGCAGTGGCAGCCCGCCGCCGGGTTGCGTCACGGTTTCGTAGGCGATGCACACGGCGCCGCTGTCGACAAGCTCCTTGCACTGCCGCGGGTCGGCCGCCAGGTGAAGGTACGTGAAGAGCACCTGGCCGGGCCTGAGTCGCGCCCGTTCGTCGGCCTGGGGTTCCTTGACCTTGACGATCATCTCGGCGCGCGCGAACACCTCGGACCCCTCGGCGACGATGGTCGCGCCGGCTCGTTCGTACTCGGCGTCGTCGGCGCCGATGCCCGCGCCGGCATCGCGCTCGACCAGCACCGTGTGGCCGGCGCGTGTCAGCTCACGCACCGATGAGGGCGTGAGTCCGACGCGGTATTCGTGGTTCTTGATCTCCTTGGGGACGCCGATCAGCATGTCACTTGCCCGTCATTGCTGGGACTGCAGTATGTAACGATCCGGCCGTCCTCTACAATCTGCTGCGCCGCAGCAAGGCGGTGAAGTCCCCAGGAGAGAACCGTGTTCCGTACCCTGCTGAAGTCGAAAATTCATCGTGTGGCCGTCACGCAGTGCGAGCTGCACTACGAGGGCTCCTGCGCCATCGACGAGAACCTGCTGGAAGCCGCCAACATCGTCGAGAACGAGCAGATCCACATCTGGAACATCGACAACGGCGAGCGCTTCGTCACCTATGCGATCAAGGGCCAGCGCGGCACCGGGATGATTTCCGTCAACGGCTCGGCGGCACGCCGCGCGGCGGTGGGCGATCTGATCATCATTGCCTCGTTCGCGCAGGTCCATGAAGAGAAGGTGGCCGCCCACAAGCCGCAGCTGGTGTTCGTGGACGAGGCCAACCGCCAGATCGGCCAGCGGCAGTTCGTGCCGACGCAGCAAGCCTGAGCCGCAGGCGCCGGTGACTGGCTTGGCTCGCTGCGTCATGGTGCTGGGCACCACCAGCGGCGCGGGCAAGAGCTGGCTGACCACCGCCCTGTGCCGGCACTACGCCCGCCAGGGACTCAAGGTCGCGCCCTTCAAGGCGCAGAACATGAGCAACAACGCGCGGGTCGTGCCGGGGCCGCGCGGTGCGTTCGGCGAGATCGGCAGCGCGCAATACTTCCAGGCCCTGGCCGCGCGGGCGCGGCCGCAGGTGGCCATGAACCCGCTGCTGCTCAAGCCCGAGGCCGACACCCGCAGCCAGGTGGTGCTGATGGGTCAGGTGGACGAGGCGCTGGGCGCCATGCCCTGGCGCGACCGCGGCGAGGCCGTCTGGCCCGCCATCGTGGCCGCGTTCGACGAGCTGCGCGCCCGCAACGATGTGATCGTGATCGAGGGGGCCGGCTCGCCGGCCGAGATCAACCTGCACGCCAGCGACATCGTCAACATGCGCGTGGCCCGGCATGCGCAGGCGCGGTGCCTGCTGGTCACCGACATCGACCGCGGCGGCGCTTTCGCCCACCTGTATGGCACCTGGGCGCTGCTGCCGCCCGACGAGCGGGCGCTGATTGAGGGATTCGTGCTGAATCGGTTTCGCGGGGACGCCAGCTTGCTGGCGCCGGGTCCGCGGATGCTGCAAGACCTGACGGGCGTGCCCACCGTCGCCACGCTGCCGATGTGGTGGCGCCACGGCCTGCCCGAGGAGGATGGTGTGTTCGACGACCGCAGCCGCGCCAGCGGCGCGGTGCGTTGCACCATCGCCGTCATCGCCTACCCGCGCATCAGCAACCTCGACGAATTCCAGCCCCTGAAGAACCTGCCCGGCGTTCGCCTGGTCTGGGCCCGCAGCCCGGCCGACTGCGCCGGCGCCGACTGGCTGGTGTTGCCCGGCTCCAAGCACACCAGCGCCGATCTGGCCTGGCTGCGCGCCCAGGGGCTGGACCGCGCCGTGGCCGACCATGCGGCGCGTGGCGGGGCCGTGCTGGGCGTGTGCGGCGGCCTGCAGATGCTGGGCGAGGCGCTGCTCGACCCCCATGGCATCGACGGCAATGCGCCGGGCCTGGGGCTGTTGCCGCTGGTGTCGCAGTTCGAGCGGGCCAAGACCGTGCGGCCCGCCCAGGCCAGCTTTGGCGCGGTCGCCGGCGCTTGGTCGGCGCTGTCGGGGCTGACCGTGAGTGGCTACGAGATCCATCACGGCCAGACGGTGCCGCACCCGGCCATGGCGGCGGCCGGGAACGTGGCGCATGAGCCGCTGCCGGGCCTGGCCTGGCAGAACCCGCAGGGCAATGTCTTGGGCATCTACTTGCATGGCCTGTTCGAGGATGCGGGTGTGCTGCAGGCGCTGTTCGGCACGTCCTCGCCCACACTGGACACGGTCTTCGAGGGGCTGGCCGACTTCATTGGGCAGCATTTCGAACCCGATGTGCTCGACCGCCTGATCCGGGCTTGAACGGCTGAGCCTTGCCGCGGGGACGGCCCGCATTAGGGTTTTGCCTTAGAGCTCGGGTCGGCCCGTTCGTATAATCTACTGGCGAGTAGATATTGGTGCCAAAGAGAATTATTGATTGGCGCATTCCGCGCGCCCCATGGCACCTTCAGGTTCGTCAAATTTCAAGGGAATCCATGATTCACGGGCAAGCCGACAACAGCAAGCCGGTCAAGGCCATCAAGCCGGCCAAGGCCGCCAAGCCCGCCGCCGTGCGCGGGCGCCCGCCGGTCCGGCGGGCCGCCATCGGCGCCACCCATACCGGCGCCGCCGACGCGCATGTGCCGGAAGACATCCGCGATGCCGTCTCACGCCTCAAGCGCGACCGCATCGTGGCGGCCGCGGTCGAGTTGTTCTATGCGCAGGGCTACGGCCGCACCACACTCGAGCAGGTGGCCGACGCGCTGCATGTCACCAAGCCTTTCATCTACGCTCATTTTTCCTCCAAGAACGAGCTGCTGGCCGAGATCGGTTCGCGGGCGATCAGGCTCGCGCACGAGGCGCTCAACCGGGCGCTGGCCCAGGACGGCAGCCAAGCCGAAAAACTGCAACTCGTGGTGCGCGAGTTCTTGCTGGCGGTGCTGCGCCACCAGGCGCACGCGATGATCTACAGCCGCGAGGAAACCGAGCTGCTGCCCAAGGACCGCGACGCCATCAATCAATTGCGCAGCGAATTCGACCGCCGGCTCAACATGGTCCTCGAGGCCGGCGTGAAAAACGGTGAGTTCGTCGTCGAGGACCCGCCCCTGGCCGCGCTGGCCATCGGCGGCATCATCGGCTGGGCGCCGGTGTGGTACCGCGCGGGCGGGCGCCTGTCCATGGAAGAGACGGCCGAACGGCTGTCACGTCTTGCACTGACCATGGTGGGGGCGCGACCCACCCACAAAACCACGAATCGACCATGATGACCCAGGACAACAAAGCCATGGCCGTTGTCGGCGGCGGCACGATGGGTGTGGGCATTGCGTACGTGTACGCCGTCGCCGGCTGGGCCACCTGGGTGGTCGAGCCCGACGACGGGCGCACCGCCGTCATGCGCAAGATCCTCAGCGATGCCGCGCAAGGTGGCGCCAAGCGCGGCAAGCTCAGCGCGCAGCAGGTGGCGCAGGTCGAACAAGGCATCACCCGCGTGGCCGCCGTCGCCGATCTGCCGGCCGGCCTGGACCTGGTGGTCGAGTCGGTGCCCGAGCGCCTGGCGCTCAAGCAGCAGGTGCTGACGCAGGTGGCGGCGGTCGATCCGCGTGTGATCGCCACCAACACCAGTGCGCTGTCGGTCAACGAGCTCGCCGGCTCGGTGCGCGACGCCACGCGCTTTCTGGGCATGCACTTTTTCAACCCGGTGTGGTCGCTGCCGATGGTGGAGATCATCCGTGGCGACCAGACCAGCGAGGCCTCGCTGGCCCTGGCCCGCGAGTTCGCCGAGTCCACCGGCAAGACCACCATCACCGTGCGCGACGTGCCCGGCTTCGCCACCAGCCGGCTCGACCTGATCGCCTCGCTGGAAGCCATGCGCATGCTGCAGGACGGCGTCGCCAGCGCCGAGGACATCGACCGCGCCATGGTCGTGGCCTACCGTCACCCGATGGGCCCGCTGCGCCTGTCGGACATCGTCGGCCTGGACGTGCGCCTGGACATCGCGCGCAACCTGCGTACCGCGCTGGGCGAGCGCTACGCGCCGCCGCGCATCCTGGAAGAGATGGTCGCGCGCGGCGAACTCGGCCAGAAGAGCGGCAAGGGCTTCTTCGACTGGCCCGACGCCAAGGCGTCCGCCGCGCGCTGAGCGGCGCGTTCCTCCCCTCACATCACTTTTCCCCCGGACATCCCATGTCAAGCATCTTCGCGTCCCGCCTGGTCGACACCGCCGACCATCACCCCATGCTGCGCGAAAGTGTGGGCAAGCTGGTGGGCAGCTTCGGCCGCCGCTATTTCCAGGAACTGGTCAAGAAAAAGGCCAAGCCCGACGAGCTGTGGAGCGCGCTGGGCGAGGCCGGCTTCCTGGGCGTGTTCATCGGCGAGCAGTACGGCGGCGGCGGCAGCGGTCTGGCCGACTACAACGTGGTGGTCGAGGAGACTTCGGCTCAGGGCTGCCCGGTGCTGGCGCTCGTGATCGGCTCGATCGTGGCACCCATCATCGAGCAGTTCGGCAGCGAGGCCATGAAGAACGAATGGCTGCCCGGCCTGGCCACCGGCAAGAAGCGCCTGGCCTTCGCCATCACCGAGCCCAACGCCGGCACCAACACCCACAAGGTCAGCACCATCGCCCGGCGCGACGGCAGCGGCTACAAGCTCTCGGGCGCCAAATACTGGACTTCGGCGGTCGACGAGGTCGACGCGCTGATGGTGGTGGCGCGCGGCGAGGAGGTCGACGAACGCGGCCGCTCGCCGCTGTCGCTGTTCATCGTGCCGACGAATTCGCCGGGCATCAGCATGACGCCGATCGAGACCGCCATCCACGTGTGCGAGACGCAGTTCATGCTGTACTTCGACAACGTGCCGCTGGGCGCAGAAGCGCTGATCGGCGTCGAGGGCAACGGCCTCAAGCAGGTGTTCGCCGGCCTGAACCCCGAGCGCGTCTGCGCCGCCGCGATCAACAACGGCATCTCGCGTTACGCCATCGAGCAGGCCGCCCGCTACGCCAACGAGCGCAGTGTGTGGAAGACGCCGATCGGCGCGCACCAGGGCGTGGCGCACCCGCTGGCCGCAGCCTACATCGGCGTGCAGCAGGCGCGCCTGCTCACGGCGCGCGCCGCGCAGCTGAGCGACGAGGGCGCTCCCGAATCCGGCGAGGCCGCCAACATGGCCAAATTCGCCGCCGCCGATTCCTCGCTGATCGCGCTGGACCAGGCGATCCAGGTGCATGGCGGCAACGGCATGGCGCTGGAGTACGGCCTGGCCGATTTGTGGTTCATCGCGCGCATGCACAAGACCGCGCCGGTCAGCCGCGAGATGATCCTGAACTTCGTCTCGCAGCACAGCCTGGGCCTGCCCAAGAGTTATTGATCGGCCGGGCCGCTGCCATGTCCTTTTCTTTCGCCCAAGTCATTCGCCGGCTGGCCGCCACCCAGCCCGATGCGCCTGCCCTGACCTACGAAGGCCGCACCGCCAGCTTCGCTCAACTGCATGCCAGCAGCTCACGCGCGGCCAATGCCCTGCGCGACGCCGGCGTGCGCGCTGGCGACCGGGTGGCCTTGCTGACCCGCAACACCGCCGAGTGCTATGAGCTGATGTTCGCCACCAGCAAGATCGGCGCGATCCTGGTCGGCCTGAACTGGCGCCTGGCGCCAGTCGAGCTCGAGGCCATCGTCGCCGATGCGCAGCCGGCCGTGGCCATCGTCGGCGCGACCGAACAGACCCTGCTGTCGCCCGCCGCGCGGGCCACGCCGGGTCTGCGCCGCGTCGTCACGCTGGGCGACGAATACGACGCCTGGCGCGCCGCCGCGTCCGACGCCGACCCCGGCCATGCCGGTGCGCCCGACGAGGTCGCGCTGCTGCTCTACACCTCGGGCACCACCGGGCTGCCCAAGGGCGTCATGCTCACCAACGAGGGCATGTCCTACACCGAGAACCTGGCGCACTACTGGGGCATGAGCCCGGCCAGCGTCAATCTGGTGGCCATGCCCATGTTCCACATCGGCGGCTGCGGCTACGGCAGCAGCACCCTGCTGGCCGGCGGCCATACGGTGCTGATGCGCGATGTGGTGCCGGCCCTGGCCATCGAGCTGATTGCCAAATACCGCGTGACGCACACCTTCTTCGTGCCGGCGGTGGTGCAGATGCTGCTGCAGGTGCCGGGCGTGGAGAAGGCCGACTTCTCCAGCATGGAGCTGCTGATGTACGGGGCATCGCCCATCGGCGATGCACTGCTGCTGCGGGCGCTGCAGGTGATGCGCTGCCGCTTCATGCAGGCCTACGGCATGACCGAGACCAGTGGCACCATCGTCAACCTCGACCCGCAGGACCACGATCCGGGCGGCCCGCGCTCCAAGCTGCTGCGTTCGTGCGGCAAGGCGCTGCCCTGGGTGGAGCTGCAAGTCACCGACCCGGCCACCGGACAGCCGGTGCCCGCCGGCTCGGTGGGAGAGATCTGGGTGCGCTCGCCCATGGTCATGAAGGGCTACTGGAACAACCCCGAGGCCACCGCCCAGACCCTGATGCCCGGCGGCTGGTTGCGCACGGGCGATGCGGTCTACCAGGACGAAGCCGGCTACATCTATCTGTACGACCGCTTCAAGGACATGATCATCTCCGGCGGCGAGAACGTCTATCCGGCCGAGGTCGAGAACGCCATGGGCGGCCATCCGGCCATCCTGGAGGTGGCGGCCATCGGCGTGCCGCACGAGCGCTGGGGCGAGACGGTCAAGGCCATCGTGGTGCTGCGCCCCGGCATGCAGGCCACGGCCGACGAACTGATTGCCTACACCCGCGAACGGCTGGCCCGCTACAAGTGCCCCACATCGATCGAGTTCGCGCAGACTTTGCCGCGCAACGCCTCGGGCAAGCTGCTCAAGCGCGAGCTTCGCCGCATGTACTGGAAGGAGCAGGACCGTGGCATCGCCTGATACCGTGCCCACCTCCCTGCAACTGGCGCGGCGCTGGGTGGTCGATTACTTCAACAGCCAGGACGAAGCCGCGGCGCGCGAGTTCATCGAACCGGGCTACACGCTGGAGATCGGCGACTACACATTCGCCGGCCGCGACGCGCAGTGGCTGCCCGCGGTGCGCCAGCAGTTCGATCTGTTCCCGGGCCTGATCATGACGGTGCACCAGGTGTTGGCAGCGGGCGATCGGGCCGCCGTCTTGTTCACCCAGCATGGCGCCTCGGGCGGCGCTGGCGGACGCATCACCTGCTGGTCTGGCGTGGCCATCTACCGCGGCGCGGCCGGCAAGCTCACGGGTTGCATCGCGCAGGAGGACTACATGACCCGCCAGCGCCAGCTCAAGACCGGCGTGCCCGATGCGATCGATGCGCCCGGGCCCGCGCCCTGGGACACCGTGGCGCTGCCGCCCGACCGCGAGGCCGAAGCGGTGGTGCGCCAGTGGGCGCAAACCGCGTCCTGGCCGCCCACCAGCGCACGGGTGCGCTGCGACGACGAACACATCACTGGTGTGCCCCTGCATTTCGAGGTCACCGGCGGCGAGCTCACCGAGCTGTTTTCCAGCGGGAGCGAAGTGGTCTTCCATGTGCGCCAGACCGGCCGCTACCGCGGCGGCTTCTCCGGCGTGCCGGCCCATGACCGCGAGCTCGTCCTCAACTGCAACGGCATCGTGCGGGTCGAAGGCGGCCAGGTGGTTTCGGGCCGCGTGATCCGCGACCGCGCCGGCCTGCGCGGTCGCCTGGCCAAGGCGGCAACAGCATGAGCACGCACGACACGCCCGCGCCCGATACGGTCCTGGTGCAGCGCGAGGGCGCGGTACTGGTCGTCACCATCAACCGCCCCCAGGTGCGCAATGCGATCGACCGCGCCACCTCCGAGGCCATCGCCCGCGCAATGGATGTGCTCGACAGCGACGACAGCCTCACCCTGGGCATCCTCACCGGCGCCGGCGGCAACTTCTGCACCGGCATGGACCTCAAGGCCTTCCTGCGCGGGGAGCGTGTCGAGCTCGACGGCCGCGGCCTGGCCGGCATCATCGAGACGCCGCCGCGCAAGCCGCTGATCGCCGCGATCGAGGGCTATGCCCTGGCCGGCGGCTGCGAGATCGCGCTGGCCTGCGACCTGATCGTCGCCGCCGACAACGCGCAGTTCGGCATCCCGGAAGTCAAGCGCGGCCTCATTGCCGGCTCGGGTGGCCTCATCCGCCTGCCGCAGCGCATTCCGCCGCAGATCGCACTGGAATATGCCCTCACTGGCGCCATGATGCCGGCCGCCGAGGCCCGGCAGTGGGGCCTGGTCAACCGGCTCACCGTGCCCGGCGGTGCGTTGGATGCGGCGCGCGAGCTGGCCACCGCCATCGCCGCCAACGGGCCGATGGCGGTGCGCATGACCAAGCGCATCGTGGCCGAGTCACCCACCTGGCCGGCCGACCAGACCTGGAGCCGCCAGCGCGAGCTGCTCGAGCAGATCATCGCGTCGGACGATGCCCGCGAGGGCGCCCTGGCCTTCAGCGAAAAGCGTGCCGCGCGCTGGACCGGCCGCTGAACGCCGGCCCCTTTTTTCACCAACCCGAGGATTCATCATGAGAGAAGCAGTCATCGTCTCGACCGCCCGCACCGGCATCGGCCGCGCCTTCAAGGGCTCGCTCAATGCGACCAAGTCCCCGACCCTGATGGGCCACGCCATTGCCGCGGCCGTCGAGCGCGCTGGCGTGGCCGGCGGCGAGATCGAGGACGTGGTGATCGGCTCGGTGCTCAACTCCGGCACTGCCGGCCTGAACATCGCGCGCAACGCGGCACTGGCCGCCGGCCTGCCGGTGACCGCCTCGGGTCAGACCATCGACCGCCAGTGCTCCTCGGGCCTGATGGCCATCGCCACCGCCGCCAAGCAGATCATGGTCGACGGCATGGACATCACCGTGGCCGGCGGCCAGGACAACATCAGCGCCGAGCAGGCCTCGTATTTCGCCGCGGTCGTTGCCGCCAAGGACGCCAAGCTCGAGCAGCGCGTGCCGCACGCCTACATGCCCATGCTGGCGACGGCCGAGTACGTCGCCAAGAAGTACAAGATCAGCCGCGAGGTGCAGGACGAGTATTCGTTCCAGTCGCAGCAGCGCACCGCCGCCGCGCAGGCCGCCGGCCGCTTCGACCGCGAGATCGTGCCCTTTTCCACCCAGATGGCGGTCGCCGACAAGGCCACCGGCACGGTGACCATGAAGGACGTGACGCTCACGCGCGACGAGAGCAACCGCGCCGACACCACGCTGGCCGGCCTGCAGTCGCTCAAGCCGGTGATCGAAGGCGGCGTGATCACCGCTGGCAATGCCAGCCAGCTGTCCGACGGCGCCAGCGCCTGCGTGCTGATGGAGGCGCGCCTGGCCGAAAAGCGCGGCCTCCAGCCCCTGGGCATCTACCGCGGCATGACCGTGGCCGGCTGCGGGCCGGAAGAGATGGGCATCGGCCCGATCTACGCCGTGCCCAAGCTGCTCAAGCTGCACGGTCTGCGCATCGAGGACATCGGCCTGTGGGAGCTCAACGAGGCCTTCGCCTGCCAGGCTGTGTACTGCCGCGACCATCTGGGTATCGACCCCGCCAAGTACAACATCAACGGCGGCAGCATCTCCATCGGCCACCCCTACGGCATGACCGGCGCGCGCGTGGCGGGCCATGCCCTGATCGAAGGCAAGCGCCTGGGCGTGAAGTAC
The DNA here is from genome assembly GCA_040387815.1 of Pseudomonadota bacterium. Taxonomy (GTDB): domain Bacteria; phylum Pseudomonadota; class Gammaproteobacteria; order Burkholderiales; family Burkholderiaceae_C; genus Ramlibacter. The sequence continues at coordinate 12,530 of JAZKDA010000159.1, read as the reverse complement.
GTGGTGGTCACCATGTGCGTGGGCGGCGGCATGGGTGCCGCTGGCTTGTTCGAAGTCGCCTGATCTCTCGCCAGCCGGGGCCCGCACGCCCCGCCATCAGCCTCGCGCGCACGCCTGGACTGACCCGCGACAGCGCCTGCGGGCGGCTGGTGCACTACCTGCAGGAAGGCGCGGCCGAGGCCGGGCGGCGCTGAGCCTGCGGGCCACGCCATTGCCGGGAGCCCCTGTGCTGGGTATGCTCTGATCGCTATGGGAAAGCCCCGAGCCAGAGTCAAGGATGAATCCCAGAAAACTCGACCACTTTCTCAAGGTCGCCCAGGCCGGCAGCGTCTCGCGGGCGGCCGACCGCATGCAGATGTCGCAGCCGACTCTCAGCCGCGAGATCCGCGAGCTCGAGACCGAGCTCGGTGCCGTGCTCCTGAGCCGCCACGCGCGCGGCGTCACGCTCACCGCCGCGGGTGAGGCGCTCAAGCGCCGAGCCGAGCTGGTGCTGAACCTGCTGGAGACCCTGCGCGACGAGGTGGGCGCCGCGTCCGACGAGCCCACCGGGCGGGTGGCCATCGGCTTTCCCACGTCCATGACCGGCTCGCTGTCGGCGGGGCTGGTCAGCCAATACCGCTCGCGCTATCCGCTGGTGCGCATTTCCTTGCGCGAGGCGCCGTCTCACCAGCTGCGCTCGCTGTTGCTGCAACGCGAGCTTGACTTCGCCATCCTCACCGCCCCGGTGGCCGAACCGCAGTTTGTCCTGCGGCCGCTGATGACCGAGCCCTTCGTGCTGGTGGGCCCGCCCGGCTGCCCGCTGACGTCGCGCCGCCTGCTGAGCATCGACGAAGTCGTCACCTACCCGCTGATCGTGCCGGTGCGGCCCAACGCCACGCGCACCTTGATCGACACCGCGGTCGAGCGTACCGGGCTGGCGCCCAAGATCGCCCTGGAGACCGATGCCTGGCCAGCGGCCGACTATATCGCCGCAGGCATCGGCTATGCGGTGCTGCCCGCGTCGTCGGCGGTGTCCACGTCCATGGCCGCCGCGAGAGTTGTCAGCGTGCCGATCAAGGGCATGACCATCACGCGCCTGCTGGCCACGCCGGCCGGTGCCCCCATGTCGCTGGCTACGCACAAGATGGTGCGTCTGCTGTGCGACGGCGTGAAGGCGGCGATCGCATCCAAGCGGCTGCGCGGGACCTATGTCGGCCCATGAAGCCGGGAGCTATCGGAAAATTGCTATGGCTTCGATGCCGACATGACCATTTGCGTATTGCGTCAGGGCTCCTACACTGACCGGAAGCAGACAAGAGGCCCTCATCATGATCACAGACAAGGACGCGGACTTCCACCCGCGCGATCCGTCGGACCGCACGTGGACAGAAACCACCTTCCTCCCCTTCGCCGTCCCCGAAGAGGGCATCTTCGGCAACGCGTATGTCCTGGCCCGCCCGAACATGGGCGTGGCGATCTCCTCCATCGTGGTGACCCGGGGCATTTGCCTGCAGCCTTACGAGATGGACTTCGTCGACCCGCAGATGCACCTGCCGTGTCCGGAGAAGTTCAGCAAGTACACGCTGGCCAACGGCCTGAGCGTGGAAGCGACCAACGGCCCGCGCGATTACCACCTGAAGTACGAGAACGTGCTGGGTGCCTGCAGCTTCGACCTGAAGTTTCGCGGCCTGCACGCACCCTTCGATCCGCACGACCCCAGGCAGAACCCGCTGCTCGACACCACCGCCGGCGCGCCGGTCGACCCGCGCCTGGGCGCCGCCTGGAGCAACGGCCATTTCGAGTGCAAGGGTCACATCACCGGCGAGCTCATGCTGCGCGGCAAGACCTACAAGGTCGATTACTACGACGGCATGGACCACAGCTGGGGCCCGCGCCCCGAAGTGGGCCAGCGCTCGGTCTCGTGGATCTCGCTGAACTTCGGCGATGACCTGGCCTTCCACCTGGCCGTGCCCATGAACCTGCGGCGAGGCGAGGTGAGCTACGACAAGCTGCGCTTCGGCTTCGTGGTCGACAAGGGCGAGGTGGTCGGCCTGACCGAGGCGCACATCACGGCCACCCGCGTGCAGATGATGGCGATGTCCAATCACATCCGCATCAAGGACGTGCGCGGCAAGACCTGGGAATTTTTCGGCACCGCCATCGGCGGCCATCCCTGGTATTCCTTCAACCCCAGCCACACCTGCTTTCAGATGCTCATGCGCTACGAACATGGCAACACCGTCGGCTATGGCGAATTCGGCGACATCTTCGGCCTGGACTATCTGGGCGAGCGCATCTCACGCAGCGCCAGGGAGGGCCTGTGAGCACGCCGGCCGACGCTTACGCGTCCGAGTTCGACCTGCGCGACGCACCGCCGCGCAGCTTCATCGACGCCATGCGCTCGCGCTTTCAGACCGAGCGCGAGACCGACCAACTGCTGGTGCGAAAGCTTGAGCGACGTGGCGGACCCGCCTACCAGCGCATCGGGCTCGACGAGCTGTCGAAGTGCCTGCACGGGCTGCTGTCCGAGCGTATCGAAGGCCCGTTCGAAGTGACCGACCGCACCTGGTTCACCGGCGGCGTGTCCAAGATCCAGATGGGGTTCACCCTGTCCTGGAACGACCCGAAGCGTGGCCCCAGCCGCGACCGGCTGGTGGTGCGCATGGACCCGTCCGAGTCGCTCAACGCCACCAGCCGCGAGCGCGAGTTCGAACTGCTCCAGCTGTTCGACGGCATCGTGCCGGTGCCCAAGGTGTTCTGGCTCGACGCCGATGCCACCTGGTTTCCCGAGCCAGCCCTGATCTATGCTTTTGCGCCCGGGGTGACCAAGCCCAAGCAGACCGACTCCGGAAAGGTCAGCGGCCTGGGCACGGTGTTCGGTGCGCGCTTGCGCGCGCTGCTGGCGCCGCAGTTCATGAAGCACCTGGCGGCCATCCACACGTTGGATGTGACCGGGCGCCGCTTCAAGACCATGGACGTGCCCGAGGTCGGCAGTACGCAGGGCGCGCGCTGGCAGCTCGATCGCGCGCTGCGGGTCTGGGAGGAAGACCGCGGCGAGGACTACCCGATGATGGAAGTGGCCTCCAACTGGCTGCAGCGCAACCTGCCGGCGCTCGACCACGTCAGCGTCGTGCACGGCGATTTTCGCAGCGGCAACTTCCTGTTCGACGAAGCCAGCGGCCATATCCATGCCTGGCTGGACTGGGAGCGCGGCCACCTGGGCGACCGTCACCGCGACCTGGCCTGGCTGACGCAGGCGGCCATGGGCCACTACGAAGACGGCACCTACTACGTCTGCGGGCTGGTGCCGCTGGAGCGGTTCTTCGACCTGTATGAACAGACCTCGGGCCTGAAGGTCGATCACGAGCGGCTGGATTACTACCGCATCCTCAACGGCTTCCAGATCCTGGTGTCCACGATCGCCACCAACTACCGCGTCGCCCGGCTGGGCAAGTCGCACCAGGACATCCTGCTGGCCCGGGTGCGCGGCCTCGCGCCCTCGGTGGCCCTGGACCTCTCACGCATGCTCAAGGAGCGCCTGTAATGGACCTGACCGAAAACGATCTGCGCGCGGCCATCAAAGCCCTGGCCGATGTGGTCGCGCCCGCCGTCGATCCCACCGACGCCCTGGCCAACGAGCAGCTGCGCCTGGTGACCGAGTACCTGCGTTTCCTGCGCCAGCGCGTGGAGCTGCTGCATCGGCGCGACCGCACCGAGCTGCGCCACCAACTGGACATGGCCAACGCGCTGCTGGCCCTGGACGCGCCCTGCAGCCCAGGCCTGCGGCAGTCGCTGCAGACCAGCACCGAAGCCGGCGCACGCCTGTTCGACGCGGCCGCCGCGACAGGCCAACAGCTCAAGGCCGCCACCGCAGCCATCGCGGCGGCGGTGCGCGAGTGTGTGCGCGAGTGCGCCGCATGGCCCGCGCCGGCGCGCGACCGCTGGGAGCGCTGCGTGCTCGACATGAGCGCAGCACGCGTCGCGTTCGAGCAGGCCTGGTATCTGCCGCTGGGTTTCGAGCCTGCGCCCGCCGAGGTGCCGTCGCTCGAATCCGTGCTGGCGCGGCCGGCCTGACCCATGCTGGAGCAAGCGCCTGCCTTCCGCGACATTGGCGGGCTGGCGACACAGGACGGCCGCCAGGTGCGGCGCGGGCGGGTGTTTCGCTCGGACGCGCTGGAGCGCCTGAGCGACCGCGATCACGACACCTTTCGCGCGCTGGGCATTCGTACCGTGTGCGACCTGCGCAGCGAAGGTGAGCGCATGCGTCATCCGAACCGCCTGCCGCCGGGCCATGCCTGCGTGCAGGTGCATTTGGGCATCCTCACCGATGTGCGCGCGGGCAATGCGAGGGTGTTCGATGCGCTGCGCCGCAGCCCCGATGCCGCGGGCGCGCGGGAGATGATGCTCAGCCTGTACCGCGGCATGCCCGCGGCTTTCGCGGCGCACCTGGGGCCGCTGCTGCGCCGCGGCGCCGGCGACGCGCTGCCGATGGTGATCCATTGCACCGCCGGCAAGGACCGCACCGGGTTCGCGGTGGCCATGTTGCTGACCCTGCTGGGGGTGGACCGCCGCGCTATCGTCGAAGAATACCTGCTGACCACGCGCGCCGCGCCCACACCGGAGCGACTGGCCTATGTGCACGACCTTCTGGCGCTGCACCTGGGCCATCCAGTGCAAGCCGACGTGGTGGCGCCGGTGCTTTGGGCCTCGGCTGCGTACCTGGAGGCGGCCTTGGACGCCGTCGAGGCGCTCCATGGGTCGGTGGAGCGGTACCTGCGCGATGCCTGCGGGCTCGACGCGGCCGAGCTCGACGCGATCAGGCGCGCCCTGCTGAACGGTTGAGCCCTTGCTCTTGCGCATGGGCTCGCACGCGGGCGTTGGTAACTTCCTGCAATAGCGCGTTCGAGGCACCCTCGCGGCGCGACAGGCTTGCAACAATCCCTGGCCGGTCCAGTTGATCGGCTCAGGGAGACAGCGGATGACCATGCGCATGGAAGCCAGGGCGAGCGCGCCGATTCCAATCCTTTCGTACCACCAGACAGACGAGCTTCCGCCGCCGGGGCTGCCCTGGCGCGCTCTGGTGACGCCGCCGGCCTTGTTCCGGCGCCAGATGAACGCGCTGGCCCGACGCGGCTGGCGTGGTCTGTCGCTGCGCGACCTCGGGCCCTACCTGAGTGGCGAGCGGCGGGGCAAGGTGTTCGGACTGACCTTCGACGACGGCTTTCGCAGCAACCTCGAGCACGCGCTGCCGGTGGTGACCGAGCACGGGTTCACGGCGACGCTGCTGGTGGTGTCAGAGGAGATCGGCGGCGGCAACACCTGGGACGCATCGGGCGGCGCGCCGGTCAAGCCGATGATGACCCTGCCGGAACTCCTGGTCTGGCAAGCCGCGGGGATGGAGGTGGGGGCGCACACCCGGCACCATGTCGACCTCACGACTTGCGATGCACAGACCGCCGCCGCCGAGATCGGCGGCAGCAAGCGCACGCTGGAAGCCCTGATGGACCAGGAGGTGCTCAGCTTCGCGTTTCCCTATGGCCGCTACAGCCAGGTGCATCTGGAGATGCTGCGCGGCGCCGGCTATCGCTACGGCGTCACCTGCGAGAGCCGGCGTGCCGGAACTCGAAGCGACCCGCTTTGCCTGCCGCGCATCACACCCTGGTCCGACGCGCCGATGCCCTGGTTCCTGGCCAAGGTGACCACCGGTGTCGAAGACTGGCGCCGCGACCTGAGCGGCTGGCTGCGTGGCCGCCGCCCCGGAGGCGGGGCGCCCGGCTTCAGTCGCGCGTGACCCGCACCAGTTCTTCGCGCGAGGTCACGCCCTCGCGCACCAGGCGCTCGCCGTCGTCGCGCATCAGCGTCATGCCGGCGGCCAGGGCGCAATCGCGGATCTCGGCCTCGGCGGCGCGGTTGTGGATCAGGCCGCGGATGCGTTCGTCGGCCGCCATCAGCTCGAAGATGCCGGTGCGGCCCTGGTAGCCGGTCTGGCCGCAGTGGCTGCAACCCGGTCCCTTGCAATGGACGCAGACCTTTCGAACCAGGCGCTGCGCCAACACGCCCAGCAGCGATGAACTCAGAAGAAAGGGCTCCACACCCATGTCGGTCAGGCGGGTGACGGCGCTGGCGGCGTCGTTGGTGTGCAGCGTGGCCAGCACCAGGTGGCCGGTGAGCGAGGCCTGGATGGCGATCTGCGCGGTTTCGTAGTCGCGGATCTCGCCGATCATGATGACGTCCGGGTCCTGGCGCAGGATGGCGCGCAGGGCCTTGGCGAAGTCGAGGTCGATGCGGGCGTTGACCTGCGTCTGCCCGATGCCCGGCAGCTCGTATTCGATCGGGTCTTCTACCGTCATGATGTTGCTGGCCTGCGCATCGAGCCGCGACAGTGCTGCATACAGCGTGGTGGTCTTGCCCGAGCCGGTGGGGCCGGTCACCAGGATGATGCCGTGCGGCTGGCCGATCAGGCCCAGGAAACGCTTGAGTGTGTCGCCGGTCATGCCGACCGATTCGAGGCTGAGCTTGCTGTCGCTTTTGTCCAGGAGCCGCAGCACCGCGCGCTCGCCATGGGCGCTGGGCAGGGTGGACACGCGCACGTCGACCGCGCGGGTGCCGATGCGCAAGCTGATGCGGCCGTCCTGCGGCAGGCGCTTTTCGGCGATGTCGAGCTCGGCCATGATCTTCAGGCGCGAGATCAGCGCGGCATGCAAGGCGCGGTTCGGCTGCACCACCTCGCGCAGCGTGCCGTCGACCCGAAAGCGCACCGAGGAGTGCCGCTCATAGGGCTCGATGTGGATGTCGCTGGCGCCGTCACGCGCGGCCTGCGTGAGCAGTGCGTTGAGCATGCGGATGATGGGAGCGTCGTCACTGGTCTCGAGCAGGTCTTCGACCGCGGGCAGCTCCTGCATCATGCGCGAGAGGTCGGCTTCGGACTCGACCTCGCTGACCACCGTGGCGGCGCTCGACTCGCCCTGCGCATAGGCCGCGCTGATGCGCTGGGCCAGGGCGTGGGTGTCGACCTGCTGCAGCACGTGCACCCGGAACTTGCGCATCACCTCGCTCCAGGCGCTGCCCGGCGGCTGGCCGGCGTGCCACAGGGTCAATGTGCCGCCGTCGTCCTCGAGCAGCAGCTGGCTGCCGCGGGCGAAGGCGTAGGGAAGCGGATAGCGCGGCATCGTGTTCAGCGCACCGGCGAAGTGACCGCCGGTGGGGCCGGCGCCAGGGGAACGGCGAGCGGCGACGGCGCCAGAGGAGCAGGCGCCGGCACGGCACCGCGTGGCGCCGGTACCGGCGCGGGCGGCATGATCACCGACTCGTTGACCGGCACCATGGTGCTGGGGATCGGCTGCGCCGCCTGCTGCCGGTTGCGCATCATGTCGTAGCGGTCGAGCGTGAGGCTGTCGGTCTGCGCGGCGTCGCGCAGCACCACCGGCCGCAGGAACACCATCAGGTTGGTCTTCTTGCGGCTGCGCGTTTCGCTCTTGAACAGGCGCCCGAACAGGGGGATGTCGCCCAGGCCGGGCACCTTTTCCTCGTTGCCGGCGTATTCGTCCTGCAGCAGGCCGCCCAGCACCACGATGGCGCCGTCGTCGACCACCACGTTCGATTCGATCGAGCGCTTGTTGGTGATGATGCCGCTGGCGGAGTTGACCGAGCTGGCCACCACGCTGGAGACCTCCTGGAAGATCTGCATCTTCACGGTGCCGTTCTCGCTGATTTGCGGCCGCACCCGCAGCGTCAGGCCGACGTCCTTGCGCTCGATCGTCTGGAACGGGTTGACGCTGCCGCCGCCGGCGACGTTGGCGTTGGTGTACTGGCCGGTCACGAAGGGCACGTTCTGGCCGATGACGATGCGGGCCTCTTCGTTGTCCATGGTCAGCAGGTTGGGCGTGGACAGCACGTTGCCGTCGGCGTTGGTCTCCAGGAAGCGCGCCAGCGCGGCCAGCACATAGTTGCCATTGATGTTGCGCACGATCCCCAGGTTGCCGCCGGTCGAGGGCAGGGCGGTGCCGGCCGCGGCGTTGGCCTGCAGGTTGATGATGTTGGCGCCGCCTATGCCGAAGTTGGTGCCCAGCACGCCGAACACGCTGTTGTTGACGCTGCCCAGGATGTTCTGCCACTGGATCCCGAACTCGGCGGCCTTCTCGGCGTTGACCTCGGCGATCAGGCTTTCCACGAACACCTGCGCGCGCCGCTGGTCGAGCCGGTCGATCACGGCCCGCAGCTGGCGGTACTGCGGCTCGGGCGCGGTGATGATCAGCGCGTTGGTGGCCGGGTCGGCCTGGATCTGGCCGCCGGTTTGCGGCTGCGCGGTCGGCGTGATGGACGCGGTGGCCGGGCTGCCGCCGCCGCCCGCGATGCTGCTGGTGGCCGATGCGGTGCTGGCGTTGACGGCCTGTTGCGTGGCAGCGCCAGGCGTCGCGCCGGCCGCGCCTGGCGTGGCCCCGGTGGGCATGCCGGCCATGGCGGCGCGCAGGGTCACGGCCAGTCGGGTGGCCTCGGCGTTCTTGAGGTAGACCACATAGATGTTGCCCGACGCGTTGTCGGCGCCCTGGCGGTCCAGCTGCTCGATCAGGGTGCGGGTGAGGTTCATCCGCGCGCCGTTGGGCGCCCGCACGATCAGCGAGTTGCTGCGCGGCTCGGCGATCACAGTGACGGCATTGGCGCCGCCGGCCGCCGCAGCCGCCGCGGCCGCCGCCGCGCCGGGCGCGACCGGCCCCGCCGCGGCGCTGCCCCGGTCGGCGACCAGCCGCTGGACGACCGGCGCGAGGTCGGAGGCCAGCGCGTGCTGCAGCGGAATCACCTCGGCGTCGGTGCTGTTGGAGATGTCCAGCGCAGCGATGATGCGGGCGATGCGCTGCAGGTTGTCGGCGTAGTCGGTGATCACCAGCGCATTGCTGCCCGGGTTGACGTTGATGGTGTTGTTGGGGGTGATCAGCGGCCGCAGGATCGGCACCAGGTTGTTCGCGTTCTCGTAGCTCAGGCGAAAAATCTGCGTGACCAGCTGGCCGCCCAGCGGCGCCGTGCCCACCGACACCGGCCCGCCCTGCAGCTTGGCGTCGGCCTCGGGCACCACCTTGAGCAGGCCCGAGGAATCCACCACCGTGAACCCCGACAGCCGCAGCGTCGCCAGGAACTGGTTCCAGGCCACCGCGGGCGAGACCGGCCGGTCGGTCGACAGTGTGAGCGTGCCCTTGACGCGCGGATCGACCACGATGTTGCGATTGAGGATGGCGGCCATGGTGCGGGCCACCGCATCGATCTCGGCGTTGACGAAGTTCAGCGTGACCGGCTCGTTCGCGGCAGTGCGCCGGGTGGGCGCTGGCGTGGACCTCTGCACGGGGCTGGGCGCCTGACTTTGCGGCGGGCTTTGCGCCGCGGGTTGCGCCTGGGGTTGCTGAATTTGCGCTGGGGCCTGGGCCGGCGTCAGCCCGGGCAGGCCCGTGAGCAGCAGAACAATGGCCAGGTGAAGGGGGGCGATGCGTGACATGGGTTCAGCCGATCGTGATGATGGACCGCGCGCCACTGCGCCGCCCGATGATGTTGAGAAGATTGGACAGTGCCGCCTCGCGTCCGGGCTCGGCGCTGGCCTGGCCGGAAAAGCGCAGGCGCGATCCGACCCACTGGCCACTGCCGGCCAGACGCAGCGGGCCTTCGGCGGTGTCCAGCGTCAGGCGCGGTGTGCTGCCGCCGTCCAGCCGCAGCCGGTAGCTGCCCATGGGCCGCACGGTGGTCACCCGCGAGGCCAGGCGCAGCGCCGACAGCTGCGCACTGCCGCTCACCCGCAGCCGGCCGCTGTCCCAGTGGAGGGAAAGATCTTGCGTCGACAGCTGCAACTGCCCCTCCAGCTGCAGCGTGTTCCACGGCGTGCCCAGGCCGCTGAGCAGGGCGGCGGGCCATTGGCTGGCGGCGCCGTTGGCCACCGTGATGGCGGCGCCGCCCCAGAGCGCTTGCAGCCGCGCCACCAGCGGCTGGGGCGTGCAGCAGGAAGACGTCAGCGTCAGCCGCAAGCCGCTGGCCGTCGGGCGCAGCTGCCATTGGATCGGCGAGGGCAGGCTCACCGGATCGCGGCTGCCCTGGCCGCCCGACAAGACCAGCTGCGCCGAGCCGTTCCAGACGGTGCCGCGCGCGCCGTCGAGCAGCACGCGGCCGCCGCTGCCCTGGGCGACGGCGGCGGCGGCCCAGCGTGCCGGCGCGAACAGCGCCAGACCCGCGGCCAGGGCGACCAGCGCGCCCGCCAGCGCCCAACCCCAGGGGGGGCGTTGCGTCGGAACGGCGGCGGCGAGGGGGCGGGCCATCGATCGGGCCTCAGCGCGGCGGCAGGGTCAGCACCAGCGTGCCGTCCCACAAGCCGTTGGTGTTGCGGTTCAGAAGCCCCTCACTGGGCAGGGCTCGGGCATTCACCCGGGCCTGCGTGAGCCACTGCGCCAAGGCGTCACCGCTCGCGCTGGAGAGCGTGAGGGTGGCGCGTTCGCCAGCCACCACCAGCCGGGCCGTGTCGCCAAGCCGCTCGCGCACCGAAGCTTCCAGCAGGCGGGCGGCGTCGGCGATGTTGGTGCGCGGCTGCGCTTGCAGGTTCTGGGCCTGCGCCGCGAGCGCGCGCATGCGAATCAGCTGGGCGTCGAGCGCGCGGTGCTGCGCCGGCGCGCCGCGCAGCGTGGCCAGGGCTGGCGCGAGCGCGATCCACCACAGGACCGCCAGGCCGACGACCACGGCGGCCAGCGCGATGGCCGAGCGCTCGCGCGGGGGCGCGCCAGGTCGGCCGCCGGCCACGTGGTGAGGCGGGCGATCACTGGACTACCCTCCGCGCTCTACGCGCTGCGGGGCTATTCGCCTTGGGCGCGGCCCGGCGGCTCATGGCGTGCCCTCCGGCGTGAGCACCAGCAGATCGCCCTGCAGCCGGGCGGATACGCCCTGGCTGCGCAGTGCCGGCTGGGCCCGGGCCAGGTCGTCGGCGGTCCAGCCGATTTCACGCACGCGCAGCTCGACGCCGTTGAATTCGAGGCCGCTGGGTGTGCGCCCCGGGGCCGCCGTCGCCAGCACGCCCAGCAGGCTTTCGAAGTCGCCGCCCGAGACGGCGCCGGTGGCTTGTCGCAAGGCGGCGACCTCGCGCGCCATCTGCAGGGGCGCGTCGACCACCAGGCGCACCTGGGGGAAGGTGTTCGTGAGCGTGCCGCGAATGGCCTGCTGCTTGGCTTGCAGCACGCTGCGCTCGCGCCAGGCCCAGGCGTTCAGGCCGATCAGGTTGGCGGCGACCAGCAAGGCGGCGCCCCAGCGCGCGGCCCGCCACTGGGGCGCGCGCAGCAGCCCGCCCCAGAGCGTGGCCCATTGCTTGAACGCGCGCGCCCGCCCGGAGCTGGCGAACTCGAACTGCGCCAGATCCCAACCCGATTGGGCCGCCTGCAGCCAGCGCTGGCTCGCGGTTTGCAGCACCACCGGGCGCTGCAACAGCTGCTCGGCCTGCGCCGCCACGGCGGGTTCGGCGAAACAGGGCACGTCGACGCCCAGCGGTGGCAGCAAAGGCAGCGAGCCGGCCGACAGCGGCATCGTGAGCACGCCGTCGACGCTGCTGGCGATCACCAACGCGTCATCGGCATCGCCCACCACATGCAAGGCGCCGGGCGCCTCGGGGGCGACTTCGGGGACGATGCGGGTGACGCCGCGTCCGGCCGACTCCAGCACCTGCAGGGCGGCTCGCAGCCATGCGCGCTGGCACACCGCCACCCACACCGGCGCACCGGGGCGTGGCAGGGGATCGAGCGCGAAATGAAGTGCGTCGGGCTCGTCGAGCAATTGCTCTTCGAGCTGCCCCTCGAGCACCGCGCGCAAGCGCGTGCTGCCGGCGCCGACCCCCTTGGGCAGTTCGACACGGTGCCATGAGAGCGCGGCGGCGGGCACGACCGCCACGATCTGCGCTCCGGCGCCGCTGGCCTCGGGCAGAAGGCTGGCGGGTGCGCTGGCGTGGGCGCCGACGGTGCGGCCGTCCGGCGACAGCAGGTACGCGAACTCGGTGCCGGGTGCGGCTGGCTCAGCCGGTAGCAGGACGAAGAGTGAACTCATGGAACGAGGAATTGTAGGGACGGGCCATGACGGTTGGGGGCCTTGGCTCGGCCTTTGGTGCGATCGAGCTCAGCGGTTGGGCGGAATGGCGCGGGTGTCCAGCACGGCGTACTGGCGCTGCAGCGTGCGAACGATGCTGCCGTCGCGCTGCACCAGGGAGCGTTCCTCGACCACGGTGCTGTCCAGGCGCAGCCGGCCCCGGACTTCGAAGTACCGGCTGGCCACCGCCGCCAGCCCGCCGCCGACGCCCTCGTCACCGCCGAGCAGCTTGGCGGCGTCGGCCAGGTTGCGCAAGGGGGCGCTGGCGCGGGCGGCCACCAGCCGCTGGGCGTCGGCTTGGGTGATGCCAGGCACGGCCGCGTAGATCACCAGCGCGTACTTGGAGCTCACCTGGCCGAGGAGGTCGTCGATGGGGGGGTTGGTGATGCCTTCGGGAACGGAACCGACACGGGGGCCGGTCAGCGGCATGCTCACTCAGTTGCTCCAGTCAAAGGTAC
>JAZKDA010000158.1:0-1843 GCA_040387815.1 Pseudomonadota bacterium | reverse complement strand
GAACTGATCGGCTGCGACGCGCTGATCTACCAGGACGTGGAAGGCATGAAGCGCGCCATAGGCTCGCTCAATCCGGCCATCGACGGCTTCGACGCCTCGTGCTTCGACGGCATCTACGTCACCGGCGACATCAGCGCAGACGACATCGTCAAGATCAACGAGGCGCGCATCGGCCAGGAGGAGCCCTTCTCCGAAGACGACAACTCCCGCCTCGCCCTTCCCAACACGCAGGACGCCTGAACGTCAGGCCGCAGATGACCGATTCCACCCGCACCCGCACCCGTTTCGCCCCGTCGCCCACCGGCTTCATCCACCTCGGCAACATCCGATCGGCGCTCTACCCGTGGGCCTTCGCGCGCTCGACCGGCGGCGACTTCATCCTGCGCGTGGAAGACACCGACGTGGAGCGTTCCACCCAGGCGTCGGTCGACGTGATCCTCGAAGGCATGGAATGGCTGGGGCTGGACTACGACGAGGGCCCGCACTACCAGATGCAGCGCATGGACCGCTACAAGGCGGTGCTGGCGGAGCTGCAGGCCGCGGGCCGGGTGTACCCCTGCTACATGTCGATGGCCGAACTCGACGCGCTGCGCGAGCGGCAGATGGCAGCCAAGGAAAAGCCGCGCTACGACGGCACCTGGCGCCCCGCGCCCGGCAAGACGCTGCCGCCGGTGCCCGAGGGCGTGGCACCCGTGCTGCGTTTCCTCAATCCGCAGGGCGGGGTGGTGGCCTGGGACGACAAGGTCAAGGGCCGCATCGAGATCGCCAACGCAGAACTCGACGACCTGGTCATCGCCCGCCCCGACGGCACGCCCACCTACAACTTCTGCGTGGTGGTCGACGACATCGACATGCGCATCACCCACGTGATCCGCGGCGACGACCATGTGAACAACACGCCGCGCCAGATCAACATCTTTCGCGCCCTGGGCAAGGAGCCGCCGGTGTATGCGCACCTGCCCACCGTGCTCAACGAGCAGGGCGAGAAGATGTCCAAGCGCAATGGCGCCAAGCCGGTCACGCAGTTTCGCGACGAGGGCTTCCTGGCCGACGGGGTGGTGAACTACCTGGCGCGCCTGGGCTGGTCGCACGGCGACGACGAGATCTTCAGCCGCGAGCAATTCTTGCAGTGGTTCGACCTGGATCACCTGGGCCGCAGCGCCGCGCAGTTCGACGAGGCCAAGCTGCGCTGGGTCAATGCCCAGCACATGAAGGCCGCCAGCGACGAAGCCCTGGCGCAGCTGGTCGAGGCGCAGCTGTCGGCGCGCGGCATCGCCGCCGACGCCCGCCTGCCCGCCATCTGCGGCCTCTTCAAGGACCGCTGCGACACGACCGTCATCCTGGCCGACTGGGCCGTCAAGTTCTACCAGCCAGTCGAGCCCTCGCAAGAGGAGCTGGCCAAGCATGTGACCGAGGCCGTGCGCCCGGCCATCGGCATGCTCGCCAAGATGCTTGAGACCAGTGAGTGGAGCAAGGCGGCAATCGCCGAATGCATCAAGGAAACGCTACGCGCCACCGGCCTGAAAATGCCGCAGTTGGCCATGCCGGTGCGGGTGCTGGTGCTGGGCACGGCGCAGACGCCGTCGCTCGATGCGGTGCTGGCCCTGAGTGACCGAAAAGAAGTTGCCGCCCGTTTATGGATCGGCCAGAAACCGATATAGAATCACGGACTCGACGCCTAACCGGGGGTATAGCTCAGCTGGGAGAGCGCTTGCATGGCATGCAAGAGGTCATCGGTTCGATCCCGTTTACCTCCACCATCGCGTCGAGATGGAACTGCAAAGTCCCCAGGTTTTGACCCTATCGTCTAGAGGCCTAGGACATCACCCTTTCACGGTGAGTA
>JAZKDA010000157.1:13679-15820 GCA_040387815.1 Pseudomonadota bacterium | reverse complement strand
GACAGCATCGACCAGTACACGCAGTTCCTGCTGCAAAGCCGCGTCAATTCGCGCCTGGTCGAGTTCCGCGAGCCGCGCGCCGACGGCCAGCCTGGCGCGCTGCGCATGGTGTCCATCCTCGACGTGCTCGGCGACGGTCTGTCGGCGGTCTACACGTTCTATGAGCCCGACGCGTCGGCCAGTTATGGCACCTACAGTGTGCTCTGGCAGATCGAACAGGCGCGGCAGCTCGGCCTGGCCCATGTCTACCTGGGCTACTGGATCGCCGAGAGCGCCAAGATGAACTACAAGGCCCGTTTCCGTCCGTTTGAAGTGCTGCAGGACGGCGCCTGGACGCGGGAGGTCCATCCCGACGCTGACGCCGACCGATAGCCGTTTCATTTCACTGTGTAAAATCGGGGCACATCTAACGGGATGATGCCCCATGAAGAAGTCGGACGCCGGCGGAAAACCCGCCACCCCCACCATCCAGGTGATCGAGCGCATGTTCGCCCTGATCGATGTCCTGGCCTCCCGCGAAGAGCCGGTCCCGCTCAAGGAGATCGCGGCGCGAACGGGGCTGCATCCGTCCACCACCCACCGCATCCTGAACGACCTGACGGTCGGCCGCTTCGTCGACCGGCCCGAAGCGGGCAGCTATCGGCTGGGCATGCGCCTGCTGGAGCTGGGCAACCTCGTCAAAGGCCGTCTGAACGTGCGCGACGCCGCGCTGTCGCCCATGCGCGAGCTGCACAGGCAGATCCAGCAGCCTGTCAACCTCGCCATGCGCCAGGGCGACGAGATCGTGTACATCGAACGCGCTTACAGCGAGCGCTCAGGCATGCAAGTGGTGCGCGCCATCGGCGGGCGGGCGCCGCTGCATCTGACATCAACCGGCAAGTTGTTTCTGGCGGCGGACGATCCGCAGCGGGTGCGCGCCTATGCCACCCGAACCGGGCTGGCCGGCCACACGCGCAACAGCCTCACCCAGCTGCCCGCGCTCGAGCGTGAACTGGCCAAGTCGCGCCAATACGGGATCGCGCGTGATAACGAAGAGCTGGAACTGGGGGTGCGCTGCATGGCCGCCGGCATCTACGACGACCAGGGCCGCCTCGTGGCGGGGCTGTCGATCTCGGCGCCGGCGGACCGGCTGGACGAAGCCTGGCTGGCCAAGCTGCAGTCCACCGCCAGCGAGATTTCTTCGGCCCTGGGCTATCAGCCGAAGGCGGCTCAAGCCGCCTGAAAGGCCGCTGATCAGCTGGTGGCCGCGCCGGTGGCGGTGGCCACGCCCGGATGGTTGTTCTCGACCCAGCGGCGCACCCGTTCGGCATCACCGATCCGGCTGAGCTTGCCCGCCGAATCAAGGAACACCAGGATCAGCTTGCGCCCGGCGATCTTGGCCTGCATCACCAGGCACTGGCCGGCCTCGGAGATGTAGCCGGTCTTTTGCAGGCCGATGTCCCAGTCGGGGTTCTTCACAAGACGGTTCGTATTGTTGTACTGCAGCGTGCGCTTGCCGACGGCCACCTGGGCGCTCGTGGAGGTGGAGTACTCGCGGATCACGGGCTCGCGGGTCGCGGCGCTCACGAGCAGGGCCAGGTCGTTGGCGCTTGACTGGTTGCGGCTGGACAGTCCGGTGGGCTCCACATAGGTGGTGGCCTTCATTCCCAACTGCTTGGCCTTGGCATTCATCAGGGCCACGAAGGCGGTCAGGCCGCCAGGGAAGGTGCGGCCGAGCGCGTTGGCGGCCCGATTCTCGCTGGACATCAGGGCCAGGTGCAGCGCCTCGTCGCGCGTCAGCCGGGTGCCAACGCTCAGACGCGAGCCGCTGCCCTTTTCAGTGTCGACATCATCCTGGGTGATGGTGATCACTTCGTCCATCGGCAGCTTGGCCTCGCTGATGACCAGGCCTGTCATGAGCTTGGTCAGCGAAGCGATAGGCAGCACGGCGGACTGGTTCTTGGACAGAAGCACCTCTTGCGTGTCCTGGTCGATGACCAGCGCAACGCTGGACTTGAGGTCGAGGTCGTCTTGCGTGGAATGCAGGCCGGCGATCTGTCCATAGGAGGGACGGGCCTGCACCAGGGCTGCGCGGGGCATGGCGCTACGACGCGCCGACACGGTCAAGCGCTTGACGACGCGGGCTTTGTACTTTTTCTTGA
>JAZKDA010000157.1:0-13669 GCA_040387815.1 Pseudomonadota bacterium | reverse complement strand
CGGCCTTTCGCGGCGCCGCCTGAGTGATCGCCGGCGTAACGGCCCCGATGAGCAGGGCCGTGGCAACAACGTGAACAAAGCGCAACAGTGTTTTGGTCATTGCATTACCTATTCGGCTGCGGACGGGACCCAATGCCCCTGCCCCGCATGCTACATAAGCACTCATGCAGAGCAAAACATCCACAACATCAACGACTTAGAAGGGATTCCTAAGGACGTTTCCAAATTATAGAGAATGCAACTAACCTTGTGCAGCCACGCGATCAGCTTTACTTTGTAATTTGTTCAGTGCGCTGAGGTAGGCCTTGGCCGATGCGACCACGATGTCGGGATCGGAACCCACCCCATTGACCACCCGCCCGGCGTTCTGCAGCCGCACCGTCACCTCGCCCTGGCTCTCGGTGGAGCCGCTGATGGCGTTGACCGAATACAGCACCATCTCGGCACCGCTCTTGACATGGCCTTCGATCGCCTTGAGCGTGGCATCGACCGGGCCGTTGCCATCGGACTCGCCGCGCACCTCCTGGCCGTCGGCGGTGAAGACCACCACCGCATGCGGGCGCTCACCGGTTTCGCTGTGCTGGGCCAGCGAGACGAAGCCGAACTGCTCATGGTGACCAATCACGCCCTCGTCGCTGACCAGCGCCAGGATGTCCTCGTCGAAAATCTCGCTCTTGCGGTCCGCCAGTTCCTTGAAGCGCAGGAAGGCGGAGTTGATGTCCCCCTCGCTTTCGAGCACGACGCCCAGGTCGTTGAGCCGCTGCTTGAACGCGTTGCGCCCGGAGAGCTTGCCCAGGACGATCTTGTTGGTCGACCAGCCCACGTCCTCGGCGCGCATGATCTCGTAGGTGTCACGCGCCTTGAGCACGCCGTCCTGGTGGATGCCGCTGGCATGCGCGAAAGCATTGGCGCCCACCACGGCCTTGTTGGGCTGCACCACGAAACCGGTGGTCTGGCTGACCATGCGGCTGGCCGCGAGGATGTGGTGCGCATCGACCCGCAGGTCGAGCCCGAAGTAGTCGCGGCGGGTCTTGACCGCCATCACGATCTCTTCGAGCGAGCAGTTGCCCGCCCGCTCACCCAGGCCGTTGATGGTGCACTCCACCTGGCGCGCGCCGCCGATCTTCACGCCGGCCAGCGAATTGGCGACCGCCATGCCCAGGTCGTTGTGGCAGTGCACCGACCAGATCGCCTTGTCGGCGTTGGGCACACGCTCGCGCAGCTCACGGATGAAGTTGCCATAGAGCTCCGGAATGGCGTAGCCCACCGTGTCGGGCACGTTGATGGTGGTGGCGCCCTCGGTGATGACGCTCTCGATCACGCGGCACAAGAAATCCATGTCGCTGCGATAGCCGTCCTCGGCCGAAAACTCGATGTCGCCGCACAGGTTGCGCGCGAAGCGCACGGACAGCTTGGCCTGCTCATGCACCTGTTCGGGCGTCATGCGCAGCTTTTTCTCCATGTGCAGCGGCGAGGTGGCAATGAAGGTGTGGATGCGCGCGCTCTGCGCCCCCCGCAATGCTTCGGCGGCGCGGGCGATGTCGCGGTCGTTGGTTCGCGCCAGCGAGCACACGGTGCTGTCCTTGATGGCGTTGGCGATCGCCTGCACCGCCTCGAAATCGCCGTTGGAGCTGGCGGCGAACCCCGCCTCGATCACGTCGACCTTCAGACGCTCGAGCTGACGGGCAATGCGCAGCTTTTCGTCGCGGGTCATGGAAGCGCCGGGCGACTGCTCGCCGTCGCGCAAGGTGGTGTCGAAGATGATCAGTTGGTCTGACATGCGATCTCCTGCTGGAAGCGGCTGGCCTGGGACCGGTCGAAGCCGGAAACGATGGCCTTGAGCGACGCAGCGACGATGCTGACGTCCATGCCGACACCGAACAGCGTCTGCTCGCCCACGCGCAACTCGAGGTAAGCCACCGCCTGGGCGTTGGCGCCCTCGCCCACCGCATGCTCATGGTAGTCGAGCACGCGCACCGATTCACCGGTGGCATCGCGCAGGCCCGCGACAAAGGCGTCGATGGGCCCGTTGCCGCTGCCGTCGAACGCAATGGCGCGGCCCTTGACCACCGCCTCGGCCCGCATGCGCACCTGGCCGTCCACGTCCCGCACCTCGGTGCGCGGCGCGGCGATGGTGCCAATGCCGTATTCGCGCTCGAACAGCTGATAGATATCCTGGGCGGTGAGCTCCTTGCCCGTGGCGTCCATGACGCCCTGGACCACCTGGCTGAACTCGATCTGCAGGCGCCGCGGCAGCTCCAGGCCGTATTCGCTTTCGAGCAGGTACGAGATCCCGCCCTTGCCCGACTGGCTGTTGACCCGGATCACCGCCTCGTAGCTGCGGCCGAGGTCCTTGGGGTCGAGCGGCAGGTAAGGCATGTCCCAGATGTCGCTGTCCTGGCGGGCGGAAAAGGCCTTCTTGATGGCATCCTGGTGAGAGCCGGAGAACGAGGTGTAGACCAGGTCGCCCGCATACGGATGCCGCGGATGCACGGGCAGCTGATTGCAGTATTCGACCGTGCGGCGCACTTCGTCGATGTCGGAAAAATCAAGGCCCGGGCTCACACCCTGCGTGTACATATTGAGCGCCACGTTCACCAGGTCGAGGTTGCCGGTGCGCTCACCGTTGCCGAACAGGCAGCCTTCGAGTCGATCGGCGCCAGCCATGATCGCGAACTCACCGGCGGCGGTGCCGGTGCCGCGGTCGTTGTGCGGGTGGACCGACAGCACGATGGCGTCGCGCCGCGCGAGGTGGCGGTGCATCCACTCGACCATGTCGGCGAAGATGTTCGGGGTGGAGTGCTCCACCGTCGAGGGCAGGTTCACGATGCACTTGCGCTCGGGCGTGGGCTGCCAGGCCTCGGTCACGGCGTCGACCACGCGCTTGGCGAAGGCGAGCTCGGTGCCGGAGAACATTTCGGGCGAATACTGGAACACCCAGTCCGTCGCGCTCTGCCGCTGCGCCAGTTTCTTGATCAGGCGGGTGTTCTCGACGGCCAGGTCGACGATGCCTTGCTCGTCCAAGCCCAGCACCACCTTGCGCATGACCGGTGCGGTGGCGTTGTACAGGTGAACGATCACCCGCCGGGCGCCCTGCAGCGCCTCGAAGGTGCGCTCGATCAGGTGCTCGCGCGCCTGGGTCAGTACCTGGATGGTCACGTCGGCGGGAATCAGGTTCTCGTCGATCAGCTTGCGCACGAAGTCGAACTCGACCTGTGAGGCCGAGGGAAAGCCGATCTCGATCTCCTTGAAGCCGATGCGCACCAAGGCCTGGAACATCCGCAGCTTGCGTTCGATGTCCATCGGCTCGATCAGGGCCTGGTTGCCGTCACGCAGATCGACGCTGCACCACACCGGGGGGCGTGTGATGACTGCATCGGGCCAGGTGCGATCCGCAAGGCGCACGGGAGCAAAGGGGCGGTACTTGGTGGCTGGGTTCTTCAACATGGCTTTTTCTCGTCAGTGTTCAGGTGGACCAGCAGCCCCAAAACAAAACGGCCCGCTGCTGGTGCAAACGGGCCGTGATCGGGTGTGCGCGCGCGCTACCGTATCCGCCCGTGGGGGATTAGCAGTAGGGCCAGCGCGATTCGGTTCATGGGCTGCAATGTACCACAGCAAATTTCAGTGATGAAGCCCGCGCTCGTCGGGCTCATCGGTGGAAGTACTGATCACGCTGGTCTGGATGCCCTTGGCGCGTCGCCAGACATAGACCCCATACCCCGAAATGCCATACAGGACGAACAAGGCGAACAGGACCACCGGCGGGTCGATGTTGACCACGGCGATGGCCAGGGCGATGAACACGATCGCCGCGAACGGGACCGAACGCTTCATCGAGATGTCCTTGAAGCTGTAGAACGGCACGTTGGTCACCATCGTGAGGCCGGCATACAGCGTCAGGGCGAACATCACCCATTGCGCCTGGTGCCCCTTCACCCCGTAGTCGGCCATGAGCCAGATGAAGCCCGCGACCAGCGCCGCCGACGCCGGCGAGGGCAGCCCCTGGAACCATCGCTTGTCGACCACGCCGGTATTGACATTGAAGCGCGCCAGGCGCAGCGCCGCGCAGGCGCAATAGACGAAGGCGGCAAACCAGCCCCAGCGCCCGAGCCCCTTGAGCGCCCATTCGTAGGAGATCAGCGCCGGCGCCGCGCCGAACGAGACCATGTCGGAAAGAGAGTCCATCTGCTCGCCAAACGCGCTCTGGGTGTTGGTCATACGGGCGACTCGGCCGTCGAGGCTGTCGAGCACCATGGCGCTGAAAACCCCAATCGCGGCCAGATCGAAACGCCAGTTCATGGCCATCACGATCGCATAGAACCCGCCGAACAAGGCTGCCAGCGTGAACAGGTTCGGTAGGATGTAGATCCCCTTGCGGCGCTTGCGAACGACCACGCCCTCCGGCAGGGGTTGCGGTTGCGAGTCGTGTCCATCGTGCATGGGCGCAGTGTAGCGGCAAGCGCACATGACAAGGCCGCCCGAAGGCGGCCTGGCCGTTGACCTTCCCTCGGAAGGTCAGTTGCGGGTCTGGTCGACCAGCTTGTTCTTGGCGATCCAGGGCATCATGGCGCGCAGCTTGCCACCCACCACTTCGATGCTGTGGTCGGCGGTGTTGCGGCGGCGGGCCGTCATGCTTGGGTAGTTCAGGCGGCCTTCCTGGATGAACATCTTGGCGTACTCGCCGCTCTGGATGCGCTTCAAGGCATTGCGCATGGCAACGCGCGACTGCTCGTTGATGACTTCGGGGCCGGTCACGTACTCGCCGTACTCGGCGTTGTTCGAGATCGAGTAGTTCATGTTGGCAATGCCGCCTTCGTAGATCAGGTCCACGATGAGCTTGAGCTCGTGCAGGCATTCGAAGTAGGCCATTTCAGGGGCGTAGCCGGCTTCGACCAGGGTTTCGTAACCCATCTTGATCAGCTCGACGGCACCGCCGCACAGAACGGCTTGCTCGCCGAACAGGTCGGTCTCGGTTTCTTCCTTGAAGTTGGTCTCGATGATGCCGGCCTTGCCGCCACCATTGGCCATGGCGTAGGACAGGGCCAGGTCACGGGCCTTGCCGGACTTGTCCTGGTGCACGGCCACCAGGTGGGGCACGCCGCCGCCCTGGGTGTAGGTGTTGCGCACGGTGTGGCCAGGGGCCTTGGGCGCGACCATCCAGACGTCAAGATCCGCACGGGGCACGACCTGGTTGTAGTGCACGTTGAAGCCGTGGGCGAACGCCAGGGACGCGCCCTCGCGAATGTTGGGCTCGACGTTGTTGCGGTACACCTCGGCGATCTGCTCGTCGGGCAGCAGGATCATCACCACGTCGGCGGCCTTGACCGCTTCGTTGACCTCCAGCACCTTCAGGCCGGCCTTGCCGACCTTGTCCCAGGAGGCGCCGCCCTTGCGCAGGCCGACCACGACCTTCACGCCGCTGTCGTTGAGGTTCTGCGCGTGCGCGTGGCCTTGCGAGCCATAGCCGATGATGGCGACCGTCTTGCCCTTGATCAGGCTCAGGTCACAGTCCTTGTCGTAGAAAACTTTCATTTCTTCTCTCCGTATGAATGGTTGAATGTTGATAAATGTCGTTGTTGCCGTACGTCCTGCCGAAGATGGCGCAAGCCTCAGACCCGCAAGATGCGCTCGCCGCGGCCGACGCCGCAGGCACCGGTGCGAACCGTCTCCAGGATGGCCGAGCGGTCGATCGCCTCAAGGAACGCGTCGTTCTTGGACTGGTCCCCGGTGAGTTCGATGGTGTAGCTCTTTTCGGTGACGTCGATGATACGGCCGCGAAAGATGTCGGCCATGCGCTTCATCTCCTCGCGCTCCTTGCCCACCGCCCGCACCTTGACCATCATGAGCTCACGCTCGGTGTAGGCGCCCTCGGTCAGGTCGACCACCTTGACCACCTCGATCAGGCGGTTCAGGTGCTTGGTGATCTGCTCGATGACGTCGTCCGAGCCAGTGGTCTGCAGCGTCATGCGCGACAGGGACGGGTCTTCGGTCGGGGCGACCGTGAGCGACTCGATGTTGTAGCCGCGGGCCGAAAACAGCCCGACGACGCGCGACAAGGCGCCTGGCTCGTTTTCGAGCAGCACCGCAATGATGTGTTTCATGGAAATGATGACTCCTCTTTTCGCCGCCCTCCCCCGCGCACGGTAATGCGCGGGCTCGACGGTCAATAGATTCGTTCAGTTGATAGGTGGGTGACACGCGGCCGGTCAGGGCCGCGCGGGAATGCTCAAAGGTCTTCCGACCCCAGCAACATTTCGGTGATGCCCTTGCCGGCCTGGACCATCGGGAACACGTTCTCGGTGGGATCGGTGCGAAAGTCCATGAACACCGTGCGGTCCTTGAGCTTGCGCGCCTCGCGCAGCGCCGGCTCCACGTCGCGCGGATGCTCGATCAGCATGCCCACATGGCCATAGGCCTCGGCCAGCTTCACGAAATTGGGCAGGGCGTCCATGTAGCTGTGGCTGTAGCGGCCCTCGTAGTCCAGTTCCTGCCACTGGCGCACCATGCCCAGGTAGCGGTTGTTCAGAGACACCACCTTGATCGGGGTGTTGTACTGGAGACAGGTAGACAGCTCCTGGATGCACATCTGCACCGAGCCTTCGCCGGTGATGCAGTACACCTCGGAGTCCGGCTTGGCCAGCTTGATGCCCATGGCATAGGGAATGCCCACGCCCATCGTGCCCAACCCGCCCGAGTTGATCCAGCGGCGCGGCTCGTCGAACCGGTAGTACTGCGCGGCCCACATCTGGTGCTGGCCGACGTCGGAGGTGACATAGGTGTCGACGCCGCGGGTCATGTTCCACAGCGTCTCGACCACATACTGCGGCTTGATCACTTCCTGGTTGGCGCGGTCGTAGCGCAGGCAATCGCGCTTGCGCCAGCCATCGATGGTGTCCCACCAGCCCGCCAGCGCGTTCGCGTCGGGCTTGAGGCCGGACTCCTTGACCATTCCGATCAGCTCGGTCAGCACGTCCTTCACATCGCCCACGATGGGAATGTCGACCTTCACCCGCTTGGAGATGCTGGAGGGGTCGATGTCGATGTGGATGATCTTGCGTTCGTTCTGAGCGAAGTGCTTGGGGTTGCCGATCACCCGGTCGTCAAAGCGCGCGCCCACGGCCAGCAGCACATCGCAGTTTTGCATGGCGTTGTTCGCCTCGAGCGTGCCGTGCATGCCCAGCATGCCCAGGAACTTGCCATCGGAAGCGGGATAAGCGCCCAGCCCCATCAGCGTGTTGGTGCAGGGGTAGCCCAGCATGTCGACCAACTGGCGCAGCTCGGCCGTGGCATTGGCCAGGATGACGCCGCCGCCGGTGTAGATGTAAGGCCGCTTGGCCGCCATCAGCAGTTGCAGCGCCTTGCGGATCTGCCCGCCGTGGCCCTTGCGCACCGGGTTGTAGGAGCGCATCTCGACCTTGCCCGGGTAGCCGGTCCAGGCGGTCTTGTTGAAGGAAACGTCCTTGGGGATGTCCACCACCACCGGGCCGGGACGGCCGGAACGCGCAATGTGAAAGGCCTTGCGCATCACGTCCGCGAGGGTGCGAACGTCTTTCACCAGGAAGTTGTGCTTGACGATGGGGCGGGTGATGCCGACCGTGTCGCATTCCTGGAAGGCGTCCAGGCCGATGGCGGCGGTGGGCACCTGTCCGGTGATGATCACCATCGGGATGCTGTCCATGTAGGCCGTGGCGATGCCGGTCACGGCATTGGTCACACCCGGACCGGAGGTCACCAGGGCGACGCCTACATCGCCCGTGGCACGGGCGTAGCCGTCGGCCGCGTGCACCGCGGCCTGCTCGTGACGCACCAGTACGTGCTGGATGGTGTTCTGCTTGTAGAACGCGTCGTAGATGTGCAACACCGCGCCACCGGGATAGCCCCAGATGTACTTCACGCTTTCCGCCTGAAGACATTTCACGAGGATTTCCGCGCCGCGGAGTTCTTGCGTGCCGGTTGTGGCGGCGGCGGCCGAAGTGATTTCGGCCTGAGAGATTTCCATGATCAACCTTTCGATTTTTCTCTGACGAAAAACGTGGGGTGCCCCTTGCCGCACCCTTGTGGGGCCGGATCGGAACTTAGAGCACCTGACCATGAGCGGCAGATCGCATCGCCGGATCAGGACTCGTTTGCCTTTTGACTTGCAGCCCGGATTATCGCACTGCAACACAGGCACGGCCAGCGCCGGCGCGGCCCGATGCCATAATTGCCCGCCGCCGAGAACGAAAGCCCGCCCAGTGCGGGCGCCCGAGCAGACAAGCCACGCCACCTTGGCCACCGAAAAAGAACTCTCCGATTTCCTCAAGAGCGTCGAGAAACGGGCGTTCAAACGGTCCGTCTATCACGTGCGTGACGACGAGGCCGCGCTCGACATCGTGCAAGACAGCATGATGAAGCTGGCCGAGCACTATGGGGACAAGCCAGCGGATGAGCTGCCGATGCTGTTCCAACGCATCCTGTCGAACTGCACCCTCGACTGGTTCCGGCGCCAGAAAACGCGCAACGCTCATTTTTCCAACCTCAGTGATTTCGAGAGCGCCGGCGATGACGGGGGAGATTTCGACCTTCTTGAAACTTATCTGCATACCGACGAGTCGCAGCGCGTGGAGAGCGCCGAAAGCGTCACGAGCCGGGCCCAGATCTTGCGTCAGATCGAATTGCAGATACAGGATTTACCTCCCCGTCAACGAGAGGCTTTCCTGATGCGTTACTGGGAGGACATGGACGTCGCCGAGACCGCGGCGGCCATGGGTTGCTCGGAAGGCAGTGTCAAGACGCACTGCTCCCGTGCGGTCCAGGCCCTCGGTAAAGCGTTGAAGGCGTTGGGAATCAAGCCATGAACATGAACAACATCTCGGGTGCATCCCGGCTGGCCGACCGTTTCGGTCACCGCATCGCGGCCCGCCTCTCGGAAGGCGCCGGCAATTTGCCCCACGACATCACTGAACGGCTGCGCGTGGCGCGCCGGCAAGCCCTTGCCAAACGCAAGATCCCCCTGGCACAACCCGTGTTCGGCTTGGCATGGGCCAATACCGGTTCGCTCGGCGGCGAGCACCCTGGCCTGCTGGCCCGCCTCGCCGCGGCGCTTCCGATCGTCCTGCTGGCCGTCGGCCTGGTCACGATCAGCGTCCTGCAGTCCGAGCGCCGCGCCAACGAAGTCGCCGAGGTGGATGCCGCCCTCCTCACCGACGCCCTTCCACCTTCGGCTTACACCGACTCCGGCTTCCTCGAATACCTCAAGTCCGGGCTATGAACCCGTGAGGCCTATGTACCCGTGACGCATCTGTGCGTGAACTTCCGTTTGACATCTCTCTTGACGCACCTGCGGTCGGCCGTCCTTGCGATGGCCGCCTGCTGCGCCATCGCCATACCGGCTGCGGCACAACTGCCTCCCCCGCCCGCCATCCCCGCTATTGGCGCCGCGTCATCCCCGAAGGCGCCCCGCGCCCCGCGCGCCGCCACCAAGGCCGAGTGGAATGCCCTGACGCCGGTTCAGCAGCGGGCGTTGATGCCCTTGTCGGCTCACTGGGGCGGCATCAGCGAAGGTCAGAAACGCAAGTGGCTGGTGGTCGCACGCAATTTCGACAAGCGCCCCCCGGATGAGCAGGCCACGCTGCACAGCCGGATGACCGAGTGGGTGGCGCTAAGCCCGCAGCAACGCACGACTGCGCGCCTGAATTTCGCCGAAACCAAGCAGTTGTCGGAAGACGAGAAGAAATCCAAATGGGAGGCCTACCAAGCCTTGCCGCCGGAGCAAAAGCGCAAGCTCGCCGCCGGCGCGGCGCCCAAGGCCCCACCCACCGCCGCGGCGGTGAGACCCGTGCCACCCAGCAAGCTCGCACCCACACCTCGCGTCGGCCCGGACAACCGTCCGGTGCGTATCGTGCCGCCGGCGCGTGACGGCGCTTCGTCCAACCCCTCCACCTCGGCGCCCTGAGAGGCCGAGCCGCCCCGTGACACCTGACGCCACACCGGCGCTTGCCGGCAATCCTGCGCTTGTTGCGCCCAGCCTTCGGCGGCGCATGGCCTGCTGGCTCTACGAAGGCGTCCTGCTGTTCGCTGTCGTGTTCGTCGCCGGCTTCGTGTTCAGCACCGTCTTTCGGATGCAAAACGCGATGGATCCCAACCGCCCCTTGCTGCAGGCCTTCGTGTTCGCGGTGTTTGGCCTGTACTTCGCCGGCTTCTGGTCACGCGGACGGCAGACATTGGCGATGAAGACCTGGCATATCCGCCTGGTCGACCTCCATGGCCGTCCGGTCACGGCATCCCGCGCGTTGCTTCGCTACGTCCTGGCCTGGATCTGGTTTCTTCCGCCGCTCGCGGTGATCGCCCCCTTCGGCCTGCGCGCGGGTGAGGTCGCCGTGCTGGCGGTGGGTTGGGTGCTCGTGTGGGCGTTGCTCAGCCGTTTTCATCCGCAACGCCAGTTCTGGCATGACGCCCTGGCTGGCACCCGCCTCGTGAGCGCCACATAGCTGCGACACGGGCGCGCCCTGCATCCAAGCGAGAATGGCGCCCATGTCAACGCCCTCCCGAACCAAGGCCGTGCCCCAAGTCCCCCCTCAGAAGCAACGCACTGGGCTGAACCGTATCTGGCATGCCGCCGGCTATTCGCTGGCCGGGCTGCGCGCCGGCTGGACTGAACCGGCCTTCCGTCAAGAGGCCCTCTGTGCCGCCGTGCTGGTGCCGGCGGCTTTCTGGATCGGGCAGGGTTGGGTGGAGACCGCCTTGCTGGCCGGATCGGTCCTGCTGGTCCTGATCGTCGAGTTGCTCAATACCGGCATCGAGGTCGCGATCGACCGCATCGGGCCCGAATGGCACCCGCTGTCCAAGCAGGCCAAGGACATGGGCAGCGCGGCGGTGCTTCTGAGCATCCTGTTGGCTGGTGGCATCTGGCTGGCTGCATGCGCCCAGCGGTTCTGGGCATGACCCCACGCTTTTCGATCTGCGTCTACTGCGGCTCGCGCAGCGGCGTGGCCGATACCTTTTCAGACACCGCGCGCGCGGTCGGCCACTGGATCGGCGAACGTGGCGGCCAGCTGGTCTATGGCGGCGGCAGCGGCGGCCTGATGGGCGTGGTGGCCGATGCGGCCTTGGCGGCGGGTGGCCGTGTCGTGGGCATCATCCCGCAGGCGCTGGTCGATCGCGAGTGGGCCAAACGCGATTGCACCGAACTGCACATTGTCGACAGCATGCACGAGCGCAAACGCATGATGGCCGAACGCGCCGACGCCTTCCTGGCACTGCCGGGGGGCATCGGCACCCTCGAGGAGTTGTTCGAGGTCTGGACCTGGCGCCAACTCGGCTACCACGACAAGCCCGTGGGGTTGCTGGACGTAGGGGGGTATTACCAGCCGCTGCTGGGCTTTTTGCGCAGCAGCGTCGAGGCTGGTTTCATGAACGACTGGCAGATGTCGCTGGTGCGAAGCGGGGACGACGTGGCCGAATTGCTCGCTGCGCTGGTGCAGGATGCCGGCCTGCGCGAGCGGTCGGATCTGTCTCAAATCTGAGGCCCCCCAGGGGAGGCGCCGCGCTCAAACCGCGGATTCGTCGGTCTCGCCGGTGCGAATGCGCACCACCCGCTCCACCGAGGTGACGAAGATCTTGCCGTCGCCGATCTTGCCGGTGCGGGCCGCCTTGACGATGGCTTCGACGCAGCGCTCCACATCCTCGGTGCGCACCACCACTTCGACCTTGACCTTGGGCAGGAAGTCGACCACGTACTCGGCGCCGCGGTACAGCTCGGTATGGCCCTTTTGCCGGCCGAAGCCCTTGACCTCGGTCACCGTGAGTCCCGTGACGCCGCATTCAGCAAGTGCCTCGCGCACTTCCTCGAGCTTGAACGGCTTGACGATGGCGGTGATCTGTTTCATGACGTGGGGCTCCGTAATTTTCTCTTTGGGGGCATCAGGCGCGAAAGCGCCCGGTAATAGGATAGCGCCAATCCTTGCCGAAACTGCGGTGCGTCACGCGAATGCCCACCGGCGCCTGCCGGCGCTTGTACTCGTTGATGCGAATCAGGCGCGCCACCCGCTCGACCACCGCGCGGTCGAAGCCTTCGGCCACGATCTGCTCGATGCCGTGGTCTTCTTCCATGTAGCGCTCCAGGATGGCGTCCAGCACCTCGTAGGGCGGCAGGCTGTCCTGGTCGGTCTGGTCGGGGCGCAGCTCCGCGCTGGGCGGGCGGGTGATGATGCGCTCGGGGATCGGGTTCGCGCCCGTGCCATACGGGTCGTTGGCATTGCGCCAGCGCGCCAGGCCAAACACCCGGGTCTTGAGCAGGTCCTTGATCACCGCGAAGCCCCCCGCCATGTCGCCATACAAGGTGCAGTAGCCGGTGGCCATCTCGCTCTTGTTGCCGGTGGTCAGCACAATGGCGCCGAACTTGTTGGACAGGGCCATGAGCAGCATGCCCCGGATGCGCGCCTGCAGGTTCTCCTCCGTCGTGTCTTCCGGCAGGCCCTTGAACTCGCCGGCCAGGGCGGTCTTGAAGGCCTCGAACATGGGGGCGATGGAAATCTCGTCGTAGCGCACGCCCAGGCGCTGCGCCATCTCGCGGGCGTCCAGCCAGGAGATGTCGGCCGTATAGGGCGAGGGCATCATCACCGCCCGCACCTTGTCGGCGCCCAGCGCATCGACGGCGATGGCCAGCACCAGCGCCGAATCGATGCCGCCCGACAACCCCAGCAACACGCCTGGAAAGCCATTCTTTCCGATGTAGTCGCGCACGCCCAGCACCAGGGCATGCCAGAGGTCGGCTTCCGGCACCTCGGCCACGGCCACCTCGCCGCTCAAGCGGACCACCTCGCCGCCCAACTCGGCGCGCACCGTGAACAGGTCTTCGCGGAAGGCCGGCGCCCGTGCCACCAGGTGGCCGTCGGCCGACACGGCAAAGGAGCCGCCATCGAACACCACCTCGTCCTGGCCACCGACCAGGTGCGAATAGACCAGCGGCAGGCCGGCCGCGCGGGCACGCTCGGCCATGCGCGCCACACGCTCGCCGCTCTTGCCTACGTGGAAGGGCGAGGCGTTGATCACCGCCAGCACCTGCGCACCCGACTCCTTGGCCAGCGTGGCGGGCTCGTCGAACCAGGCGTCTTCGCAGATCAGCAAGCCGACGCTGATGCCCTCCACCTGGAACACGGCCGTGCCCTGCCCTGGCGTGAAGTAGCGCCGCTCGTCGAACACCTGGTAGTTGGGCAGTTCGCGCTTGGCATAGCGCTCGAGCACGCGCCCTTCGCACAGCAGGCTGGCGGCATTGAAGCGCCGCTGCACCTGTACCGACCGGCCGCGCTCAGCGCCGCCCATCGGGTGGCCGACGACCACATGCAGCCCCTTCAACCCCGCGAGTTCTCGGGCCACCGTCTTCACGGCATCATCGCAGGCAGCGATGAAGGCAGGGCGAAGGAAGAGGTCTTCCGCGGCGTAGCCGCAGATGGAAAGCTCTGGCGTGAGAACGAGGCGGACACCCTTGGCATAAGCTTCGCGGGCAGCCGCGATGATCTTGTGCGCATTGCCGGGCATGTCGCCCACCACGTAATTGAGCTGGGCCGTACAGATTGAAAGAGCCATACCCGCAGTGAAAAACAGTCTGGCCGATTATGTCATTCGCCTCTTCGAGGCGCCCGCCTGCTGGCGCGCGACGAGGCCTCGCGCGCCGCCTTGGTCAGGGCCT
>JAZKDA010000156.1:0-10634 GCA_040387815.1 Pseudomonadota bacterium | reverse complement strand
GATGCCAAGACGGTGTTCAGCGCCCAGTTGTTCGACCTGCACCAGGTCTGGGACAGCGTCAGCTGGAAGATCGCCCAGCAGCGCGACAACCCCGCCGGCGCCGACGCCGAACACGCCGCCGCCGGCGACCCGGCGGACCCCGGTCTGCGGTTCGCGCCCAGCTTCGACGCCAGCGTGAACGTCGCGGCACCCTACCTGAACCTGTCGCGCCCCAAGGTGGCCGTGCTGCGCGAACAGGGCGTCAACTCACATGTGGAGATGGCTTACTGCTTCGACGCGGCGGGG
This sequence comes from Pseudomonadota bacterium, assembly GCA_040387815.1. Classification (GTDB taxonomy): domain Bacteria; phylum Pseudomonadota; class Gammaproteobacteria; order Burkholderiales; family Burkholderiaceae_C; genus Ramlibacter. Next base: position 10,349 of record JAZKDA010000156.1, on the reverse strand, counting down.
TTCGAGGCGGTCGACGTGCACATGACCGACCTGCAGTCGGGCCGCGCCAGGCTGCCCGACTTCCAGGGCTTCGTGGCCTGCGGCGGCTTCAGCTATGGGGACACTTTGGGGGCAGGCATCGGCTGGGCCCGCAGCATCACCTTCAATGCGCCGCTGTCCGAGCAGTTCAAACAGTTCTTCGCCCGCACCGACACCTTCGCCCTGGGCGTGTGCAACGGCTGCCAGATGCTGGCCGAGCTGGCCGACATCATCCCCGGCGCGCAGGCCTGGCCGCGCTTTACCACCAACCGCAGCGAACGCTACGAGGCGCGGCTGTCGCAGGTGGAGGTGCTGGCTTCACCCAGCCTGTTCTTCGCCGGCATGGAAGGCAGCCGCCTGCCTATCGTGGTGGCGCACGGCGAGGGCTATGCCAACTTCGCCAGCCGCGGCGATGCGGCCCAGGCGATCGGCGCCATGCGCTTTACCGACCACCACGGTCAGCCGACCGAAACGTACCCGCTCAACCCCAACGGCAGCCCGGGCGGCCTGACCGCCGTGACCACCGCCGACGGCCGCTTCACGGCCATGATGCCGCACCCGGAGCGGGTGTTCCGCAACATCCAGATGTCATGGACCGGCGGCGACCCGAGCGCCCACAGCCCGTGGATGCGGATCTGGCAGAACGCGCGCAAGTGGGTGGGGTGAGGCAAGTTCCTAGGCGCAGGCTTCGCCCTTGGCCCTGCTGAAGACAAAACCCTTCAGCATACTCAGCGTGCCATGCCCGCCCGTGATGCGCAGCGCAGCGCCATCGAGCGTGGCTTGCAGCGCGCCATGGCGGGTTTCCTGCCCCACCAGGGTGTAGCCGGCCATCATCCCGCGCACGTCGCGCACCCGGTCGCGGCGGGTGAGGGTGCCTTGGACTTCCTGGTACTTCTGGGCCAGCTTGAGGCTGAAGTCGCCCAGCAGGCCGCTGCCGCACCACAGGCCGTCGATGCGCGCCGGCACCGTCCACAGGTGCACTTTGCTCGATTTCTCACGGCCCACCACCTTGTCGGGCACCGCCAGTACGGTGGTCTGGTCGGGCTTCCAGTCGCCCATGTCCCAGTCGTGCGAGACGACGCGGGTGCCGGGCTTGAGCTCCAGCAGCTTCGGGCGCAGGGCGAGGTTCACCTCGGGCAGCAGGTACATGGTGATCACCGAAGCGGGTGACAGATCGGTCTTGAACAGATCCTGCTCACGAAACTCGACCTTGTCGGCCACGCCGGCCTCGCGGGCGGTGCGGTTGCTGCGTTGCACCAGGTCGGGCACGATCTCCACGCCCAGGCCGGTGGCGCCGAAGCGCCGAGCGGCGGTGATGACGATGCGGCCGTCGCCCGAGCCGAGGTCGATCACATGGTCGCCGGCGCCGACCTTGGCCACGCGCAGCATCTCCAGGGTGACGTTGTCGGGGGTGGTGATGAAGGGCACCTCTTCGGTGACCTGGCCGGAAGCGGCGCAGACCGTGGCGGAAAGCGCCAGAGCGGCGCAGCGGTGGAGAAGACGGGCATGAGAGTGCATGCCGCAAAAATAACATGACATGCGGCCTTTGCTACGTCTCCTCGGTATCCCCGCACCGGGTTCGCACGAATGGCACCCCTGGCCGATCCGGGCTTCAATGACACGATGAGCCCGACCGTCGATACGACACCCCAGCCGCCCCCATCCGCCGCATTGCCACCGGCATCGCCGGCTGAGGCCGCACCCGCCGCGCAGCCCACGCGCGAGTTGCGCGCCTTGCGGCTGTCCGATCCGCCGCGCTGGCTGCTGGCCGGCGCGCGCGACCTGCGCGCGGCTCCCGGCATCTCGCTGTTCTACGGCCTGTGTTTCTGGACCATGGCCTGGGTGCTGGGGGCGGTGTTTCGCAACCTGCCCGAATACACCATGTCCTTCATCTCGGGCTGCTTCCTGGTGGGGCCCTTCCTGGCCATGGGCCTGTACGAGGTGAGCCGGCGCCATGAACAAGGCCTGCCCCAGAGCTTTGCCGAATCGCTGACCTGCTGGGACCGGCACATGGGCAGCATGGCCATGCTGGTGCTGGTTCTCATGCTGCTGGAGCTGCTGTGGGGGCGCGCTTCGCTGGTGGTGTTCGCGGTGTTCTTCGACACCGGCATGCCCAGCACGGCCAGCGTGCTCAAGGCCGTGTTCAACCCGGCCAACTGGGAGTTCCTGGCGGTGTACCTGGTGGTGGGCGGGGCGTTCGCCCTGCTGGTGTTTTCCACCTGCGTGGTCTCCATCCCCATGATCCTGGACCGCGACACCGACGCCATCACCGCCGGCATCGCCAGCCTGCAGACGGTGGCCGGGCGCACCGGGCCGATGCTGGTGTGGGGCCTGCTGCTGGTCGTTCTGGTGCTGGCGGCGCTGGCGCTGCCCTGGGCGGTGGGTATCGCGCTGGTGGGGCCGTGGCTGGGGCATGCCACCTGGCATGCGTACCGGGGCTGTTTCGAGTGGCGCGAGTAAGAGGCTGAGTCAGCCCTGCGTCGTCTGGGCCGGACGTGTCTGGTAGAACCGCAGCGGCGCCTCCGCCAGCTCGCGCACACGCTGGTTCATCACCGTCTTTTTCATGCGCCCCACCACGTGCATCTCGCAGGGCTTGCAGTCAAAGCGCAGGGTGAGCTTTTCCTTGCCGTTGATCAGGGCCAGCGGCTCGGCCTTGATGGTGCCCTTGACGCCGATCACGCCCTTGGCCTGCTTGGGGCACAGGCTCATGGACCAGCGCACGCAGTGCTTGGTGATCATGAGGCTGACCTCGCCTTCCTCCTCGTGGCTCTCGTAGGCGGCATCGATTACCTTGACGCCGTGCTTGGCATAGAAGTCGCGGGCCTTGTGGTTGTAGACGTTGGCCAGGTAGGTGAGGGTGTCTTCCGGGAAGGGCACGGGCGGCTCGACCGGTGCGGCGCGCGGCGGACGCTGGTAGGCCTTGGCGCGGGTATCTTCCAGCGCGTCGACCGCTTCGCGGCGCAACTGGTTCATGAACGAGGCCGGCACGAACCAGGGCTTGCCCAGCTCGATCTGAATGTCCAGCGGCTGGAACAAGGTGCTGCCGAAACGCGCGATCTGCTCGCGAAGGGCGTCCTGGTGGTGGGCGGCGTCGCGCGCCGGCTGCTTGGCGTGGGGCAGGGCGGCGCTGGCAGAGTGTCCGTCCTCGTCGGTCAGGGCCAGGCTGAAGCCGTCTGGCGTTTGCGCGAACCTCACCCACAGGCCGATGCGCCGGTCGCTTGATTTTTTCTCCAGGCGCCGCACCCAGGTCATGTCGCGGTTGCGGTTGATGCGGGTGCCCTTGCGCAGGTCGCGCAGGCTGTCGATCGGGTCTTTGGGGAAGACGCGCCAGGTCTTTTTCGCGGAGGCCTTTTCCGCCCGGTTGATGGCCACGCCCACCAGCTGCTTTTGCAGATCGAAGTAGCACATGCCGTCGCCGTTGTTCAGCGTGGTGGCCGGGTCGTCGCATTCGAGCTCGATCCAGTCCGGCCCGACGCGGGTCACCCAGGCCACCGGCTGGCCGGGGTTCTTGGGTGAGTCGAAGGCGCCGATGTCGTCCTTGCGGCCATTGACGAAGTAGTCGGTGAACTCGCGGTTGAAGTTCTGGTCGGGGTCGGGCTCGAAGGTGAAGGTGGTGCGGCCGCAGGAGGCGCGGGCAAAGGGCTGGGCGCCGCCCTCGCGCTCGTCGATCAACGCATCGAGCAGCTTGCGGTAATGGGCGGTGATGTTCTTCACATAGCCCATGTCCTTGTAGCGGCCCTCGATCTTGAAGCTGCGCACGCCGGCGTCGACCAGGGCGGCCAGGTTGGCGCTCTGGTTGTTGTCCTTCATCGAGAGCACGTGCTGGTCATGGGCGATGAAGCGGCCATGCGCGTCGGTGACGTGGTAGGGCAGGCGGCAGGCCTGGGAGCAGTCGCCCCGGTTGGCGCTGCGGCCGGTGTGGGCATGCGAGATGAAGCACTGGCCGCTGTAGGCCACGCACAGGGCGCCGTGCACGAAAAACTCCAGCTTGCAGCGCTGCGCGTCCAGCCCGGCGTAGATGGCGCGGATCTGCTCGAGCGTGAGCTCGCGCGCCAGCACGATCTGCGAAAAGCCCACGTCCTGCAGGAAGCGGGCCTTTTCCACGGTGCGGATGTCGGTCTGGGTGCTGGCGTGCAGCTGGATCGGCGGCAGGTCGATCTCCAGCAGGCCCATGTCCTGGATGATGAGGACGTCGGCGCCCGCGTTGTACACATCCCAGGCCATGCGGCGGGCGCCTTCGAGCTCGTCGTCGCGCAAGATGGTGTTGTGGGTGACGAAGATGCGCGCGCCGAAGCGGTGGGCATGGCGGGCCAGGCGCTCGATGTCCTGCACGCTGTTGCTGGCGCCGGCCCGCGCGCCGTAGCCGGGGCCGCCGATGTAGACGGCGTCGGCGCCGTGGTTGATGGCCTCGATGCCGATGTCGGCGTCACGCGCCGGTGCGAGCAGTTCGAGCTGGTGGTTCGCAAGCATGGGACGTGATTATCCGGGTTGATCGGGTATGGTCGCGGCCATGCCCCCGCGCGCCACTCCCCGTCACGACCGCATCGACGCCCTGCGCGGGCTGGCCATCGTCTGGATGACGGCCTTTCATTTCGCGTTCGACCTCAGCTGGTTCGGCTGGTGGCGCCAGGATTTCTACCGCGACCCGATCTGGACCGGCCAGCGCACGGCCATCGTGAGCCTGTTCCTGCTGTGCGCCGGCCTGGGGCAGGCGATCGCTGTGGCGCAGGGGCAGACCTGGGCGCGCTTCTGGCGGCGCTGGGGTCAGGTGGCGGGATGCGCGCTGCTGGTGTCGGCGGGCTCGTACCTCGCGTTCCCCAACAGCTTCATCTACTTCGGCGTGTTGCACGGCATCGCCGCGATGCTGCTGATCGTGCGGCTGACGGCCGGCTGGGGGCGCTGCCTGTGGCTGGCTGGGGCGCTGGCGATTGCGCTGAAGCTTGGCGCGCAATGGGCCCACGATGCCGGTTGGGCGCCGCAGGTGCTGAACCTGCCGTGGTGGAACTGGCTGGGCCTGATCGGCACGAAACCGATCACCGAGGACTATGTGCCGCTGGTGCCCTGGCTGGGTGTGGTGTGGTGGGGGATGGCGGCCGGGCAGTGGCTGCTGCAGCGGCGGCCCGAGGTGATCGCGGGGGACTTGCCGGGGATGGCGGTACCGCTGGCTTGGTTAGGGCGCTGGAGCCTGGCCTGGTACATGCTGCACCAGCCGGTGCTGATCGGGGTTTTGGCCGGGGTGAGCTGGCTGCTGCGGTGAGCGGGACGGGTCATTCGCCGAATGAACCGCGCACCGGGATCCCCGCCATCGCGGGGATGACCGGAACAGCCTTACTCGACCTTGGCCTTGGACCGCAGCGTGTCCTGGAACTTGGTCAGCTTTTGCTGCTGCAGTTGCTGCGAGATCTGCGGCTTGACCTGCTCGAAGGGCGGCAGCTTGGCTTCGCGGACGTCATCGAGGCGGATCACGTGAAAACCGAACTGGGTCTTGACCGGAGTCTCGGTGAGCTGGCCCTTGGTCAGCTTGATCATCGCCGAGGAGAACTCGGGAACGTAGTTGTCGGCCGTGGCCCAATCAAGGTCGCCGCCGTTGGCGCCCGAGCCTGGGTCCTTGGACTGCTTCTTGGCAATCTCATCGAACTTGCCGCCCTTTTTCAAGCTGGCGACGATGGCCTTGGCTTCGGCCTCGGTGGGCACCAGGATGTGGCGGGCGCGGTATTCCTTGCCGCTGTTGGCCGCGACGAACTTGTCGTATTCGGCTTTGACTTCCTCGTCGGTGACGGGCTCTTTCTTCTGCACGTCGGCGAACAGCTCACGGATCAGGATGGTCTGGCGGGCCAGCTCCATCTGGGCCTTGTATTCGTCGCCGGCGTCGATGCCGCGGCGCTGGGCTTCCTGGACGAAGATCTCACGGGCGATGACTTCCTCGCGGATCTGGCCGGCCAGCTCAGGGGTGACCGGGCGGCCGCTGCGGGCGACCTGGGCGGCCAGGGCGTCGGCACGGGCCTTGGGCACCGGCTGGCCGTTGACGATGGCGATGTTCTGCGCAAAAGCGGGCAGGGCGGCGCAAACGGCGGCGGCGGCCAGGGCCGCGACAAGGTGCTTTTTCATGGGAGGGTCGTTTCCTGCGGGTCCGGAAGAAGAATCAGACGATCTCGATCGCCAGGGCATGGAGCCCACGGGCGAGAAAGTCGCGCAGCGCATCATACACAAGGCGATGCTGCGCCACTTTGGATTTGCCCGCAAAGCCCGGGGCGGCGATACGGACACGAAAATGGGTGCCTGAGCCGGTGCCGTCGGCGCCGGCATGGCCGGCGTGGGCCGCGCTCTCGTCGAGCACCTCCAGCTGGGTGGGGCCCAATGCCTGCGCCAGACGTTCATGCAGTGCCTGGGCCGTGATGCCGGTGCCGGTCATGCCAGCCCTTTGAACGGCGCTTCGCTCATGGTTGCCGATCCGCCGAGGGCGCGTCGGTCTTGACATAGCGGCTCATCCACAACGCCTGGCCGATCACGAACACAGCCATCAGCCCGAGCCCGCCGAAGAGCTTGAAGCTCACCCAGGTGTCGGTGCTGAAGGTATAAGCCACCCACAGGTTGAGCACGCCCATGAACAGCAGAAAGGCTGTCCAGCTGTGCAGCATGACGCGCCAGCCGGCCTCGGGCAACTCGATCTGGGCGCCCATCAGTGACTTGAGCAGGTTGCGCCTGAAGAACAGCTGGCCTACGAGCAGCGCGCCGCCCATCAGCCAGTAGAGCACCGTGGGCTTCCATTTGATGAAGGTTTCGCTTTGCGCCAGCAGCGTGGCGCCGCCGAACACGACGATCACGCCCAGGCTGAGCCACTGCATCACCTCGACCTTGCCGGTGCGATAGCGCAGCCACGCGATCTGCAGCACTGTGGCGACGATGGCCACGGCGGTGGCCCAGTAAATGTCCGCGACCTTGAAGGTCACGAAGAACAGGATGATGGGGAAAAAATCGAGCAGCAGCTTCATGCGTCGGGGGTGAAATCAAGGGAGGCGGAGTTCATGCAGTAGCGCAGGCCGGTGGGCGCGGGGCCGTCGGGGAACACATGGCCCAGGTGCGCACCGCATTGTGCACACACGGTCTCGGTGCGCATCATCCCGTGGCTTGCGTCCGTGATCTCGCGGATGGCGCCGGGCACCGCCAGGGAGAAGCTGGGCCAGCCGCAACCGGCGTCAAACTTGGTGTTCGCGTCGAACAGCTTGTTGCCGCAGCAGATGCAGTGGTAGCTGCCGTCGGTCCAGACCTGCTCGTACTTGCCGGTGAAGGGCCGCTCGGTGGCCGCATGGCGGGTGACGTCGAAGGCGCGGGGCTCGGCGCCCTTGGCGGCCAGCAGGGCTTGCCATTCGGCATCGGTCTTCTGGATGGGGTAGGTCATGAGGAGCAGCTGATCTCGATGGAAGAGGCCCAGTCGGGCGGAAAACCTGCGTAGGCGGCTTCGTGGTCCGGATGTTCGTCGAACGGCGCGTGCAGCAACGCCAGCAACTGAGACACGCCACCGTAGTCCTTGTTCCGCGCCTGGCGGATGGCCAATTCGCCCAGGTGGTTGCGCAGCACGTATTTGGGGTTGACGGCGAGCATACGTTCGCCCGCTGAGTCCGCCATGGCGTGCGGCGCCTGCGCCAGCCGTTCACGCCAGGCCAGCGCCCAGGCATCGAAGCCCGCACGGTCGGCGAACAGGTCGCGCACCGGCTCCGGCGACTGGCCGGCCGCATGGTGCGACAGGCGGCGCCAGAAGATGGTGTAGTCGATGCGGCCTTCGGCCAGCAGCTTGAGCACGCCCTCGACCAACGCCCGGTCGGCCTCGGCCGGCTGTGCCAGGCCCAGCTTGGCACCCATGCGGGCCAGCAGTTCGCGCGGAAACACCGTCTTATACGACTCCAGCGCGGCCAGGGCCAGATCCTGCTCGCCGATCAGTGGCAGCAGGGCCTGGGCCAGGCAGAACAGGTTCCAGTAGGCGATGTTGGGCTGCCGGTTGAAGGCATAGCGGCCTTCATGGTCGCTGTGGTTGCAGATGTGGCCGGGGTCGAATGCATCGAGGAACTGGAACGGACCGTAGTCGATGGTCAGGCCCAGGATGCTCATGTTGTCGGTGTTCATCACGCCATGGCAAAAGCCCACGGCCTGCCACTGCGCCACCATGGCGGCGGTGCGCTCGCTCACCTGCTCCAGCAGGTTGGCGTAGGCGTTGCCGCCCAGCCGCTCGCTGGCGCGGCAGCCGGGGTAGAAGCGGTCGATCACGAAATCGGCCAAGGCCCGCAGCTCGTCCTCTTGCCCGCGCGAGGAAAAATGCTCGAAGTGCCCGAAGCGGATGAAGCTGGGCGCCACCCGCGTCACCACCGCCGAAGTCTCGACCTCTTCACGGCGCACCGGCGCGTCCGAGCCGGTGACCATCAACGCCCGGGTGGTGGGGATGCCCAGCGCATGCATGGCCTCGGAACACAAGAACTCCCGGATGCTCGACCGCAGCACGGCCCGGCCGTCGCCCATGCGGGAGTAGGGGGTGCGGCCGGCGCCCTTGAGCTGGATCTCGTGGCCGCCCGCCGGTGTCTGCGCCTCGCCCAGCAGGATGGCCCGGCCATCGCCGAGCTGGCCGGCCCACACACCGAACTGGTGGCCGCTGTACACCGTGGCCAACGGACGGCTGCCCGCCAGCAGGCGGTTGCCGGTGAAGGCATCGAGCGCCTCGGGCGCCTGCAATGCGTCCGCCGAAAAGCCCAGCTCTGCGGCCAGCGGGGTACTCAAACCCACCAGGTAGGGGGCGGGCAGGGGGGTGGGCCGCAGCTCGGTGTGAAAGGCGGGGCCCAGGCTGGCAAAGCCCGGCCGCCAGCGCAGGCCCAGGTCGACCGTGTGGTCGGCGGGCGCGGCAAGGATGGCATTCATCGCGGCATTGTCCCGCAGCCACGCCCCACGCGCGCAAGTGAGGGAATTTCCTCGGTCGCCGCCACGCTTGACGTGGCCCATACTGGAACACCGCTCGATAACAATTGGAGACGACATGCTGGGCTTGATGCAGGACCAACCGCTGCTGATTTCATCCCTGATCGAGTTCGCCGACCGCCACCACGGCGACGGCGAGATCGTGTCCCGACGGGTCGAGGGCGACCTGCACCGCTACACCTGGGCGGGCGTGGCAACGCGCGCCCGGCAGGTGGCCAACGCGCTCGATGCTGAAAAGCTTGGCCCCAGCGAACGGGTGGCCACGCTGGCCTGGAACGGCTACCGGCACCTGGAGCTGTACTTTGGCGTTTCCGGCTCCGGCCGGGTGCTTCACACCATCAACCCACGCCTGCATCCGGACCAGATCGCCTGGATCGCCGGCCACGCGCAAGACCGGGTGCTGTGCTTCGACGCCACCTTCTTGCCGCTGGTGCAGGCCGTTCACGCCCGCTGCCCTGGCATCGCCCGCTACGTGATGCTGTGCGACGCCGGCAAGCTGCCGGCCGACAGCGGCATCCCCAACCTGGTGGCCTATGAAGACTGGATCGGCAAGCAGCCGTCGACCTATACCTGGCCGCGGCTCGATGAAAACTCCGCCTCCAGCATGTGCTACACCAGCGGCACCACCGGCCACCCCAAGGCTGCGCTGTACAGCCACCGCTCGACCCTGTTGCATGCTTACGCGGCGGCCCTGCCCGACGTGATGAGCATCTCGGCGCGCGACGCCGTGCTGCCCGTGGTGCCCATGTTCCACGTCAACGCCTGGGGCATTCCGTACTCGGCGGCGCTCACTGGCTGCAAGCTGGTGTTCCCGGGCGGCGCGCTGGACGGCAAGTCGGTCTATGAGCTGATCGAGGCCGAGCGCGTCACCTACGCCGCCGGCGTGCCCACCGTCTGGCAGATGCTGCTGGCGCACATGGGGCCCAACCAGCTGTCGTTCTCCAGCTTGCGCCGCACGGTCATCGGCGGCTCGGCCTGTCCGCCCGCCATGATCGACGCCTTCCGCGACAAGTACGGCGTCGAGGTGCTGCATGCCTGGGGCATGACGGAAATGAGCCCGCTGGGCACGCTGTGCACCCTCAAGAACAAGCAGCTGCAGCTGCCGCCCGAAGACCAGATGAAGATCCGCATGAAGCAGGGGCGGGCCATCTTCGGGGTGGACATGCGCATCGTCGGCGACGACGGAAAAGAGCTGCCCTGGGACGGCAAGACCTATGGCGACCTGCAGGTGCGCGGGCCCTGGATCGTCAAGGACTACTACAAGGCCGAAGGGCCGTCGCCGCTGGTGGACGGCTGGTTCCCCACCGGCGACGTCGCCACCATCGACGCCGACGGCTTCATGCAGATCACCGACCGCAGCAAGGACGTGA